>CACYDW010000114.1 GCA_902773325.1 uncultured Ruminococcus sp.
GCCAGCCAAGCGGCGTCTTCCGCCTCGCTCTGCGAAATTTTCCGCTCAGATCTTTTTCGCCCTGTCTATCTGATATTAGTATTAGAGTGATATCCGAAGGGGTGTGGGGCGACCGGAAAGCCCCCACAGTCAGCCGATGATTTATCAAAGTATAAAAAATAATGTCGTTTACTATAACAATTTTCCAAAATCATATTGACAAACACAGGGGGGTATGCTATATTTGAATTGTACTAATTGATGTAGTACAATTACAGATATTATTTATCAGCATCTGAAAGGAGGAATATATGTGTTCAGTATGTTCAATATCAATTACCGAAGCGGCGAACCGATCTATCAGCAGATCTATAATGAGGTCGTCAAGGAAATTTCGCTCGGACTGCTCCGTCCGCAGGAAAAGATCGCCGCCGTAAGAGAGCTTGCAGCTACACTCGGTATCAATCCCAACACCGTTTCAAAGGCTTATCAGCTTCTCGAACAAAACGGATATATCTATTCGCTGGTCGGCAAAGGCTCATTTGTATCCGACAGCTCCGGAAAGCTCGCCGGATTGAAGGAAAATACCATGAATAACCTGAAAAGGGAAATCAAAACCGCCTGTGATCTGGGTATCCTGTATGAGGACGTACTGAGGGTAACAGACGAAATCTATCACGGAGGTGGCAAAAGCTATGCTTGAAATCAAGAATGTTACCAAGAGATTCGGTGATAAAACCGCTCTCGAAAAACTGTCGTTTACCGTGCCGGACGGCTCTGTTTTCGGACTGATCGGTTCAAACGGCTCGGGAAAATCTACCCTGCTCCGTATTATTTCGGGTGTGTTCAAGCCCGACGGCGGTTCGGTGGAAATTGACGGGGAAAGCACCTTTGAAAACCCCGCCGTCAAGGAAAAATGCTTCTTTATTTCCGACTATCCCTACTTCTACAACAGTTCTACTCTGGACAGCCTTGTAAAGCTCTACCGCGACCTTTATTCCACATGGAATGAGGAAAAATACAGAAGGCTTTGCTCTCTGTTTCCGATCAACCCCAAAGACAGGATCGTCAATATGTCCAAGGGTATGCAGCGGCAGGCGGCACTGATGATCGCGCTGTCGGTATGCCCGAAGTATATCCTGCTCGATGAGATTTTTGACGGACTTGACCCTGTTGTGCGTCAGCTTATCAAAAAGCTGATCATGGAGCTTGTGGCAGAGAATTCCACGACCGTCATGATCGCTTCCCATAACCTCAGAGAATTGGAGGACGTGTGCGACCATGTGGGTCTGATCCATAAGGGCGGCGTTGTCATGGAAAAAGAGCTTGACGAGGCCAAGCTCGGCATACACCGTGTGCAGGCTGTCTTTGAAAACGAGCTGGGCGAGGGTGTATTCAACGATCTGGATATCGTCAATATCAAAAAACAGGGCAAGCTGATGATGTTCACCGTCAGAGGGGACGGTCAGACCATCGAGGATACCATCAGGGCACAGAATCCTGTGTATATGGAAATGCTGCCCCTGACGCTTGAGGAAGTATTTATCAGTGAAATGGAGGCGGTAGGCTATGACATCAACAATATCCTCGAAAAATAAAAACTTTGCGCGGCTCTTCAAATGGGCTTTCCGCAGAAACAGAACCATTCTCATTATCTTTTCGATTCTGATGGCAGTGGGCATCGCTCTCGATCTCTATGTGCTGACCATGTCATCGGCTTTCAGCTCACCGAGCACCGATCTTACATACCAGTTCGGCATCATCGGATATGCTTCGATCATTATCGCACAGATCGGCGCGATATTCTTTGCGATCATCTCGGCTTCGCACACCTTTGCATTCCTGCACAATAAGCGCAGTACGGATATGTTCGGCGCAATACCTGCCACAAGAAGTACGCTGTATTTTTCTCACCTGCTCGGCGGTATGATCTCCGTGATGATTCCCTTTGCAGCAGGCAGCCTGATCGTTATGGGCTTCACCTGCCGCGGGCTGGACTATCTGTTAGCGGATATCAGCTTTATTCTGTTCGGACTTCTCGGCATAGCGGCGGTATACAGCTTTGCGACCCTGATCGCCTACTGCTGCGGCACGGCACTGGATTCCAATATCATTGTATTCGTTGAAAATCTGGTCTATTTCGGTGCGGTTGCCATCTTTTGGGGAATGGCTACCGCGATGATTCCCGGCTGTTCGTTTGACAATATCTTCAATACCCCCATTATCACCTTGCTGTCACCGATAGGGTTCTGCGGCTTCTTTGACGCTTATTATCTTGACAAACAGACCAGCGCGATGTGGATCACCGTCGTATGGACGCTGATCTTTACGGCAGCTATGGTTCTCCTCGGCAATATCGCCGCTAAAAAGCGCCGTGCAGAAACCGCTCAGAATGAATTCAACATCAAGTGGCTGCCCGTTGTCATCAAGGTCGGCACATCGGTACTCTGCGGCGGATTTATCGGCATGGCGGCTGCGTCTGCACAGTATTCCGGCTTTTCCAATATGTTCACGTTCTGCTTCTGGTATCTCATCATCGGCTTTGCAGCATTCTTTATCCTGCACCTGATCTTTTCAAGAGGTATGAAAGGCAGATTCCTCCCCTCGCTGATCGCCTATTTCTGCACGACGGCTGCTGTTATCGGCTTTGTATTTGCCCTGACAACAGGACTCGGCATTGATACCTACGTTCCGGCTGCTGCCAATGTCAGCAGTGTTACTCTCAGCGATTCCAAGCTCGTCTTTTACGAGAGCGAAAACATCGAAACCGTTTCGCAGATCCACCGTCTGCTTATAGAGGGTGTACAAAAGGAAAACCCGCGCCCCTATTACCTCGGACAAGAGGATATATCCATGGTGAACAATTATTCTGAATCATATGAGGCGGAATCTGCCTACGATCATTTCAATAAACAGTATCCCCTCATCAACAGAACCAATTTCTCATTCCACTACAACAAGAAGCTCGGCTTTGCTACCGACAGAGATTATCGTATCAGCTATTACAGAGCACGGTATTACAACTGTGATGAGATCGAAGCACTGCTCCGGAAGCTCTATAATTCCGAGGAATACAAAAAGATCTCACAGCGCGATCTCTGGGAGAGCGACAGTGCCAGAAGAAACAATATGCTTCCCACCGAAGCAGAACTGTCATACTGCACCTACAGCGCGTCTGAATACTACGGCAGCCATTATACTGACGTTACCGATGAGAGTCTGAAAACCGATGAAGCATTCATCGAAGGATTATATCAGGCAGTCAAGAAGGATATCCTTGCGGATCAGGAATACTACTATAAGGTTTCCAACTCATATTATGACTATTCCACTCCTGTTTTAGGTCAGAAGTATCTGAAATTGAGCATACAGTACAATCCCGATGACGTTTTAAGCCCCGCACTGTATGACTCTTACACCTACCGCCACATCACCTCCATTGAGCTGATCATTACAGAGGACTACACCAACACGCTCAATTACCTTGAAAACAGCGGTATCAGCATGACTATGTATGATCTGTTGTAAAGCTGCATACCCCCTACGAAAGAAAACAGGAAATCCCGGAATCCGATGCCTCCCTCTCTGAGGGGGGCATTTTTGCCTTATAGTAGGAGATAAAATTAGAGTGATGTCCGAAGGGGTGTGGGAGCGACCGGAAAGCCCCCACAGTCAGCCTATGATTTATCAAAGTATAAAAAATAATGTCGTTTACTATAACTTCGGGAACAAAAGGGGAGATCATTCGTGTCAGGTCAGCCTGAACCGATGCTGATGCAGTGCGGCAGAGTGAGCGTATCGGAAGAACCGGATGGATTGCTGCTTTTGTTGACGTTTTTTGGAAAAATTGTCAGAAAATTTTGTATGAATCTTTACTATTTCTTTTGATTGCATTATAATAGAATCAAATCTGATAAACAGAAGAAAAAAGGTATGACAATGGGTTTTTGGATAAGCTCTTAGACATTGTAAATCCGCAGCAGAAGCCGGACAGCACCCCTCCCGCCAAAGCTGCGGTACAGCCTGCGCCCGCTGCTCAGACGGCAGAATCCGATACGTTGGCTGTGCGTTTCGGCACGTCTGACCCTATTCCCTTTAACCGATATCCGCGGAACCATGACGAAGGTCGAAGTCATGTTCTGGGGCACGGCAAAATTCCGCGCGGCAGATGCCGCAGCCGTTCGGGCACACGGCGGTCTTGCAGCTCTGGAAAAGCCGCTCCGGTAGGAATTGACGGAGTGCTATACGCGCTTGATTCTGAAGCTGGAGGGTATTTCTGTTTCAAGGCTTCCTGTCTTTGGGCAAAAGCTTTCACAGCAGGTAACAAATGAGCTGAATGAAAAGCTCGGGGAAACGTTCGGCGTGGAAATAAAAGCAACGGGTCTGGATATGCTCGGTCTGACGCAGGAATGGCGGGATAAGCTCAAGGCAATGATGAAAGCGGAGCAGGGACAGGAATAAAACAAAAAACAAAATCGCAAAACAGAACCCTTCCGCCCTGCGGCGGCACGAAGTGCCGGAGGGGTTCGCCTGCGCGGAGGGAGTGGAACAATGCCGGAAAAAAACAAGGATTATGACAAGGAGGCTCTGGATATCCTGAAATCCTTCGTGGATGAACTGAACGAAACGGATATCAGGGACGGTGAGTATCCGAAGTATGCTTCTGCCGATCTGAAATATACGGCGAAGCTGCAGGGCAAAAGGCTCAGCGGGAAAAACGCGGATATCCGTTATCACTATATTACAGATCCTGCGCCGCATGCCAATGCCATCAAGCTGGACAAGGATACCCGCTATGTGACGCGGTTTCCGTTCTATATTATGGAAAGTACAACGGAGTATGCCGTGGAGGGCAAGGTGGAGAAGCGGGATTCCTTCACTAAAACAATGTTTGCCAATGTGATATGGCTCGTTGACCAGAAAAAGGACGAATCCTACTGCTGCCCGAACTGCGGCGCGGTGAGCAGCGTCAGGGAACTGCTCACGGGGTGTCCCTACTGTAAAACGCGGTTCATGATGTCCGACCTCTACCCGAGTATTACCAACTATTACGACCGCAAGACCAAGGAGGGTATCTATACATCGGTTCTGCCCTTTGCGCTTTTAGGAATCCTTCTTGTGACAGGAATCTATGGGTTTATGAACTATGACCTTCTGAAAGCGGTCTTTACGTCTGATGATATGACGCAAAAAATCATACAGGGTGCAATTCTTGCGGTCTGTGCGGTGGGCGGATTCCTTTCGGGATACATACTGAAAATTCTCGCGAATATCCTGTATGTGCTGCTGTATACGATCTTTTATCTGCCGGGCATGATCCGTCTGGTGAAAACCAAGCGGAAGCTGCCCGAATTTATGAGAGGATTTGAAAAGAACTTTACGCTCGATCATTTTGTTGGAAAGCTGATCTACCTGATCAGAATGATGGTATACAGTGACAGCTACGAAAACTGCGCGGTTTATTGCGGCGAACCCGCCGAAAACCAATGCAGGGACATTATCGACATGACCTATTTCGGCTTTATCAATGCGAAGAATTATTACATCGAAAACGATTACGCCTATGTGGATATTGATGTCCGTATGTATAATATCTACTGCAAGGGACACCGGGTCAAAAGAAAGGCAGAGGACTATAATATGCTGATCTATAAGAGTGTTCATGCCGAAACCGACTACGGCTTCTCAATCCACAAAATCGAATGTAAGAACTGCGGTTCCAGCTTTGATGCAGCAAGGGAAAAGTTTTGTCCGTTCTGCAAATCCGGCTATAACCTGCCGGATTATGACTGGGTCGTCAAGGAATTCAGAAAAAAATAGGGGGATATTATGAAGCATTTCAGAAGATTTTATGCCGGTGCGCTTTGTGCGCTTACGCTGACCGGCGCGATCGCGGCAGCGCCGGTTTCTACGGCAGTGGCAGATTCGTCCGGTACTGATGCGGCAGGCGGTGCGGCGCGTGATGTGGCAAGTATTGTGCAGGATAACAACATTCCTACCGTTTATCTGACGATCGACGAAGGGGCATAGGGCTACGGCACGATTCAGGAAATGAACGAAAGCCCTGACCATTCGGCAAGGTGTACGGGTACGGTGCGCATTGATGTTCCGGAGGGCTATACCGGCGATTACAGCGACGCTGTACTGGAGGATACCGATGAGCTGCAGCTCGATTTTATCCGCGGACGCGGCAATATCACCTGGATCGCAGACAAAAAAGCCTACAAATTCAAGCTCAGCAAAAAAGCGGAGCTTCTCGGCATGGGCAAAAACAAGCACTGGGCACTGCTTGCCAATCGCTATGATTACAGCATGATACGCAACCGTCTGGTCAGCTATATGGGTGAACGGCTCGGAATGGCTTATACCCCGAAGATGCTTCCGGTCGATCTGGTGATCAACGGCGAATATGCCGGCAGCTATTATCTTGCCGAAACCGTCCGTATCGGCAGCGGCAGAGTAGACATTGACGAGCTGACCGCAGATGACAATGAAGAACCGGAGGTTACCGGCGGTTATCTTTTAGCGATGACGGACGGCTTTTTCAGAGAGCCTGCGCTGGCAGCAAACACCTATTCGACGGGCGACAGGGAGAAATTCTGGTTTGAAGCGCCGCAGTTCTTCTCCCTTGACGAAAACGATACGCTGGGCACTCCCGAACAGAAGAAATACATCACGGATTATCTCCAGAAGGTATCCGATGCGGTCTACGGCGAAAACTTCAAAGCACCGGACGGCACGCCCTATACCGACCTGATGGATCTGCAAAGTACGGTAGATTACTGGTGGATACAGGAATTCCTTCTCAGTGAGGACTTTTATATCACCACCAGCAACTACCTCTACAAGCCCCGCGGTGACAAGCTCTATTGGGGTCCTCTGTGGGACTTTGACTATTCCATGGGACTGCTTTATCCGACCACGGAGGGCTTCAATCAGGCATATATGCCATGGCTGACCTATCTGAGAGAGTATGATCCGGAATATCAGCAGATGCTGCGTGACCGCTGGGAGGTACTGGACGGTATTCTGAATGAGATTCTGGAGGAGGGCGGCGTATTCGACCGCTTTGTGCAGGAGCAGGAACAGACCGCTAAGGATGATGAGCTGCTCTGGGGAAGCTGTCCGCAGGCACACCGCAGACGCTGTTCCTTTGAACAGGAAACCGAGCTGGTGCGCACATGGCTCACGGAACGTCAGGCATGGGTCAACGCGAACATTGATTCCAAGCTGACCCACGCTTATGTAGACATTACCTTCAAGGTCAACGGCGAGGTTGTCAAAACATGGAATCAGTCCAGCGGCTTATCCCTGCGTCAGGATGCGCCGGAGATTCTTGATGAGGACGGCAATCCGATCGAGTGGGTGGAAGTGAAAACCGGTGAATCCATTCCATGGCAGGCGGTTTATGAGGATATGACCTTCGTGCCCGTCGGGGAAGCAGGTTCTTATGACCCGGACGACCCCGATGACCCGGACGACCCCGATGACCCGGACAAACCCGATGACCCGGACAAACCCGATATCCCTGACAATCCTGATCACCCGGATAATCCCGTAGACCCCGACAAACCCGATAATCCTGAGATTTCAGATAATCCGGGAACGACCGGCGGCGGTCAGACTTCCGATACCTCGGGCACGAACGTTGACGGTCAGACCTCCGATACCTCGGGAACGACCGGCGGCGGTCGGACCTCCGATACTTCCGGCACGAACGTTGGCGGTCGGACCTCCGATACTTCCGGCACGAATGTTGGCGGTCAGACCTCAGATACCTCGGGAACGACCGGCGGCAGCCAGATCTCCGATACTTCGGACAATGCGCCCTACACCGGCAGCCGTGCGGCACTGCCTGCCATGATGATGTGTATCGTTCTGTCGCTGACGGTCATTGCCGCAGCCTTTAAAAAACAAACCAAAAAATGGAAACCGTAACGCTGCTGTACGCTGACAGGGAACGGCTGTGCCGTCACCTTTCATTTCAGCTTGTCCGATTTGTCCATGAAAGGTCTGGGAACACACGGGAATCAAAATCCGGAAACAGGAGGGCTCAAAGTGATTACGGATTACGGCAATATGCTGAGCTTTGTAAAAGAAACCCTCTGCAATAGCGGGAAGGATAAAGCAGGACAAAAGTATCAGTCCTTTCGCAGCAGATTCAGCCATACGGAACGCGTTTGGAGCTGGTGCAGACGATTAAGCCGGGAATACAGCGGTTCTGTCAATGAATATGTTTTGTTTGTTTCCGCGATCTTTCATGATGTCGGATATGCGCTTTCAGATGATGAAGCGGCTTTGCCCCATGCAAAAGCAAGTGCACAGATCTTCCGGGATTACTGCAAAACGCATGATGTTTCCTTTGTGCCGATCATATCCGAAAACATATCGCTGCATTCCGATAAAAGTCTGCTCAAGCGGGAGGATACACCGATCGAACTGATTCTGCTGATGGAAGCAGACCTGTTGGACGAAACAGGGGCATTATCCATATTGTTTGATTGTATGACCTCCGGTGAACGTCATGCAGACAGCTATGAAGCGGCTTATGAACATATAGTCATGTTTTCCTGCCGGAATATGCAGGCTCATCCGATGGTCACACCGGAAGCGATCAGGATCTGGGAGGAAAAGCAGGGGCTTGTAAAACTGTTCGTTCATTCATTGGCAATAGACTTGAATATGGACGAGGATCGCAGTCCATGACATCACAGCCGCACAGCCGCCGTTCATTGCGCCTCGGGTAAACAGCCGTAAAGGCAGGGAATCAACGATTCCCTGCCTTTTTATACGGTCGTTATGCTGTTATAGTAGGCGACAAAAATATACTTACTTAGAGTGATGTCCGAAAGGGTGTGGGGGCGACCGAAAAGCCCCCACAGTCAGCCTATGATTGATCAAAGTATAAAAAATAATGTCGTTTACTATATAATTGGTAATAATTCGTTCAGACTGCCGATTTTATAGTCACAAAGCGGGTGCGGCAGAGAAACCCTGTCAAAGCGGTCATACAGACAGGTGTCAAGCCCCGCATTCCTGCCGCCCTGCATATCGGAGGTCAAGGAATCCCCTACCACGAGGATTTTAGTCGTATCCTTTTCGGGGACAGCCCTGAGCACCTTGTCAAAGAACAGCTTTGACGGCTTGTTTGCGCCCATTTCCTCCGAGATGAATACCCTTTTCGTATATTCCGGGATATCGCAGAGCGACAGTCTGCCGTGCTGTACCTTGCTCAGACCGTTGGTAATGATATAGATCTCACAGTGTTGCGAAAGCTGATGCAGTGCGTCTGTGGTGCCGTCGATCAGGGTTGCCTGATGCGAAAGGCAGTCTACGTAGTGATCTGCTAAATACGGTGCTTTTTCGGGCAAAAGAGCGTCAAAGCAGCGGTCAAGCAGCTCGGAGAACCGTCTGACCCGCAGCTCCTGCCGCGTGATCTGATTCAGCTCAAATTTTTTCCAGAGATCACTGTTAATGCTGCTGAAGCTGTGATAGATCTCATCGTTGAAGGCAAGTCCCGCGTCCGTCAGGGTCTGCCGCAGTGCACCGTATTCACACGCAGGAAAATCAAACAGCGTATCATCGGCATCGATCAGCAGTGTGGTATATTTCATGGATATTCACCTCTCCTTTTTTCCTTGCTATACTCCACTATTATACTCCTCTGCCGGACGATACACAATATGCCGCACGATATTTTATGCGGCAAAATGCGGCGCAGAAGATGCTCCTGCGCCGCTTTATTCTTATTCTGCCGCTGTTTTTGCCGACTTTTTCTTTCTGCTGAGTATCGCCCATACTGCCGCAGCCGCGCCGATCATCAGTACGGCAGCCGCGCAGAGGAGCAAAACAGGAGTAAGGTCTGATGCGGGCTTGGTGAAATAGTATTTCATGTAGGTATGCTGTCCGTTTTTGGAAACACCCCTGAGTGTGAGCGTTACAATGCCGTTGTCGGCATCGGAAGCACGGAGCACCAGACTGTCGCCGCTCTGATAGCTGACCGCTTCGCCGTCGTTGACCGAATAGGTCGTCTGTTCTGCGTTCATGGAGGAAAGCGCAACCGTGATCTCATCGCCGCTGAATTCATAGCTGCCGCTGTAATCAATGCTGACCTGTGCGGCATCGGGACAGGGGACATATCCCTCGTTATACAGTACAACCACGCTGTTTTCGGGAATCGCTGTGTCGCAGGTGAGCACACCGTCCTTGACGGTATATACGGTGGTGTTGTTCACACGGTCGGTATAGCTGCCGTCGGCAAGATCGGTTTTGAAATTTACCTCCAGTGCATTTGCCGTATTGACGATGACAGCACCCTTGCTGCCGCGGCAGATCTGAACGGCGGTTTTGTCGTTATCGGGATTGGAGAAGCTCTCGTCCTCGCCTGTCATGGCATTTCTGAAATAATTGACGGCACTCACGGTATGATCCTTATAGAATAGATCCCCGCTTGCACCGATACGGTTCATCCCCCACATTTCCTCAGGTGTTGCACCGTAGGGACGGTCAAAAAACAGGGGCGTTCCCTTTGCTCTGGCGGCGATGATCGCCCAGCCGAGAATGATCTGTTCGTTGGTGATGGTCTGGGAGGTGCTGCCGTCATTGCAGTAGTTATCGTGCGATTCTACCCATGTGACACAGCTTTCAACAGAGCCGACCTCAAGATTGCTCACTAAATCAGCGTCCAGTTGATTGCCCGTTACGGCACTGCGGATATTCTCGCCGTATCTGCTTGCCGTACAGCAGCCGATCGCCTTGATATAATCCTCCACACGGCAGTTATCTCCGTAGAGCACCTCACCGTACTGGAAAACCTGATCTGCATTTTTGAAACCGGTTGTAATGCGTTCCCAGAAGTTATTCACTGCCCCCTCGGTATCCTTGGGGTCATCGGGAAGTCCGATATGCTTGGCGGAATCATAGCGGAAGCCGTCGGCACCGCAGTCGATACAGTCGTTGAGATACGCGATGAAATAATCCTGATAATCCTTGTTTTCGGTGTTGATATCCGGACAGCCGCAGGAGTTGTAATTAGTACACTGCATTCTGTCGCTCCAGTCGGTGATATCCTTATCGGAGTTTTTGTGATACAGACGTTCTCTGCCGCCTGCGGCATTGATCAGATCTTCGCTGACCGAGTCCGTATAGGAGGTGGTATGGTTCGGCACAGCGTCTATAATGACCTTGATACCGAGAGCTTCCGCCTTTTCGCACATTGCCTTGAACTGCTCACGTGTGCCAAGCTGATAATTGCCGATCTTGAAGTCAACAGGCTGATAGTTGTAATACCACTTGCCCTTGCCGGAAAGCTGCATTCCGCCGTCCTCACCCGGCAGAACCTCGTTGATCGGAGAGGTCTGAATGGCAGTAAAGCCTGCCGCTGCGATATCCTCGAGTGAATTGCTGATAGTTTCAAAATCCCAGCAGAAGCAGTGCAGGATCGTACCCTGTGCAATGCTGTCTGCTGCTGTCATGGTGCCGACAGCTTCTGTTTCCTGTGCCGGTGCTGCATTGGCAGAAAAGCCTGTTCCGATGACTGTCAGAATACTCAGTAATAATGCTGCTGTTCTTTTCATAATCAACCACTCCTGCTCATCATTTGCGTGTAATCGTTCGTTGTTTGCTTCCTTGATTACACTATAACCCATTCATCTGAAGAACATCTGAAGATATTGCTATATTTTTAAAAATTCTGTATAATTATCGTAAACGACATTATTTTTATACTTTGATCAATCATAGGCTGACTGTGGGGGCTTTCCGGTCGCTCTCACACCCCTTCGGACATCACTCTAAGGAAGAATATTGTTGTCGCCTGCTATATTTTTAATGACAGAGAACCCGTAAGGAGGGAAAACGAATGTACAGGATATTACTGGTCGAGGACGATCAGGATATAAGAGAACTGATATGCAGCTATTTTACCAGGAAGGAGCAGGGCGTTTTTGAGGTAGATGCAGCCGCAGACGGTCAGAAGGGCTGGGAGAAGGCATACGAGAACCATTATGACCTGCTGCTGCTGGACGTGATGCTGCCGGGACAGGACGGTTTTTCCATTTGCAGGGAGATACGGAAAAGCAGTGATGTGCCGATCATGTTCATTACGGCGCGGGCAAGTGAAAGGGATATTCTGAACGGGTATGCACTGGGGTGTGACGATTATGTGGTGAAGCCGTTTCCGCTGCCGGTGCTGTATCAGAAGGCGAATGCGCTGATCAAGCGGTCGAAGGGTCTGGTACGCTCGAAAATTTTCACTATGGGCAGCCTTTCGCTGAATCCGAATAACGGTATGGTCGTCAGCGATGAGCAGGAGGTCAAGCTTACGGCGCGGGAGTATGGTATTCTCAAGGTGCTCTTAGAAAACAAGGGGCGCGTGATCAGCCGGGAACAGCTTCTGGACATGGTATGGGGCTATAACAGCGGCACAGACGAACGCGTGCTGGATACGCATATACGCAACCTGCGCAAAGCATTGGGCACAAACGGAAAGCTGATCAGAACCGTCATACGGCGGGGCTATAAAATTGAGGAATGAGCGATGGACAAACGACTAAAGCAGCAGCGCAGACGGCTGTTTCTGCGTGTGACACTGATTCTTTCAGCGGTATGGCTCGCGGTATCGGCGACCTATTGTGCGATATGTCTGTACAATGAAAAAAACGGTGCGCTTGACCGTCATATGGCGCTGTTTTCGTATGCACAGCAGCAGCTTTACTCCAATGCGGAGCTGTCCGAAAGCAGCCGTTCCGTCTGGCTGACAGATATGTCGCTGGTTTATTTCAAGGAGCATATTGACAAGGACGGCGACAGTCAGATCATTGTTATTGACGAAAAAAGCGGCAGAATGACTGCCGATACCGCCAATAAAACGGGTGTGCTGTATGGCATTGCGACAGAGGACGATACACCGTCAGCCGAATACGGCTATATTGACCATGATACTCTGTGCGGTGCGCTGAGCGGAGCACAGCTTCAAAAAATCTCCGAATGGCTGCATACCCCGTGTGAAAGCGGGAAAAGCTATCAGGCAGTGTGTACGAGATTTCATATCATAGGGGAGGAGATCATTCCGCTTGAGATCAGGATCGCGCTCGTCAGCGAAAATGACCGATGGTTTTTTTCCGATACCATTGCCGATACCTTTTCGCTGGACAGCAATACCGTCAGCGGTCAAGCGATATTCCGCTGTGACGAGCTGCGCAGGAATATCATTCCTGCGGAATTTCTTCTCGGTACCCGCTATAACCGTGACTATATCGGTTCACTCACCGACGAACAGCGCAGTCAGACCTCGTGTACGGTCAGAACCGCGCCGCTGCAATATGTTTTATATGCGTCCGGATATCTCTATCTGAATACCTATAACCTGTCTGATGAAGATGCCCCCGGCGAATCCGGCTCCTACACGTCTGCCGGAACATTCTATACCATACAGTATGCGCAGAAGATCGACCTCCTGCAAAGCTGCGGCAGGCAGCTTCTGATCGGCATAGCTGTGATCTTTGTCTTTTTTCTTCTGATCGCTGTGATACTCTGCGTGATGATATGGAAGATCGTCCGCGTACAGATCATACAGGAGCAAAAGCGCACCGACCTTACCAACGCACTGGCGCACGACATCAAGACCCCGCTGTTTGTCATCAGCGGCTATGCGTATAGTTTACAGGAAAACATTGACGATGACGAGCGTGACCGTTACCTGAATATGATCATCGTACAAACCGACAAGATCAACGGACTTGTCCACAAAATGCTGGAGCTGAGCAAGCTGGATTCCTGCGCCGTCACCCTCAATCCTGCCGGAATCGACCTTGCAGAGCTTCTTTCGGAGGTTCTTGCGGATTATACCGTCCTGCCGGACGGCAAGCAGCTTGCCTATTCCCATAATGAGAGCAGCATTGTCCGTGCAGACCCGGAGCTTCTGAAAACAGTCTTTGAGAACCTTACGGATAATGCGGTCAGATATGCGCTCCCCGACAGCACCATACAGATACGCGCTGTCGGCAGGACGGTGACGTTTGCCAATGAGAGCGAGTTGCTCACCAAGGCGGAACTGAAGCAGATCTGGCAGCCGTATGTCAGAAAGGACAAAAGCCGCCGCCAATACGGCAGCGGACTGGGGTTATCCATCGTGAAATCCATTTTAGACCTGCACGATGCAAAATATGACATCAGGCAAAAGGGGCAGACATTTGTGGTTACCATAGAATTTCCCTAATCTGGCAATGGGTGGACTTCCGGTAAAATTCATGGTTCATAGAACGGTTTTTTCTTTATTTGCTTTATCAGATACGGGTGAAAAGTCCGTTTTTTTCAGGAAGGGGGTTCTCCCCCGAGAAAACTGTCCGGCAAAATGGATTTCCGTGGATTTGGATTGATATGTTGTTTGGAATATGGTATAATAACGCTGTTAAAAAAAATGCTTGATGAAAAGGCTCATCAGGTCGTTCTGGAGGATATTATGGAAGAGAATATTTACCGAAAGGCAAGAAAAAAAGCGGCTAAGAATCAGCCGCTGCTTAATAACTGCGAAAGCGCACAGGATTTAGTCTATATTGAGCGTACAAAGCTGCTTGCAATTGAAAGCGGGGATAAAATTCCCGGTCCCGATGACGTGCTCTCGATGGCTAAGGTCTATGATGCGCCGGAGCTGTGCAACTATTTCTGTACCAATCAATGTCCGATCGGCAACGGCAAGCCCGCACTGATCTATGAGAATCTTCCGGAAATCTCTGTGCGGCTGCTCTCGGCAATGCACCTGCTCGAAAATCTGAGTGATACCATCTACCGCATTTTAGAGGACGGCAAGATCAATCCCGATGAGGTGGACGATTTTATGACCGTTGTCGAAACACTCAAAAAGCTCTCCTACAGTGCCGATTCTCTGGAACTCTGGGCTAAGAAAAACGGATTTATCTCCGATGAAAAATAACCGTGTTCCGCTGTGAACAAGCCGTCCCCGATTCATGACCGAGGGCGGTTTCATACTTTTATCCGATTTTTTTCAGGACGGTAAGAGCCGCATAATGCAGGATCTCAAATTGCTCCGGTGCAATACGCTTTAGCAGGGCATTATGCTCGGAGTTCCACGCGGCAAGCTCTGCCGGCGAGAGTGATGCACCCACGCCGCGGCAGGCTTTCATTCTGCCGTGCCAGCTTTCTCTCGTAAATGGTATTTTTACTTCGTATTCCTCGTGATCCTCCGTCTGAAAGTATTGGTGTGTTACGGCAGGAAGCCCGATCGGGTGCTTTGTTTCTCCCGCACCTGTCCACTGCGGATTATACCGAAGCACAAGTGCTTCGCTTTGTCCGGCGATGCTGTCCTCAAAGGGCAGCCATGCCATATAGAGGATCAGCAGCTTTCCGCCCGGCTTCAGCAGTCTGTGAAGAGTTGGAATGACCTTTTCATGGTCAAAATACCAGAAGCACTGGCAAGCTGTGATCACGTCAAAGGATTCCTCCGGAAAATCCAGCCGCTCGGCAGATACCGTCTGAAAATCAATATCCATCTTTCCGGCTTCTGCAAGCTGTTTTGCCTGCACAATCTGCTCCGGCGAAATATCCGTACCCACCCAGTCTGCGCCGAACCGGTACATATTGCGCGGGAGCACACCCGTGCCCGTTCCGATATCCAGCACACGCTGTCCTTTGGTGCAAAGTCCCCTGTCAACGATTTTCTGATAAAAAATCTCCGGATAGATATCTCTGTAGCGTGCATAATCTCCGGACGTTCTGCCCCAGTCAAATGCCTTTCCGCCGTCTATCCTCTTATCTGTGATTTCCATTCTGTTTCAAGCTCCTTCATGCGGGTATTCCGGAAGTCCGGAGTGCCCGCATATTTCCGATCAGTAGAGCACCAGCGTGTCGCCTTTGAGCAGACAGGAGCATTCGTAGCTTTCGTGCTTTTTGAGAACGGTGTCAAAAATATAGCAGTATGTATGCTCCTGACCGCTTTCTTCACTGACAACGGTGCGGGTGGTGACGATATAACGGTTATCAATGCAGGTCATGAAGCTGCCAAGCTCCTTGCTGTAGGCGGCTTCTGCATGACTGCCCACCAGACCCGTTACGCTGATCTCCTTGCTTTCCTCCGAAAGGGCAAAGGCTCTGAACGGATGCTCCTCCAGAATATAAACGACATCCTTCTGAGTGGTGTCAATGGCGGTTTCTACGGCAAGGGTGTTCACGAAAGCGTCATAGCTGCATATCTTTTCTGTGCCGCTTTTGAATTCCTTGGCACGGAAGTAGATCTTGTCGCCGTCAATGCCCATATAGCGCACCAGCGCCTTGATATCGGCACTGGCAATACAGCGCTTTGTGATCGTTGTGCTGCCGCTTTCCAGCTCCTTTTCCAGATCCTCCGTGCGGCATATCCAGATATTGTCGCGGATATCCGCGTTGATCCATCTCTGCTCGCGGAAATAGCTCTCCTTGACGGCTTCATCGGAGAACGGGTCGAGTATGACCGCGCAGGGGTCGCCGTGAATATCCATGGTCTTGATGCCGTCACAGCCTGCTTTGGCGATCAGCGGTGCGCGGACGATCGTTTTGACATTGGTTTTCAGATTGTAAATATAGCACAGACATTCACAGCCCATGGTTTCACGGTATTTCTTGAAGATCTCCGCGTTCGCCTGATCGGGCGACATATAAATGAGCAGGTGGGTGTTGTCCAGTACCATACATTCCTTGAAAATGCCCGTACATACCACCTTGCGGCGGTTCAGTTCTGTGCCCGACTTCTTATCGACCTCTATGAGCCACATACTGTTGGTGCCGTTTTCCAGAATGATCACGATGCTTTCTTTGAGAGCGAAAATATGCTCCACAAAGGTGGGGTCATCGAGCGTATAATTGGTGACAAGCCGCTCCTTGCGCGTGGAACGGTTGTATTCGAGCAGGAACAGGCTGCTGCCCTCGTCGTTTTTTTCCTCGGCGTAGTAAATGTGAGATGCGCCGACATTGACAAGGCTGATCCGTCTGTTTGAAAAAATATTTCTGATGTCAACTACTGTCATCGTTGTTTTCCTTCTTTCTTCATACTGAGTGTAAACTGCAAAATTTTGTCACCTCACAAAGAGGTTCTGCGGGGTCATATTACATATTCCGTGTTCGTGCCGTTCAGGTCGGCTTTATAGAACTGGTAACCTCCGTTGACGTAATACAGCTTATCGCCGGCAATCGCATAGTAGCATACGGTATCGCCGACCACCAGCACATCTTCTGTTCCGTCGATCTTCATGCGGCGCAGGGGATGGCTGTAAGTCGATTGTCCGGAGGAATTTCTTGTGTAATTGTTGACATACAAAGTGGAACGCGTTTTGTACGTCTTGGAGTTGGTATAATAGATATAGTTGCCGTATACGATCATATCGACCACATTCGTTGCCTTGCCCACCCGTTTTACATCTGTAAATCCGGTGGTCATGGAGTAGATATTGTATTTTCCGCCGACTGTACTCACAATATAGATCCTGCCGCCGGAGCAGGTCATATAATAGCATTTGAGAACGGCATTGTTATCGGTCGCGATGATCTGGTCAACAACCGAGCCGTCATCGGGATTCAGAACGGCAGCTTCGCCGTTGGAGGAATCCGACCGGAAATGCAGGAAATACAGCTTGTCCTTTGTCATAAAAAGGTTGCGGATATATTCGTTCTTGTAGGTAAGAAGCTCCTCATCGTCATCGCCGGTGATGGAGCATTTGTGTATCTTGCAGACAAAGCTGTCATCGTTCTCTTTTTCGGAATAGACCGTACTCACATAATAGAGGGTATCGCCGGAAAACACAATCGAATCGGGCGATTCTGCGGTGGGAATGGATTTCATGTTCGTTCCGTCCGGACTGACAGAGCAGAGCCGGTAGGAAGTGCCGAATTTGGAGAGAAAATAGAGCCTGCCGTCATAAAAGCAGATATCATGGATAAAATAGTCGCTTTCGTTGGCATTATAAAGCTTTGTGATCGAGCCGGAAGCATCACGCTTCCAGAGAATACCGCTGCTGTTCTGGTAATAGCTGTTTCCTTCATCGTCACAGGCGGCAATACCGCTGTTTACCATATTATTAAGTACAACGTCCTCCGCAGAAACGGAGGACATATCCATAGGAGTTTCGGACGCTTTGGTAGGGTTGTCGAATACGCCATGATCGGAGAGCAGAAAAGAGGTGAATATGATGACTAATATCAATATCAGTCCTATCAGTACACCGATGACCATCGCAGCCGTTCGTTTATCCCTCTGGGAAGCAAGTGCCATCTGTACGGCTTCCGTATGGCTGTCTGTTGCGGTGATGGCCGCATAGGGGGAGAAGTTCGGGTCATTGACCGAATTGGCAGTCGGCTCCGGTGCAGTACGGCGCTTTCTTTCCCCTGTTCCGTTCACGGCGGGGTTATTATAGCCGTATGCGGGATTTTGTGCGGCAGGGTTGTTGTATCCGTATGCGGGATCATTTACAGCAGGATCGCTCTGCGGAACAGGTGTGTTTCCGGCGGGAGATTCCTGCAAAGCAGGTGTGTTTCCGGCGGGAGATTCCTGCAAAGCGGGTATGTTTCCGGTGGGAGATTCCTGCGAAACGGGTGTGTTTCGTGCGGGTATGTTTTGTGTTGGTACTCCCTGCTGAGGAACAGGCACGTTATATCCGTATGCGGCATTTCTTGCGGCGGGATGATTGTATCTGCTCGGAATATTCCTTGACGCGGGACCATTATATCCGTTCGTGCCGTTGCCCGGCATAGGAATCGTGTAGGGATTATATCCGTTATTCTGCGGTGATTCGGCGGGGAACACCGGCGCACCCATGGTAACGGCGACCGGCTGACCGCCGTTGAAGGCGACCTTGTCACGGTGGCCGATCTCCGGCAGATTCGTTGTGCCGTGAACACCCTCATAGGCGGGGGCGGATTCCAGATCACCGAAGGGAGAGGAAACAGGTGTAGGATCTTCTCCCATCGGTATGCGAAGCTGAGAGAGGTCTGCCCGTTCTCTTGAACCGATCGGCGGCAGTGTGTCGTCAGCCGGTTCTGCCTCATCGCCTACACCCTGATTGAGCATACTTTCGCTCTGTCTGGCAATATCCTCAAGGGAGAAGTGGCGGTCGGTGGTGTCCCTTCCGATCACGAAAGGACCGGAGCGGTCTACCTTTGCGCCGCAGGCAAGACAGTATTCGTAGGAATACGGCATGATCGTGCCGCAGTTCAGGCATTGTAATTGCTTCATTTTTCAGCCTCCCTGAATCATATACTATCATATACTATTACGATCAATAGTCGTTGTCAAGCAAGGAAAGCACCTCATGATTCCCATGGATTGGAGAAGCCGACAGGGGGAAGTCCCGTACCGCTTCCGGCATCGTCCTGTGTGTCCGATGAGAAGCTGCCGCCGGAAAAATCCACCTTGTCGGTGTGACCGAAATCAAGGAAATCCAGCGGAGGCGGTGCATCTTCGCAGTCCTCGGGATAGAATTTGCTGCCGCCGTCAAGCGTCATACCGCCGTAGATCTCGTCCTCGGGAGTGCCGATGGGGGGCAGGTAGGAGGAGGTGTCGAAATCGGCAATGCCGTCATTCACACCTACACCGCAGATCTTGGTTTCCTGCTGGTTGGCAATATCCTCCAGACTGAAATACTTGCCGGTGGAAGGCGTATCGTCAACGATATATTCGGGGGTGCGCCTGACCTCTGCGCCGCAGGCAAGGCAGTATTCGGCCGAATATGCCATAATGGTTCCACAGTTCAGACATTTTAACTGTTTCATAGATGACCCTCTTTTCACATCATATTTTTTGTATCAATAATACGCTGATTTTATCAGATATACATAATTTTAGTATATGTTATCGGGTGTTTTTTGTCAATGACGGTATGAATATATTTTAAAAAAATTTTGGCAAAATGATTGTTAAAATTCCGCTTTTCATATATAATACAGATATAATACCGGAGTGTGTGAGGAAAGGAAGGAATTTGCAATGGATTTTTACGAAATATCAATGCAGGGGCTTTATAAGCTTTTTACCGACTGCGGCAAGCCTGCTTATGCCGATATCCTTGCGGGGTGTATCTCGGAATGGAGGAGCAAAAAGAGCTTTGTGACGCTCACGAGAGAGTATTCTCCCGGCGGACGCATGGCAGCCTTTTCGTTCCGGGAGGAGGATTTCGCTTCGGAGGAGGAACGGTTCTGGACGACCCAGCTTTTAGGGGGACTGACCGCTATGGCTCTCAAGCTTGCAGAGTTCAGACAGCAGAAGCAGCCGGTGGACATCGGGTTTATCCGCAAGTATTTCGGCTATCCGTCCGATTTTATCAGTGCCAGTGCCTGTGAGCGGTGCGGCTTCCGGCAGATCTCTATGGAGGATATCGACCGCTATATTGCAAGGCCGGTCATCGCCGCAAGAATCGTTTCGGGTCTGGAGCGCGGCAGCCTTGATGAATGTGTGGAGGTCATCAGAACCGTTTCTGCCCCCGAAATTGCCAAGGAACGCGAGCTTGCAAGAGTGAGGGCAAACAATACCAATGTGGCGGTATCGTCATCACGCAGCGATATGCCGCTGTGCATACTCTGCGGCAGCAGAAGTATCAAAAAAATACAAATGCTCAGGAATCTCAGGGAAAATAATTTTGTACAGCTCAACGGCTGAACATATACTTGCCTAAATGATACAAATGGTGTATAATAATACGATAAAATGCCGCTGTCCGGATGACCAGACCTATATTTCTCTATGGGAAATAAAATAGCCGGACAGAAATGGATTCTATCATTTATTCATAATCTATCCTGAAAGGAGTCAACAGCTATGAAAAAGAAATTATCCGCAGTGGTTCTTTGTTCGCTGCTTGCAGTGACAATGGCAGGCTGCGCCGCGTCCGGTTCCTCCGAAAGCGGCTCATCGACCGCAGCTTCGGGCACAGTCGCTTCCGATAATCAGAAATCAGATACCTCTGACGCATCATCTGCCGCCGGCGATGAATCGGACAGCAGCAAGGAAGCTCAGAATTCCGATGACGGCACCGGCAACGGTGAGGAATCCTACATCTATGAGATCAGCGAAATTACCGACCCCGAAGAAATTGCCCGCATTGAAGCGGAAATGGGTGACCCCGATGATGAGGACGGCTCTGTTTCTGAGGAGGCTTCTCCCAGCACAGACGAGCCTGTGACCGATGAGAGCCTGAATGACGAGCTGAACGAGGGCCTTGAAAACGCTTCCTCCGAAGGCGGCACCGAAGCACCCGCGTCAAGCTACATCAGCTGCAGCTATATCGGTGCAGACTTAGAGGACAGCAGTGTGGCTTCGGATAAGATCGACGGCAGCCAGCCGAAGGCATATCTGATCAAAAGCGCCGACGAGCTGTCTGAATTCATCAAGAAGTACCAGACCGATCTCTCCCTCAACAAATCCGACGAGGGTCTTGCTCTGGCCGATATTGTGTCTTCCTACGATGCGGATTATTTTGCGGCGCAGTCGGTCGTGATACTGCCGTTTGCTTATCAGTCGGGAACAGACCATGATATCGGCGATATTTCTGTGGGCGGCGGAAAGCTCAATATCCCGCTGTATGCGAAAGCGCCTTCCTCCGGTACGGCAGCCTTTTTCTGCTATGTGCTGACGATCGACAGCAGCTATACAGCAGCCAATGCCGAGCCGAATGTCATTGTGTCACAGGAACAGTTTGACGACGGCGGAGAACCCTGAGCAGCATAATGCTCCCGAATTATGCGGATAATAATGGTTTATGAGGTGAATTACCGATGGGTATAAAAACATGGTTTAACGGAAGAAACAGCCGCAGAGAGCTGAAAAAGATCCAGCCGCTGGTGGATAAGGTCATGGAGCTGGAGGAAAAATATAAGGACTTTTCGGATGACGAGCTGAGAGCTGAAACCACAAGGTTTCAGGAAATGTTTAAGACGGACGAAGAGCTTACCCGCAAGCAGAAGGACGAAATTCTTGACAGTATTCTGCCGGAGGCATTCGCTGTGTGCCGTGAGGCGGCATGGCGCGTGCTGGGCATGAAGCACTACCGCGTACAGATCATCGGTGGTATTATCCTCCACCGCGGAAGAATCAGTGAAATGAAAACAGGTGAAGGTAAAACGCTCGTTGCAACACTCCCTGCCTATCTGAATGCACTGACGGGCGAGGGCGTACACGTCGTTACCGTCAACGAATATCTTGCCCGCCGTGACGCGGAGTGGATGGGCAAGATCTATCGCTTCCTCGGTCTGACGGTCGGCATCTTACAGCACGATTCCAAGAATGATGAGAGAAAACAGGCATATAACGCGGATATTACATACGCTACCAATAATGAGCTGGGCTTTGACTATCTGCGTGATAACATGGTCGTCTATAAAGAAAACAAGGTGCAGCGAGGTCATGTGTTTGCCATCGTTGATGAGGTGGACTCCATTCTGATCGATGAAGCAAGGACCCCTCTGATCATTTCCGGTCAGGGCGACAAGTCTACCGATCTCTATACCAGAGCCGATGACTTTGCCAAGACACTGAAATGCAAGAGGATCACCGAAACCGACTCCAAACAGGACAACGATGACGAATATGTGGAGGAGGGTATCGACTATATCGTAGACGAAAAAGCCAAGACCGCTACCCTGACCCCCGCAGGTGTCAAGAAGGCAGAAGCATACTTCAATGTTGAAAACCTCACCGACCCCGAAAACATCACGCTCCAGCACCATGTCAATCAGGCGATCAAGGCGCGCGGTGTTATGAGAAGGGATATCGAGTATGTCGTCAACGAAAAGAACGAGATCATCATCGTTGATGAGTTCACCGGACGACTGATGTACGGCAGACGCTATAACGAGGGTCTGCATCAGGCGATCGAAGCAAAAGAGGGTGTTGATGTTCAGCGTGAGAGCAAGACCCTTGCAACCATCACCTTCCAGAATTTCTTCCGTCTTTACGGCAAGCTTTCCGGCATGACCGGTACGGCAATGACCGAGGAAACCGAGTTCTCGCAGATCTACCGTCTGGACGTTATCGAAATTCCCACCAACAAGCCGATTCAGAGAATTGACTATCCCGATCTCATTTTCAGAACCGAGCAGGGCAAGTATTCTGCGATGATCGAGGATATTATCGCCGCTAACGAAAAGGGTCAGCCTGTGCTGGTCGGTACGGTATCCATCGATAAATCCGAACAGCTCAGCAGTCTGCTCAAAAAGAAGGGTATCAAGCACAACGTACTCAATGCGAAGCTCCACGCAAAGGAAGCCGAGATCGTTGCACAGGCAGGTAAGCTCGGTGCGGTGACCATCGCTACCAACATGGCAGGTCGTGGTACGGATATCAAGCTCGGCGGTAATGACGAGTTCCTCGCCAAGGCGGAAATGCGCCGCAGAGATTACAGTGAAGAACTGATCGAAGAAGCAACAGGCTATGCCGAAACCAGCGATGAGGCTATTCTCGAGGCAAGAGCGGTTTATCGTGAGCTGCTCGAGCGTTTCAGGGAGGAAACGGACGCCGAAGCAGAAAAGGTAAGAGAAGCAGGCGGTCTGTTTATTATGGGTACGGAGCGTCACGAATCAAGACGTATCGACAACCAGCTCCGCGGCCGTTCCGGTCGTCAGGGAGATCCCGGTGCAAGCCGCTTCTATCTCTCGGCGGAGGACAACCTGCTCCGTCTGTTCGCCGGCGACAGGATCGCCAATATCATGGACAGAATGCCCGGTGAGGACGATACACCCCTTGAAAGCAAGCTGCTCTCAAGCACTATCGAGAGTGCACAGGCGAAGGTTGAGGCGAGAAACTTCAATATCAGAAAGAGCGTTCTGGACTTTGACGATGTTATGAACCGTCAGCGTGAGATCATCTATAAACAGCGCGATCAGGTACTCGACGGCGAAAACCTCAGAGATACCATTATCAAGATGATCGAGGATACCATTGACAATAAGGTCGCGGAATTCCTGCCCTTTGACGACAAGGACAACTGGAATCTCAGCGGACTGCGCGATGCCTTCAAGGGCTGGCTGATCGTTGATGAGGACGATGATACCCTTGTTTACGATCAGGAGGATCTTGAAAACTTAGAAAAGGATTATCTGACCAAAATGCTCAAGGAAAAGGCACTTGCAGCCTATAAGGAATGTGAGGACTGTCTGCCTGATGATACCATCAGAGAGCTGGAGCGTGTATATCTGCTCAAAAATGTTGACAGCTACTGGATGGATCATATTGACGCAATGGACGAGCTGAAAAGAGGTATTCGTCTGCGTTCCTACGGTCAGCATGACCCTGTTGTGGAATACAGGATCGAAGGCTTTGATATGTTTGACGACATGATCAGATGTATCCGCGAGGATACCGTCAAGATACTGATGGTGATCCCCAAGCGCGTGGCGGAGAACCTTAAGCGCACCGAAGAAAGCCGCAAGCAGCAGGAGGAAATGCGTACTATCGCCATCAAGCGGGCTGCCAGCGGCAGAGCAAGAGCAGCGGCAGTTGCGGCTCTCAGAGCCCAGCAGGCGGCTGAACAGGCTGTTCTGGAAGAAGAGGCTGTCAAGAAGGATATTGCAGCCAAGCCTATTGTATCACCTGTTGCCGAAGATAAGACCGATACACCCGATGTGACCGAAAGCATGGTTACCGCAGATGAGCCTGAGAGCGTCGGCTCTGATGAGCTGGAGGGAAAGGTCGTCACGGACGAGGAGGAATCCTCCGAC
Organism: uncultured Ruminococcus sp.; assembly: GCA_902773325.1. Lineage (GTDB taxonomy): Bacteria > Bacillota > Clostridia > Oscillospirales > Acutalibacteraceae > UBA1213. The sequence goes on from CACYDW010000114.1 coordinate 24,673, forward strand.
GGCAAAAAGAAGTACTCCGAAGAAGCTGTACAAAAGGCTGCCGGTAAGCTGCTCAAGCGTGAGCAGGTGGCAATTCCCACATCAACCAACCTTGACGGCGATTCCGCACCCGTGAACCGTACCGTTAAAAAGGTCAAGGTCGGCAGAAATGACCCCTGTCCCTGCGGCAGCGGCAAGAAGTACAAAAAGTGCTGCGGCAAAGATCAGTGATCCGGCGGTGCTGTCCGTCCGGTGAAAAGGTGAGGATTGGTATGAGGATATCGGCTTTGCTGCGGACAGCCGCCGCAGCGGCAGTGCTGCTGCTTCTTTCCTCATGCGCTGCTTCTGCGGACAGCACCGCAGAGCAGTCCGCCGGACAGTCATCTGCCGCTGTATCAGACAGCTCTGCTGTTTCACAGCCGGACAGTGACGGCGGTATCCGTACCGCGTCCTCGTCCCTGCGCCTGCCCCTTTCGGCAGGCGACTGGGGAAACTGCTCCAAATACAGCACGGAGGAAAAGTCCTATGTCAATGTACCCGTGCGTGTTACTGCCGTTGTAAGCGGTAAGGAGGCAGAGAAAAGAGTCAAAGCCTTTGCCGATGAATCCGACAGCTTTGCCTATACCCCGCCTGATGAAGGTGCGGTCTGGGTCATTGCGGACTATGAGCTTTCGCTTGACGGCTTTCCGACCGGCAAGGGCGGTACAACAGCAGACATCACCGCATTCATTGTTCCCGATGACGGAGGCATGTTCTCACTGAACGGTAAAAATTACATTCCCTCCGTTGTCAATATCAGCGGTGAAGAATACTATCATCACGGAATCATCTGCGGTACGATCGCATATATTCTTCCCGACGATGCGGACGAATATATCATTGCACTCGGCGAATATGAGGAAACACAGGCATTTATCACCGTAAAGTGAATGTCGGTTCTTTTACTGCCCTGAAAGCTAAAAGAGCAGTACATTCACAGGAAAATGTAGTTTAACAGATTTGTCAATTCATTTTGTAGGAGGCTGTATTATGAACTTTTTTGAGAAAGCAGGGATTCTGATCTCAGAAACCATTGAGTTTGTAGTAGACAAGAACAGACAGATGGCACAGCTCAACCGTCTTGACGCGGTGATCAGAAATGAAACAGAAGCACTGAACCGTGCTTATATCGCTTTGGGCAAGCACTATAAAAGAATGCTGGACGGTGAAGCAGAGAGCGAGGACGTGCAGCAGATCTGCGAAAGCATTAAGGTATCAAAGCTCCGTCTGACAAAGGCACGTGCCCGTTATGAATATGTGCTCCGATATGGCGTACCCGAGGAGGTCGTGCCCTTCAGTGTACACCGCCAGCCGGAGGGAGAGGGCGAACCCGCAGCTTCAAAGGCGGGAAGCACGGACGGTGAGGACGACATTACCATCGCGTATGCAGACCCCTCAGCTAAAGCAGCCGATGACGACAAGCAGGTACAGCCGGAAGCAGAATCCGATTCCGCAGAAGATGTCCCTGCCGCTGCTGATGCAGATGTACAGCCTGATGCCGCAGAACAGCCGGCAGAAGCTGATGATGTGACGGTAGAGAGCATCGAAACGGCAGCTGATCGCCATTCCCAAAAGCACGGCAGAAAAAAAACCTGATGCCATGGCATTTCACAGCTATACCAACGCGTGTGCAGTCTGTGCTGATTCTATCTCATGACGGAGGGGTACGGCAACAGCAGACTGCGGTGCTGCGCTGATATATATCCCGGAGCGGAATGCTCCGAAAAAATTCACTGTATTTCGATATGAAAACAGTAGGAGGTAATTTGAAATGAAAGCAATGACAGAAGAACAGAAGAAGTCCATCAAGCAATCGGCAAAAAAACGGAACGTTGACGGACGGGTATCAAAATCCGAACAGAATATGTCGCGTACACTGCGGCTGACCATTCTGGGATTTCTTACGGCAATCGTATTCCTCATGTCCTTTACACCGCTGGGATATCTGCCGGTAGGCCCTCTCAAGCTGACCTTCCTGACCCTGCCCGTCATAGTTGCCGCTACCATTCTCAGTCCCGCAGATGCTGCCATAATCGGCGGAATGTTCGGTCTGACCAGCTTTATTCAGGCATTTACCGGCATGAGCGTGATGACGGGTGCGCTGTTTCAGCTCAACCCGTTTCTTACCTTCCTGCTCTGCGTTGTGCCGCGTGTGCTGGAGGGACTTTTAGGCGGACTGATTTTTCAGGGACTCAAAAAGGTCGATAAATCGCAGGTCGTGTCCTATCTTGTAACAAGCCTGAGCGTGCCCGTGCTGAATACGCTGCTCTTTATGAGCGCGCTTTATGCGGAAATCAAGATCATTGATGCACTGAATACCAGCGTTGCCGGACTGGATGAGAGCTTTCTGAACTCGTTCAATAATATTTCCGGTGCTGCCGGCGGCAGTGTGATCGCGTTCTTCCTTGCTCTGGTAGGTACACAGGCATTGGTAGAAGCAGGTGTATGCTTCGTGCTTGGTTCGGCGGTTTCAAAGGCACTGGCTCTTGCGCTGAAAAGGCTCGGTAAATCAAGCGGCAAGGCACAGAAAAAGTAATTTCAGGCTTCTTCTGCCTGACAGCATTTTATAGCAGGCGACAAAAATATTCTTACTTAGAGTGATGTCCGAAGGGGTGTGGGAGCGACCGGAAAGCCCCCACAATCAGCCTATGATTCATCAAAGTATAAAAAATAATGTCGTTTACTATAGTTGATCTTCGGGGAACACGATTGGGTGTTCCCCTTTTTTTGGGAGAATAATAGAACAAGCAGAAATGAAAAGCTGTTGATGGACAGCTCCATAGGTTGTTTTCCAATAAAAAAAAGAAGTTTGCTGCTAAAAAGCTGTATATAAATATTATTGCCATCAGTGGGATTATATGGTAAAATAATAAAGATAATCAGATAAAAGCTCAGTATCCGGAGTATGATGCGCTCTTTGGCTGCCAATGTCTGCCGCTCCGGTTTCGGGGTTGTCAAATCATGCGGCAGGGAATGAAACTCACAGAGCCTGCCCGTGTTCTCAAGGAGTGGCGGTATGTTTATCAATATTCTCGGTGCGGGACTTGCAGGGTGTGAAGCGGCATATCAGGTTTCAAAAAGAGGTGTGCGGGTGCGGCTGTTTGAAATGAAGCCCCATAAAATGACCCCTGCTCATAAGAGCAGCGACTTTTGCGAGCTGATATGCTCCAACTCTCTCAAGGCGGCGCGTGTAGAGAGTGCCGCAGGACTTCTCAAGGAGGAAATGCGCCGTATCGGTTCACTTCTGATGCAGTGCGCCGACCGCTGCGCTGTCCCCGCAGGAGGTGCGCTTGCCGTAGACAGGGAACTGTTTTCAGGTGCGGTTACAAGAGCGATCAGGGAAAACCCTCTGATAGAAGTGATAGAATGTGAGGTCACCGAGCTGCCGCAGGACGGTATTACCGTTGTGGCAACAGGTCCTCTGACAAGCGATGCACTCGCCGATAAAATTGTCGCTCTTTGCGGCGGTTCGCTGCATTTCTTTGATGCCGCCGCTCCCATTGTCACCGCCGACAGTATCGACATGAATGCCGCGTTTACGGCTTCACGCTATGATAAGGGCGGCGACGATGCCTATATCAATTGCCCCATGAATAAAGAGCAATATGAGTCCTTTCATGCCGCATTAGTCAGTGCGGAGCGTGCGCCGCGCCACGATGTGGACGTGCAGAATCCGAAGGTGTATGAGGGCTGTATGCCTGTTGAAATATTAGCGCAAAGGGGACTTGATACCCTGCGTTTCGGGCCGATGAAGCCCGTAGGACTGCGTGACCCCCGCACGGGTCACAGACCATGGGCGGTCGTGCAGCTTCGCACGGAAAATGCCGCCAAAACCATGTATAATCTGGTGGGCTTTCAGACGAACCTGCGGTTTCCCGAACAGAAGCGGGTGTTCGGCAGGATACCTGCGCTGAGAAATGCCGAATTCGTGCGGTATGGGGTCATGCACCGCAATACGTTCCTTGATTCGCCGCGTCTGCTGGATGCGGATTTCTCTTTCAGAAGCCGTCCGGAGCTGTTCTTCGCCGGACAGATGACAGGCGTTGAGGGCTATATGGAGTCGGCAGCCTCCGGCATGATGGCGGGTATCAATGCCGTCAGACGGTCGGAGGGCAGAGAACCGCTTATTCTGCCGCGTGAAACCATGATCGGCGCACTGTCACACTATATTGCCGATGAAACGGTCACCGACTTTCAGCCGATGGGCGCAAACCTCGGTATTCTTCCGCCGCTCGGAGAGCAGATACGCGACAAAAAAACGCGTGCAGCGGCTTATGCGGAGCGTTCGCTGCAAAGACTGGCAGCTTATAAATTCTGAATCAGTTGCAGATTGGTAGTGAGATTTTATGAAGATTTTAATAGATGCTTTCGGCGGCGATCATGCCCCGTCGGAAATTATAAAGGGCTGCGTGATATGCCTTCAAAAATACAGCGGTACGGAGCTTGCACTTGTGGGTAATGAGGATATTATCCGGCAGACTGCCGCCGAACAGGATATTTCACTTGACGGTATTACCATACATCATGCGCCCGATATCATTACCATGGACGATGAAGCAGGTGAGATCGTGAGATCCAAAAAACAGTCGTCCATGGCAGTCGGCTTACAGCTTCTTGCAGACGGACAGGGAGATGCATTTTTATCGGCAGGCAACAGCGGGGCACTGATCACGGGTGCAACCTTGATCGTCAAGCGTATCAAGGGAGTCAGACGACCCGCCTTTACCCCCGTCATGCCCTCTGCCGAAGGTCCGTTTATTTTAGCGGACGGCGGTGCCAATGTGGAAGCAAGCCCCGAAATGCTCCGTCAGTTCGGCATTATGGGTGCGATCTATATGGAAAAGGTGCTCGGGGTGAAAAATCCGAGAGTAGCACTGATCAATGTCGGCACGGAGGAGCATAAGGGCGCGCCTTTGCAGCATGAAGCCTATCAGCTTCTGAAACGTACCAATATCAACTTTATCGGCAACATGGAAGCCCGCGATATTCCCGCAGGCGGTGCCGATGTGCTGGTTGCAGACGGCTTTACGGGCAATATCGTGCTCAAAATGTATGAGGGTGTGGCAATAGAGCTTTTCAGGAAAATCAAGGGCGTGTTTTATAAGAATCTCAAAACCAAGCTCGGTGCGGCGATGATGAAAAAAGAAATGTATGAGCTGAAACAGTATTTTGACTATAACCAATACGGCGCTGCGCCTGTGCTGGGCGTATCAAAGCCGGTGCTGAAAACTCATGGCAGTGCCAAAGCGGACGCTGTTGTTACGGCGGTGAAATCTGCCATTGACTTCGCTTCGGCAGGTGTCATAGAGCAGATCACACAGGAGATCGAAACCATTAAAAAACAGGAAAAGGACGAGAACGGATGAAAGAGCTTGAAAACAGAATCGGCTATCATTACAAGGATATTCGTTTTCTTGAGAATGCACTGACCCATTCTTCCTATGCCAACGAGGCAAGACACGGAACAAGAAGCAACGAGCGGCTGGAGTTTCTGGGTGATGCTGTTCTCAGTATTGTGGTGTCCGACTATATTTACCGTAATTGCCCGGGGCTGCCGGAAGGAGAGCTTTCAAAGCTCAGGGCGGCACTGGTGTGTGAAAAGAGTCTGTGTCGTTTTTCGAGGGCACTCAGACTTGGTGACTATCTCAGACTCAGCCGCGGTGAACGCAATCTGGGCGGTGCAGACAGACCCTCTATACTGGCAGATGCCTTTGAAGCGGTGATCGCATCGATCTATCTTGACGGCGGCATGGAGGAGGCAAGAAAATTTATCCTCTGCTATGTAGAGCCGGAAATCAGGAACCCGAAGCCGAAAGCGTTCAAGGACTATAAGACCACGCTGCAGGAAATTATCCAGAAGAATCCCGAAGAGCGTCTGGAATATGTATTGGTCGGGGAAGAAGGTCCCGACCACAACAAGCACTTCTCCGTGGAGGTGCATCTGAACAATAATGTGATCGGCAGGGGCGGCGGACGCAGCAAAAAGGAAGCCGAACAACAGGCGGCAAGAGAAGCATTGGAGTTGATGGGATATTGAACCAGACAGAGAAGCATTCAAATATTGCGCTGTTTATTCCGCATAACGGCTGTCCCCATGCGTGCAGCTTCTGCGACCAGCGCGAAATTACCGGTCAGGCATACCAGCCCGATGCCGCTGACGTTGCCGCATCCGTACAGACTGCCGAAAAAAGTCTTGGCCGTGCGCTTAAAAACGCGGAAATCGCCTTTTTCGGCGGAAGCTTTACGGCAATCGACCGCGCCTACATGACAGAACTGCTGCAAGCCGCCGCGCCATACGTCAAAAGCAGCAGGGTTGCCGGAATCCGCATTTCAACAAGGCCGGACGCTATTGACGATGAAATACTGACCCTCCTGAAGGAATACGGTGTTACCGCTATTGAGCTGGGTGCACAGAGTATGTGCGATGATGTGCTGAGCATGAATCACAGGGGACATACCGTGCAGCACGTTGTTGATGCGTCAAGGCTGATCAGACAGTACGGATTTTCACTCGGCTTGCAGATGATGACAGGCTTATACGGCAGCTCTCCCGACAAGGACAGAGCAACCGCCCGTGCGATCGCCGCGCTTTCCCCCGATACGGTGAGAATCTATCCCACCGTTGTCATGAAGGGTACGCAGCTTTATGAGCTGTATCGGAGCGGCGCATACCGCCCGCAGGGTACAGAAGAAGCAGTAGAGCTTTGTGCGGAGCTGCTGGAATTTTTTGAGCTGCACCATATCGCCGTGATCCGTCTGGGACTTCACGACAGCGACAGTCTGCGTGAAAATATGGCGGCGGGTGCTTATCACCCCGCGTTCAGAGAGCTTTGCGAGAGTGAGATCATGTATCGCCATGCCGTTGAAGCCCTCAAAAAACGCGGCATTACAGAAGGAATGGTGGATTTCTACGTCAACCCGAAATCCGTTTCACGCTTTATCGGTCAGAAACGCAAAAACCTCGTCAGGCTGAATGCTCTCGGCATTACCGCGATTGTCCGTCAGGACTATTCCATGGAAAAATATGAGGTGTGTGCCAGGCGATATATCTGAAAAATGAAAAATTATAGTAAACGACATTATTCTCTATACTTTGATCAATCATAGGCTGACTGTGGGGGCTTTCCGGTCGCCCCCCACACCCCTTCGGACATCACTCTGAGTAAGAATATTTTTGTCGTTTACTATAAAAACGCGGAATCAAAATCACCCCTGCCGAGGTCAAGGGGTGCGGGTGTCCGGTGGACACCTCTGGCGCAGACAGAAGCGCCGACCGAGGTGACAACCGAGAATCGAGCAGTCCTTGCGGGGAAAAATAATGAATAATGAATGAATAATGAATAATGGTTTTGCTATTCTTTTTTATCCCCATAGAAGAATAAATGCTTCTTTGTTGATTTACTTGCATAGTAAAAAGCTGCGGGTGCAGGGGGCTCGAGCCCCCTGCCGAGGTCAAGGGCGAGCAGCCCTTGCGGGGTTTGGGGCAGAGCCCCAATACAGCCCCAATATTCAGGAGGAAAAAGATGAGATTAAGGGCGTTGGAGCTGCAAGGGTTCAAGACGTTCCCTGATAGGACAAAGCTGAGCTTTACTGATGGAATTACGGCTGTGGTAGGGCCGAACGGCAGCGGCAAGAGCAATATCAGTGATGCGATCAGATGGGTGTTGGGGGAGCAGTCGGCGAAATCCCTGCGGTGTTCCAGAATGGAGGACGTTATTTTTAACGGTACTCAGCAGAGAAAGAAAACGGGATATGCTCAGGTGACGTTGTCGATCGACAATTCGGACAGGAGCCTGCAGTTTGACGGCGATGAAATTTCGGTGACAAGACGGTATTACCGCTCGGGCAGCAGCGAATACCTTATCAATAACACTGCCGTGAGATTACAGGATATACATGAGCTGTTTATGGATACGGGTCTGGGTCGTGACGGCTATTCCATGATCGGTCAGGGCAAGATCGACTCTATTGTATCCACAAAGGGCGAGGATAGGCGCGAAATATTTGAAGAAGCTGCCGGAATCTCCCGCTTCCGGTATAAAAAAGCAGACGCAGAGCGCAGGCTCGATAAAACCGAGGAAAATCTTGTGCGTCTGCGCGATATTATGACCGAGCTGGAGGGCAGAGTCGAGCCGCTCCGCATACAGTCCGAAAAGGCAAAGGCATACCTTGCTTATGCCGATGAAAAAAGAGGACTGGAAATTGCCCTCTGGCTTAAAACACTTGATAGATCTGCCATGCAGATCAAGGAACAGGACGATAAGATCCTGATCGCAAGAGGACAGTATGAAGAGCTGGAGCGGGCACTGGAGGCTTTGCAGAGTGAAAGCGAGGAAATCTTTCAGCAGCAGAACAGCTTCGCCGTCAAAGCGGAGGATATCCGTAGCCGTACGGGTAGCTATGAAGAAGAAAACGCGGACAAGCGCGCAAGAATATCGGTTCTGAAAAACGATATCCTGCATAATGAACAGACAATCGCCCGTATTGCAGGTGATATCCGCGATGCCAAGGAATCGGGGGAGAGCATAGAAGAGGAAATCCGCACGAAGCTTGCGGCAATTGACGATGACAGATGCAAGCTGAAAAAACATAACGAAGAGCTTGATGCTTGCAAAAGAGAACTTGATTCACTCAAAACCGACGAGAGCCGCTCCGTACAGCGTATGGACGAGATCAATGCACAGCTTGCAGAGCTTGCGAAAAAGTCCTCCGAGGCAAGGATCAGCTATATGACCGCTTCATCGTCCATTACGGAACTGACGGGACGCATGGAGGTGGTGGAAAATACCGTCAAGGCAAGACAATCCCAGATTCAGACGGTGGAACATATTATTGCCGATTATCAGAATATGTTTGAGGACTGTGTGTCGCGCGGAAAGCAGATTGCAGACGACAATGCCGCCGCAGAAGCTGCCGCTCAGGAAAAGGCGGCGCGCTGTGAAGAAATCAAGGGGCAGTACGAACGGCTGTACCTCGACAGCGAACAGGCTTTCCGTAAGGCGAAAATGCTGGAGGAGCTTGAAAGAAACCTCGAAGGCTTTGCCCACAGCGTCAAGCTGGTCATGAAGGAGGCTCAGCGCGGCACTTTGGAGGGAATCCACGGTCCTGTGTCGCGTGTCATCAGAACACCCTCCCAATACAGTACCGCGATCGAAATTGCCCTCGGTGCAGCCATGCAGAATATCGTTACCACTGACGATATAGATGCCAAACGTGCGATCGCGTTCCTCAAGCGTACCAACGGCGGCAGAGCAACGTTCCTGCCCATGTCTGCCATCAAGGGCAGAACCCTCGGCGAAACAGGTCTGGAGCAGTGCCGCGGCTTTGTGGGTATCGCGTCGGAGCTTTGTTCGTGTGATGCCTGCTATAACGGTATTCTGACAAACCTCCTCGGCAGGATCGTGATCGCAGAAACGCTCGATGATGCCGCCGAAATTGCAAAGCGTTACGGCTACCGCTTCAAGGTTGTGACCCTTGACGGACAGGTCGTCAATGCAGGCGGTTCGCTGACGGGCGGTTCGCTCTCCAAGAGTACGGGTCTGCTCGGCAGAGCAGCCGAAATCGAAAGCATCAGGGCGCAGGCACAGCGACTTGCAGATGATGCACAGACACAAAAAACTGGCCTCATTGCCGAACAGCAGGCTCTTACGGCACTTCGTGAGAAGCTTTCCGCTTTTGCGGCAGAGCTGTCACAGGTCAATGAGGATAAAATCAAGATAGAAGCAGAGATCAAGGCGCGTCGGAATGAACTGACCGCCACTAAAAAAAATCTCGATGAGATCCGTGACGAAAGAGCCGCCGCCAATGCAAAGCTTAACGATCTGACGGCGGTAATGCAGCAGTCGCGCAGGGAATATGAGGATTTTAACAGACAGATCACCGAAAATGAACAGCTTGCCAGATTGGCTTCCGGTTCGCGTGATGAATATGCCGGCAGGCGTGAAGCCCTTACCGAAAAGCTGCAGGATATCCGAATGAAGATCCTGACAGTCGAAAAGGATATATCCTCCGCTGAAAGCGAGATCCATTCGGCACGGCAGCGCGCAGCATCGTCTGATGACCGTATCAGACAGAGTAACCGCGAAATCGCAGAGCTGGAAGAAACCAACCGACAGATCACTGCCGAGATTGCTGCACAGGAAAGCCGTATCGGTGAGCTTGAAGAGCTTATCAAGGAATGCGGCAAGGAGATTGAAAAGCTCAATACCGACAGAATACTGCTTGAAAAACGCGCTAACGAGCTGCGCCATTCGGAACGTACGCAGACCGCCGAGCGTGAGAAGATCGGCGGAGAGCTTGCACGGCTGGAATCTAAAAGGGAAAGCCTCCAGCAAAGCTATGACGAGATCAACGGAAAGCTCTGGGAGGAATATGAGCTGACGAAGCGTGAAGCCGAAAGAGCTGCCGTCGTCATCGAAGATGCGGGCAAGGCACAGCGCAGGCTTGCCGAGCTGAAACAAAAGATCAGGGCTTTGGGTACGGTGAATGTATCGGCAATTGAGGAATACAAAGAGGTCAGCGAACGGTATGAGTTCCTCAAGGTGCAGATCGGCGATGTGGAAAAATCCAAAAGCGAGCTGCTGCGGCTTATCAATGACCTTACCAAGCAAATGCGGGAAATCTTTATTGAACGGTTCGATCTGATCAACCGCCATTTTTCCTCGACCTTCGTAGAGCTGTTCGGCGGCGGAAAGGCTTCTCTGTCGCTGAGCGACCCCGAAAATGTTCTGACTACGGGTATAGAAATTTCGGTAGAGCCGCCCGGCAAGATCGTGTCCCATATCGAGCTGCTGTCCGGCGGTGAAAAAGCACTGGTTGCAATTGCGCTGTATTTTGCTATAATGAAGGTAAGCCCCGCGCCGTTCTGCGTGATGGACGAAATCGAAGCGGCACTCGATGACGTGAATGTCTATCGTTTTGCCGAATACCTGAGAAGAATGAACGACAATACACAGTTTATCTGTATTACCCACCGACGCGGTACCATGGAAGAAGCCGATGTGCTCTATGGCGTTACCATGCAGGACAGAGGTATCTCTAAAATGCTGGAGCTGCGCGCCGGCGAGGTGGAACAAAAACTCGGTATTACCAACTGAAGCAAGGGAGAGATCGATTTGAAACAAAACAAGCTGTCGTCCGCAGTATTTTATATCATCTATATGCTTGGCTTTGCTGTGATCGGCGCACAGAGTGCGATGCTGTTTTCAGATGAAGAAAACTTCCTTGTAGTCATGGCAGAACTGCTCTGCGCGACGCTGTTCTCGTTTCTGGCGATTCTGATACATCTGATTCTGCATGAAGCCGGACACCTCGTTTTCGGGCTTGCATCGGGATTCCATTTTGTTTCTTTCAGAGTGTTTAACCTGATGCTGCAAAAGGATGCAGACGGCAAGCTGCGCTTTCATCGCTATACACTGGCGGGTACGGCGGGACAGTGTATTATGTCGCCGCCTGAGATCAAGGACGGCAGGATGCCGTATTTCCGGTATAACATAGGCGGTGTGGCGGTCAATTTTATAATCGCAGCTATCAGTGCCGTACTTTATTTTGCTGTGAGAGGTCATGCGCTGCTGTCATTTGGATTGATGACCTTTGTCGTAACAGGTTTGATGATAGGGCTTGTCAACGGACTGCCCTTTCCGGGGATTACCAATGACGGCAGAAACATTGTGATACTTTCTCAGCTACCCGCAGCAAGGAAAGCGTTCTATATTCAGATGCAGGGCATTGTGATGCTGATCAAAGGGGTTTCTGTCAAGGATTTTCCCGCCGAGTGGTTCGTCATGCCGACCGATGAGGAATTGCAGAATCCGATGTGTGCGGTCATAGCGGTATATATATGTGACAGGCTGCTTGATGAAGCAAAATATGCCGAGGCGCAGGCAACCATTGATATGCTGCTGCAAAAGCAGAACGCTTTTTATGATATTCATCGATTGCAGCTTCGCTGCAATGCGCTGTTCTGTGAGCTGACAGGCGCGCGTTGCAGCACTAAAATTGACGGCTATTATGATGACGAGCTTAAAAAATTCATGAAAGCCATGCAGAGCTATCCCGGTGTGATACGTACACAGTATGCCTATGAGCTGCTGTATCGTCATGATACTGCGGCTGCCAAAAAACAATTGCAGCGGTTTGAAAAAGCCGCTTTGACATATCCCTATCAGGTGGAAATCACTTCTGAAAGGGCAGCGATCGAATATGCAGACAGCAAGGCTGATACTGCCGACAGCATACAGAGCTGATATGGCTTTGACTATTGGATATTTTTGACTGTTGAATTTTTTTCTTTAGATAAAATATGGGGTGCAGGGGTGCCGTGCACCCTTGCCGAGGTCAAGGGCGAGCAGCCCTTGCGGGGGTTGGGGCAGAGCCCCGATATTAGATATAAAGGAGGAATCAGATATGGGTTTTTTCTCTAAGATCAGAGATGGACTGAAAAAAACCAGAGATGCGATCATCGGTCAGATCGACCAGATGCTCAAATCCTTCACGAAGATCGATGACGATCTTTTTGAAGAGCTGGAGGAACTGCTCGTCATGGGTGACGTAGGTGTTTATACCGCCGAAAAGATCTGTGAGGAGCTGCGTGAAAGAGTAAAAAAGGAGGGTATCACAGACCCTCAGAAAATACACGGACTGCTTGAAGAGGTCGTCCGGGGAATGTTGGCGGGCGGTCAGGAGCTTCACACCTCCACCAAGCCCTCTGTGATATTGGTGATCGGTGTCAACGGTGTGGGGAAAACGACGACCATCGGCAAGCTTGCCGCAAGCTTTGTGCGGCAGGGTAAGCGCGTAACGCTGGCGGCGGCAGATACCTTCCGCGCGGCGGCGATCGACCAGCTCCAGATCTGGGCAGACCGCGCCGGAGCAGACATCATCAAGCAGGGCGAAGGCTCAGACCCCGCTGCGGTTGTGTTTGACGCAATTGCCTCCGCCAAGGCAAAGGGCAGCGACATCATTATTGCCGATACCGCTGGCAGACTGCACAACAAGCGTAACCTTATGGCTGAGCTTGAAAAAATCAACCGTATTATTGACCGTGAACTGCCCGATGCCGACAAAGAGGTTCTGCTGGTACTCGATGCTACGACCGGACAGAATGCCGTCAACCAGACCAAGGAATTCAAGAATGCGGCGGGCATTACGGGTATCGTGCTGACCAAGCTGGACGGCACTGCCAAGGGCGGTGTGGTGCTTGCCATTAAAGAGGAACTGGACGTTCCGGTGAAGTTTATTGGAATCGGCGAACAGATCGACGACCTCAGACCCTTTGTGCCGGAGGAATTTGCGGCGGCACTCTTTGACTCCGAATATGTGGAGGAGGAGCCTGCACCCGCCGAAGCTCCCGACAGTGCCGATACCGTCCCCGAAGATGAATATAAGCCCGCTACGGCGGATATCTGGGCACAGATCGATGCAGAAGCCGAGGCGGAACGTCTTGCGGAGGAAGAAAAAGCCCGTGAGAATCCGGAGTCTGCTCCCGACCCGGAGGAATTGAAGCGTCTTGCCGCCGAAGAAAAAGCCAGAAAGCAGGAGGAGCTGCAAAAACGTGCCGAAGCGCGTAAAAACCGCGCGAAAAAATACAACTGGACAACAGAGTCCGCTGCTGACAGCGGCAGTGATGATTTTCTGGACAGCTGGAGAAGCGGTGACACCGATGAATCATAACACCGGACGAATGGTATATGTGTGCGGTTTTGTACCGCAAGGGAGGGATATGTATGTTATTTTTGATCGCATCGAACAATAAAAAGAAAGCAGAGGAGCTTGACAGGATCCTCAATCCGCTGGGTATCTCTGCCAAAACAGCACAGCAGCTCGGCAAGACCCTTGATGACGTAGAGGAAACAGGCGAAACCTTTGAGGAAAATGCCCTGCTCAAAGCACAGGCAGCGTGTAAGCAGACCGGAATGCCCGTAATCGCCGATGATTCCGGACTTTGTGTGAATGCTCTCGGCGGTCAGCCGGGTGTTTATACCGCCAGATATGCCGGAGAAAATGCGACTGACGAGGAAAAGATCGACAAGCTGCTGAGCGAACTCATCAAAAGCGGCAGCTCCGACAGAAGCGCTTACTTTGAGTGCGTGATCTGCTGCTGCTATCCGAACGGAGAATACTTCTTTGTGCATGGACGCTGTGACGGCACGATCGGCTATGCGCCGCGCGGTACGGACGGCTTCGGCTATGACCCGATATTCTTTGTGGAGGGTAACAAGACCTTTGCAGAGCTGTCCGGCAAGCAAAAGGACGCTATGAGCCACCGCGGCAAAGCACTCCGTGAGCTTTCCGAACAGCTCAAAAAGCGCATGGAAACCCACTGATAGCTGCATCATTGATGTTAAAGGGAAAGGAAGATTATATGCTCACAAGCAAACAAAGAGCGTTTCTGCGCTCTCTTGCAATGGATATAGACACGATCGTTATGGTAGGAAAGGGCGGCATGAGCAGCCAGATCATCAAGCAGGCTGACGATGCACTGACCGCCCGTGAGCTGATCAAAGGAAAGGTTCTTGAAACCGCCGGTATGACCTCACGCGAAGCTGCCGAACAGATCGCACTCGAAACCAACAGTGAGGTAGTCAATGTTATCGGCTCAAAATTTGTTCTCTACCGCCGCAATCCCAAGGAGCCGAAAATAGAGCTGCCAAAGGCAAAAAACAGATTCTCACGTAAACCGTGATCACGGCAGAGCCGGTGCAATGCTTTGCTATAACAGAAGTATAGGATAGATTCCGTGCTTTTTCAAGATGAAGGGGGTTACATGATGGAAGATCAATTCGGACATACCGATGAAACTGCAAAAACCCTGCAAACAGGGCTGGAAGGTACTTATAACGATGGACTGCCCGCTGATCCGTTTGGTCAGACCTCTGTTTCCGGCAGTTCGTCTGCGGGACAGTATCTGCCGCCGTCCGTGAGCGGCATGGGACAGTATACGTCTTATTCATCGGATAGTATGGCAGGACAAAGTCCGGTTATGGGGCAGAGTGTAACAGATCAGTTTCCGGTTTACGGACAAAGTGCTGCAACACAGTACCCGCCGCCGTATACACAGGACGGTGCAATGCCGTACCCGCCGCCGTATACACAGGACGGTGCAATGCCGTACCCGCCGCCGTA
>CACYDW010000115.1 GCA_902773325.1 uncultured Ruminococcus sp.
AAGTATCTGTTGCAGCTTTGCCTGATAGGATTCGCTTAGGTTTTCGGGATTCATCAGCAGTGGGTATTTAGCCGAGCGGACAGCTTCGACTTGTAATTCAAGCTTCGTTTTTTCTTTCTTTCCACCCTTTGGTCTGCCGCGTACTCCTTTGGCTTTGGATTTGTCGTTTGCATTCTTCAGTTCATTTCGTGCACTGTTCCATTCTTCTTTCCTGACAGCATCCAATACTTCGGTACACCATGATACAACATGGAATGGGTCGATTCCAAAAATTGCTTTTGGACAGAAATAATGAACCGTACTTTCTATCCACCGTGCACCATCGCCCGAAACAAGTTTGATACTGCCTTGACAACACCTCCACGCTTTCGGCAGCAGATATTCTGCCCGGTGACACTATTCAAGTGCAGTGTTCAGCAGTTGGCGGCGAAGGAGCTTATACCTTCGCTGTATATTACAAGAAAACCGCCGACAGCAAATGGATCACCGTACAGAACTTCAAGACCAATGCAGCAGTTGCTCTTACACTGACAAATGCCGGCTCCTACGACATCTGTGTAAAAGTCAAGGACAACAGCACAGTTGCTAAAAAATACCTGACGGTAAATGTTGCCGGTACGCAGTTAACAAATACGTCTGTACTCTCAGCAGACAAAATGCAGATCGGCGAAACCGTTTCTGTTTCATGCTCGGCAGCAGGCGGTACAGGCTCTTATACTTATGCTGTATACTACAAAGAAACAAGCAGCAGCAAATGGGTGACCGTGCAGGGCTTCAAATCCGACACAACAGTTGCTTTTACTATGAATAATGCCGGCGTCTATGACATCTGTGTTAAGGCGAAGGACGGCAGCGGTGCTGTTGCAAAGGTATATTTCTCGCTCAGCGTCACTGACGGTAATCTTTCCAACACTTCTGCACTTTCAGCATCTGAAATCCAGCTCGGTGACAGCGTTACGGTTTCCTGCTCTGCAACAGGAAGCACAGGCGCTTACAAATACGCTGTATATGACAGAAAATCCGGCGACAGCAAATGGACAACGCAACAGAATTATTCTACGGTCAATACAGTAACGATTCAGCCCGCAGAAAAAGGCACATACGATATTTGTGTCAAGGTTATGGACAATCTGAACAATATTACCAAAAAGTATTATACTGTAATCGTTAAGTGATCCTTTTTCTTTCATACAATTCTCTAAGCCCGGAGAAACAGTCTGACACGATCGTCAGGAGGTTTTTCCGGGCTTTCTGTATTTTATATCACCTTATAATGCCTTATAATGCTCGTAATTTTTAATATATTATGGTTTTATTTGAAGCGGATATATGGTATAATAGTAGAAAAGAACTTTTTCGGGAGGTCATTGAACATGGATAACTTTGAGAAATTGGATGTATCGCTGCTTGACGGCAACTTCTTCAAAAAAATAGGCAAAGAATGGATGCTCATTACAGCAGGCGATGAAAACGGCTTCAACACCATGACAGCGAGCTGGGGAGGAATCGGCGTTCTCTGGAACAGAAATGTTGCATTTACATTCATCAGAAAAAGCCGTTACACCTACGAGTTTGCAGACAAAGCCGACTGCTATACTCTTTCGTTTTTTGGCGGCGGCTTTATGAAAGAGCTTGCTTACTGCGGCAAACATTCCGGAAGAACAGTTGACAAAATCAAAGAAACTGGTCTTACTCCCATCATAGACGGCGGCAGTGTCTATTTCGGGCAGGCGGAGCTTGTGCTTGTATGCAAAAAGCTCTATAAGCAGCCTATAACGGCAGACGGATTCGTCGATAAAGCTTTTGTCGATAATTTTTATGCCGATGATGACTGGCATGAGATGTTCGTTGGCGAAATCGTTGACGTGCTGGTTAAAAAGCCATGAGCGGCAGAAATGTATTGATTACCGGTGCATCAAGGGGTATTGGTGCTGCCACAGCCGAATTATTTGCCAAAAACGGGGACAATGTTTTCATCAACTATCACCGCTCTCAGCAACAGGCAGAAGCACTTTGCAGCAGGCTGACTTTCTACGGTTATTCCGTACAAACCGTTCAGGCAGACGTTTCATCATCAGCAGAAGTCAGTGCGATGTTTGAGAAAATCGCGGCAATATGCAGCGGTATTGACGTACTTATCAACAACGCAGGCATTGCACAGACCAAGCTGTTTACAGACATTTCCGATGAGGACTGGAACACAATACTTTCAGTGAACCTGAGCAGTATGTTCTATTGCTGCCGCGCTGCCCTCCCCTACATGATCCGCAAAAAATACGGCAGAATTGTCAATGTATCGTCCATGTGGGGACAGGTCGGAGGTTCTTGTGAGGTTCATTATTCAGCGGCAAAAGCGGGAGTGATCGGACTGACAAAGGCTCTTGCCATGGAAGAAGGTCTGAGCGGCATTACTGTTAACTGTATTGCTCCCGGCGTTATTCAAACAGACATGACCTCAAATCTGTCTGATGCCGATTTTGCCGCTCTGAAAGAAGAAACTCCCACCGGAACGATCGGAACACCCGAAGATGCTGCAAGAGCAATTTTCTTTTTGGCAAAGAATGAAGCCTCCTTTATAACGGGTCAGGTATTAGGTGTTAACGGCGGCTTTGTCGTATAGCCTTCATCAATTGATTATTATGAAAATAGCGGTATGGACACTTTATCAGTACCCATACCGCTATTTTATCGCTATTTTTTATGATCAGCCGTTATGGCTGCCATTGCGGGGCTTGGAACCGCCATTCTTATGAAATCCACCCGGACGGGGACCGGCAGGACGGCGGGGAGCAGCATCGTTTTCGGGGGTAAGACCCTCTACTTCGATAAGTGCTTCACGGCGCGAAAGATTCAGTCTGCCCTTGTCGTCAATTTCAAGAACCTTGACGATAATGATATCATCAACATTTACTACATCTGTTACCTTTTCTGTACGCTTCACGTCAAGCTGTGAAATATGGCAAAGACCTTCCTTGCCCGGAGCAATTTCCACAAACGCACCGAAATCCATCAGTCGGGTAACTCTGCCCTTATAGATGGCACCCGGCTCGGGATCGTTGACAATGGTATTGACGATCTCCATAGCGCGGTTACAATTATCAAGATCAATGCCGCTGACATATACATGACCGTCCTCTTCGATGTCAATCTTGACATCACACTCGGCACAGATCTTCTGAATAACCTTGCCGCCCGATCCGATAACCTCACGAATCTTATCAATAGGAATAACTGTCGAGAGCATCTTAGGTGCATACTTGGAAAGTTCTTTTCTCGGCTCAGGAATTGCTTTGAGCATAACCTCGTCAAGAATATAATTACGTGCGATGTGGGTCTTATAGAGCGCCTCTCTTACCATATCAGGTGTAAGACCGCTGATCTTAAGATCCATCTGAATCGCAGTAATACCTTCTTTTGTACCTGCTACCTTGAAGTCCATGTCGCCGAAGAAATCCTCTAAGCCCTGAATATCAACCATTGTCATCCAGCGCTCGCCCTCGGTGATCAATCCGCAGGAAATACCTGCAACAGGAGCTTTGATCGGAACACCTGCGTCCATCAGCGACAGTGTAGAACCGCAGATAGAGCCCTGTGAGGTGGAACCGTTGGAGGAAAGAATTTCAGACACAAGTCGGATCGTATAAGGGAATTCCTCTACCGAAGGAATAACCGGAACAAGTGCTCTCTCGGCAAGCGCACCGTGACCGATCTCTCTTCTGCCGGGACCTCTTGAAGGCTTGGTTTCACCAACAGAATAGGACGGGAAGTTATAGTGGTGAATATATCTCTTGGAGGTCTGATCATCAATACCGTCAAGTATCTGCTGGTCACTGACAGGACCGAGCGTTGTAATTGTGAGCACCTGTGTCTGACCTCTTGTGAACAATCCTGAGCCATGTACGCGGGGCAGAATGCCAACCTCAGAAGCAAGGGGACGCATCTCATCCATTCCTCTGCCGTCTACGCGCTTTTTCTCGTCCAGCAGCCAGCGGCGGACGATATATTTCTGTGTTCTGTAAAGACACTCGTCAATTTTCTCTGCCTGATCGGGATAGATCGCATCAAACTTTTCATGCACTGCATCATAGATAGGCTTGAGTCTTTCGTCACGAACTTTTTTGTCATCGGTATCGAGAGCGGTACGAACATCGTCAACAGCGAATGCCTTGATAGCCTCGAGCATTTCAGCATCAGGCTCATTGCTGGGATATTCAAACTTTTCTCTGCCGATTTCCGCCTGAATACCCTTAATAAACTCTATGATATGCTGGTTAGCCTTATGGCCTGCCATAATACCATTGTACATTACATCATCAGGAACAATATCAGCACCTGCTTCGATCATAGCAATACGGCTGTCGGTTGAAGCAACGGTAACTGCCATCTTAGACTTTGCTCTCTGCTCTTTGTTGGGATTGATAACAAATTCATCATCAACAAGACCAACGGATACGGCAGAGATCGGGCCATTCCACGGAATATCCGAAATGCTGAGTGCGATCGATGTACCGACCATGGCAGCGATCTCAGGCATACAATCGGGATCGTAATCCATTACGGTACAAAAGATCGACACGTCATTTCTCATATCCTTGGGGAACAAAGGACGAATCGGACGGTCGATCACACGTGAAACAAGAATTGCCTTTTCTGAGGGTCTGCCCTCTCTCTTGCCGAAAGAGCCGGGGATTTTACCGAGAGCATACTGTTTTTCTTCAAAGTCTACTGACAGCGGGAAGAAGTCAATACCATCTCTGGGCTTGGGCGAAGCGGTTACAGCCACGTGTACAACTGTATCACCGTAGCGGACAAGACACGCACCATTGGCAAGCTGTGTCATCTTGCCTGTTTCAATAACAAGCGGTCTGCCGGCAAAATCAGTTTCAAAGGTTCTGAAATTTTCAAACATAGTTTTACCTCCGTTAATATTTAATGTAATGATTGAGGTAACCTTCGGTTTAGCAATAAATCCAGAGAACAAAGAAAAACAAACGGATACATCCATACATTATTCTCTCGATTCACTGCTAAAATCCGAAAATAACCTCTTTTTGCAGCAGCAATGTTTCCCGGATACTGAAACAAGGCAGTCTGTCGTAAGACAGGCTGCCCCGATCAATTACTTACGGATACCGAGTCTTGCAATGATAGAACGATAACGCTCAATGTCAACCTTAGTAAGGTAGTTGAGAAGGCTTCTTCTCTGACCGATCATTTTGAAAAGACCTCTTCTTGAATGGTGATCCTTTTTGTGAGTTT
This sequence comes from uncultured Ruminococcus sp., assembly GCA_902773325.1. Classification (GTDB taxonomy): domain Bacteria; phylum Bacillota; class Clostridia; order Oscillospirales; family Acutalibacteraceae; genus UBA1213. Next base: position 5,260 of record CACYDW010000115.1, read on the forward strand.
TGAGGTGCTCGGTAAGGTCATTGATCCTCTTTGTAAGAATAGCGATCTGAACCTCAGGTGAGCCTGTGTCGCCCTCATGTGTTGCGTACTCTTTGATGATAGCATCCTTTTCAGATTTAAGCATTTTTATCCACCTTTTACAATATATTTGTCAAACCCGGCGTTCTCAGTTATCGGCTGTGGATTCCCATATTCAGGGCTTTATCCGAAAACCGGGAGCGGGGCATCAACGCTTTTGATTATAACACAAATTCTACCGCTTGTAAAGACTTTTTTTAGCAGCGTCGACGCAGCGTCGACGCTGCACCCGTGTCCGCGTTTTCGCTCAGCACCAAGATGACAAGAGAGTATTATTTATTATCTATATCTATATCTTTCTCTATATCTATATCTATATCTATATCTATGTTACATTTTTGCTACATTGTAACGCTTTGTTTTTTCTGTGTAACGCTTTGCTTTTTTCTGTGATCTCCGACCCGTTCTGCTAATATCAAAATCCTTTATCTTGCAGAGTGTGTAATATTTCGCTGTATATTTCCAGAATATCAGACACACCGTTTCCCGATTTTTTCGTAAAACGTCTGCGCCGCATATCAATCTGATCTAAATGAGAGATTCCCCTGTGTGAATTGCTTCTCCTGATTCCCTTGAAATCGCCGTGTTTCACACAAGCGGGTGTCAGCAGTCCATCGTTTTCTCCCTCAATCCTTTTTACCACCTCATAAGAGATCAGCATAAAAATATCATCGCTTCCCTTATTCATCATACAAGCATAGCTCTGATAATAGGTTTCCGGCATATCCGGGGTGTTCTTGTCAAACTGACAAGCTGATTCCGTTGCCAAAGAGCATAGAGATTTATATGTATTGGGTTTTTTATCGCCGATCACCCTCAGCCACACATCAGCACAGCCGCTTGCAAATCTGAGAGGAAACTGAGGCATACTCAGGATCTTGTCAATTGTTTTTGAACCGTTATGCGGTGTATTGATGGTGGTAAGCGATGCAACATACCTCGACATTCCAAGATTGCTTATTGCATAACGCATATCCAGACCGCCTTTTGAATGAGCGATCACATTCAGCTTTTCTGCTCCGGTATCTGCAAGGATTTTTTCGATGCGTTGTTTAAGACCGTAAGCATTATCCTCAACCGTACCGGCACCGTCCTGACACCCGTAGAACACCTGATTGCCGTCGTCTGTAAAAACCTTTGGAATCCGTCCCCAATAGTTGATAAGCTTTCTGTCATGAAATCCCAATCCATGAACAAACATCACGGGATATCTGAGCATTGGTTACACTCCTTCTTTGCTTGATTGCTTCTGCCATTTCAGATTCAGGAACTGCAAAGAAATGAATAGTTATGAATGAACAGTTCCTTACGCGATATTATCGAGAAGATTCCTGCACAAAAGAAAAATGCACAGTGAAATAATGAAGTTCCACAAGAATACGGGTACTGCCATCAGAGTTGCTGAAATGGAAAAGAATCCCGCCGCACCAAAATTAGCGAGTGACACAACGCCCAGTATAATACCCGGAATCATCAGCAGAACGATAAACGACATATAGAAGGTAATAAACACACCGCCGTTGCCGCTGCCCCCCACGATTCTCTGAGCAAGTATATTGGCTGCAATATATACACAGCCAAAGCTGCCGTAAGAAATCATGGACGTTACTGCATCGATCATATTTCCGCCCGCTATAATATAAAGTGCCCCAAAGGCGATCAGACCGTCAACAAAAGGCTTGATAATGCTGGTTGCACCTGCCATAATAAGTTTTTTAACGGCGCTGTCGGGAATCAGAAAAATATAGTGTTTATTGAGTTCCTTCACCCAATCGCCTGCTGCGCTGAAAAAAAACTGTACATAAGCACAGATCACCGTTACGGCAAGATATATGATCGTTGGTTTCATCTCGAGCCATTCGCCGGTCGCACCTTCAAACATCGGCAGGTCTTGTATGATTTTGCCCACCAACAGCGAAACTGAAAGCAAAACGACTGTATTGATATTGAAAAACATAAACCTTGAACGGCGCGAGCCTTCTTTAAGATGCTTAAAAAACACTGCCGCTGCACCGTGTCCCCTGTTGATACCTGTTTTTCTCACATTGATTTTTCTCGAACCGAGCATCACATTCTCGCTCATCCGACCCGTGCGGATAGAGTCGCGGAATTCAAAATAGCTTTCCGCCTGTGAAAGAACATCTTCATAAAAATCAAGCTTGATTTTCGCAAACACAACGATGCTTACAGAAAAGCTGATCAGAAGCAATCCGCCATAAACCGCTGTCTGAAGCCATGCACCGCTTAACAGCCCCAGAACGAAGCCGTGCATCCACCCTACGATCGGTGTAAAGTCCAGTATAGGCTGCGAAACAGCAGCAAGCAGGTTTTCGTAGGTAAAACCGCGCGAAAAAACATAAGCTAAAACCACAAAAATAGAATAAACCGGAATCATGTATACAAAGTATTTCAATACAGATGCCCTGCGGGGGTGTCCGCTGCAGATACAATAGAAAAAAAGAGTAATAAACTGTACAGCAAACAACATCAGCAGAATACCGCCCACAAGCATCAATGACTGCTGTACTGTCAAGTCAAAGATACCTACCGCAATACTGCCGTACGCAGAAAAGGAAATTGCCAAAAACAGCATTGACGCAAGCTGCCGGCCTATACCGTAAAGCAGGATCTTTTTATCTGAAATGGGAGCGGTAAAAACATTATTGACATCTGCCATGGAAAAAAAGCTTGTGCCGGTACTGAATCCCTTTTGCATGATCGGAACACTGATCACGTGCAGCAATACAAGATAAGCTCCATACAGCAGCCTGATATCCTGCCTGTTGTCGGTGATCCACTCGTCCGATGCAAAAAATCCCGAGATAACGGCATACACCATCGTAACGGCCATAAACCCATAAATCAGAAGCTTCAGCGGATGGCGCAGGGTATCGAGAATTTCATTCTTCACGGTCTTTCTGAGCATATAAAATACCGCATTCATTTCTTTTTCCTCCTGCTTTCGCCGTCATCTGCGGCGGCATTGTCCGCCTTTTCGGGTTCTGAGGAACTGCGGCTGCGTTCAGTAATATCGAAGAAAAGCTGCTCTAAGTTTTCGCCGGTTTTTTCAACGGATCTCCGGTCGCGTTCTGCCTCGATCCTACCGTTCATCATAATAAAAACCTTGTCCCAGAATTCCTCAACCGTTTCGAGCATATGAGTACTGATGATCACGGAAACATTCTGTGCTTTCAGCTCAAACAGCATTGCTTTCAGTTCCTTGATAGCGTGGGGGTCAAGACCGACAAACGGTTCGTCAAACAGCACTGCCTGAGGCTTGATCAGCAGCGCACAGCAGATACTGATCTTCTGCTGCATACCCTTAGACAGCTCTCTGCCAAGCTTGTCACGCTTATCCAGAAGCTCCATGCGGCGCATGAGTTCCTCTGCCCTGTCCTGCCAATCCTCCAGATTATAAGCGCGGGCGATAAATTCCATGTGTTCCCACACAGTCAGAAGCTCAAATGGCGCAGGAATTTCGGGGATATATCCGAGAAGCCGCTTTGCTTCAAGACTTTTGTTATTATAGCCGCAGATTTCGATTTCCCCCTCAAAGCGCAGTAATCCCGCAATACATTTGATAGCAGTAGACTTGCCTGCTCCATTAGGCCCCGCCAATACAGCGATCTCTCCACCGTTTATCATAAAGGAAAGGTTCTCGTTAGCGATGAATCTATGATATTTTTTTGTAAGATGCGATACGTTGATCATTCTTATTTCGACCTCACTTACGATTGGAAAAGAAAATATGTTATATGATAGAATATTATAGCATATTTTCCATCTATTTGCACGTTTTGCGACAAAAACAATGAATAAATACGATGATCATTCGGAAAAGCTCTCTGCCAAAAATGCCCCCGCAAAATACGGGGGCAAAACCGGAGTTTTGCGGGCAGATCATGTTTCGGAATCAACCTTCTTATAATCGTCAGGCACTTTGAAAATACCGTTATCCTTTATGGTATTTGTTACGGTGTTGAAACGGCAGACAGTTTCTCCTCTGCCGCTGCTCATAATCTCGGCATAGGGTTTGTTATCCTTAAAGTAGTAGGTTATTGTAATATCGTCAGTATTCGTAGAGGACTCAGGAATATCGGTGATCCGGTAACGTTCGTAATCGACATTAACGGTTGAGCCGTCCTGTTCTTTATAAGCCGTCTTACCGCTTGACTCCAGAGTAATGAAGTTGATCATACCAAGATAAATATCGGTAGTATACATTTCTCCGAGATAGCGCGCATTATGGGGATAATCACTCACAGCATAGGTTTTCTTTTCGTCATCAATGTTATAGCATTTATTCTTATTGACGATCAGGTGTCCATGTGTACCGTCAGACCATGAAATGTCAAGGGCAGCCAGCTCCTGATCACTATCAACAGCTATGACATAGCTGTATACCATGCTGGAGTTTTCAGTGTTCTCAGTAACCTGAAGTGTACTGTCCACCGACATAGTAACATCAATGTAGTAGGTAGGACTTGTCCAGAGATCAGCAAATGTACTCATCAGCAAATCTCCCAATACAGTCTTTTCATCTTCCGGAGTATCGGCAGAGCTTTCTGTTACAGAGCTATCCTGCACACTGCTTTCATTCTTCGAACTTTCTTCCTCCGGCTGATCGCCGCAGGCAGTCAGCAATAACAACACAAAGGCGGCAGCAAGCAGGTAGGCTATCTTTCTTTTCATAAAATCGTCGAGTAGACTTTCTCGACATACACCTCACTTTAACCCAATATTTCGTTTGAGTGAGAGGTTTAGTCTTACAGCCCCTCACA
>CACYDW010000116.1 GCA_902773325.1 uncultured Ruminococcus sp.
GACCTGACGACAATCTTTGGCGTTAAATTCCGCATAGCATCGTTGTCATCCTTGCTTGGCGCCAGCCAAGCGGCGTCTTCCGCCTCACTCTGCGAAATTTTCCGCTCAGATCTTTTTCGCCCTGTCTATCTGATATTAGTATAAAACCACATCGGAACGGAAAACACAAAAATAAATATTACAATTTTGTAACATTCGACCTTTCGGGGTCGAATGTTTTGCTTTTTCGGGGTTATTGTAGAGGGAATATTTTTTTGGAAGGAGAAATGCTATGAGCAATATCATTTATGCCCCTCAGAACCGTGCGTTTGTCACGGAAATCCGTATCAGGAACGGTGAAGCGTTCTACCGTCTGGCACTTACGGAGAAATTAGTGTTCGGCCTGAAAAAAAGCCCCTGCAACACCGACTACATCATCACCAAGCAGTTGGATGCAGAGAATACCGCACAGGACGGCAAGGGCTACGTGCTGAAGCTTTCAACACAGGAAACCAACCTGCCGCAGGGAAGATATTACTATGATGTTGCCCTGAAAAGAGCGGACGGTGAGCTGGAACCCATTATTGACTGTACGGATTTTATCATTACCAATTCTGTTGTGAGGAGTGATGCATCATGCTGACAGGAGAGATCAGACCCGCCAAAAAGCTTTACGGCAGCCTGATGCAGCCCGTGATCGAGGTAGAGGTCGGCGACAGCCGGATGCACGGAAGCTGTTCCTTACAGCTCAGCACAGAGGAGCAGCCCACTGTGCTCCGTCAGACACAGGGAATCACCTTTGACGGCACAAAATACATCGATCTCGGCTACAGAGCCGGCAACACCACAAAGATCGAAATAATTTTCCGTCAGACGGAATACGGCAAATTCCTGTTCGGAGCAAGAGCAGGCGCCAACAGCGACGATGCCTTTGCCTTCTGTTCTTATCAGACATCGATGTATACGCAGTTCGGCAGCTTTCAGGCAGTTGTCAATGCCGCTATTACGCTGAACGACACCCATACGCTGGTGCTGTCACAGGGCGGCGCGGTGATTGACGGTGTGACGGTCAAGACCTTCGATACCATGAGCTTTTCGTCAGAGGTCGATCTGTATCTCGGCACACGTAACCAGAGCGGTGTGGTCGATACCCGTATATTCAAGGGAACCGTCTATTCCGTAAAACTGTTTGAGAATAATATCCTCACGGCATGGCTTGTGCCCCATGCAAGCGGTATTGAGGGAGAAACCGGTTTATTTGACGTGATAAACCGTGTATTTTACAGAATTTAAGGAGGAAACACAGTGAGCTATGTAAACAGAGTTATTTCAGCCACATCGGAAAAGGAGTTTATTTTAGGCTTTATTGATGCGCTGACAGGTGTTGACCCGAGAATCACCTGTACCACCGACCTTGACGAGCTTACAGAAAAGCTCGAAAACGAAAGTGCCGGTCTGCCGACATTCGATATCAGTATCAGCGGCATTATGAACCTGCATTTCGTCAGACAGACCGCATATACAGGCTCCTACTACGTTACAGTGACGTCGGACAATTACAGAAGCGGCAATATCTGCACGTGCAATCTGACATTTTATGCGGCAAGCTGCAATGTAGCGGCGGAATGTCAGAGAAACTTCAAGTTCAGTGCCGTTACAAACGAAAAAACCGTTGTATTGTATTTCGGGCATTACAACAGTGCGTTTCCGGCGGAAACTGCCCTTGCGGTCATGGTGACTGCAAGCGGTGAAAGCAATGTGTGTGCCGGTACAACAGACAGCAGCGGAAACCTCATGAGCAGAATGTTCTATTGTCAGGACGGTACACGCGTCAATGCGTATAACCGTATGGGCTATGTGTATAACGGCAGCGACTGTTCCGCTCTTGAAATGATCAGGAACAAGCAGTTTCTGACGGACGGTTCGGGTATCCGCAAAATGGAAATGGACGGCATTTATGACAGCACCTATCTGTATATCACCAAAGTGCCGGTATTGATCGGGGACGCAGAATTCTTCGTCCTTGCGCCCTATACCATTATGCCGTGCTGACGCGGAGGGAGTTATGAGCGAGAATAAAATGATACAGGCACTGGCAACAGGTATGCTTGCGTCTGTAGTGTATGATCTTCATGCTGCAGCAGTTCCCGTTGTCCTGTTGGTGCTGGTAATGGCAGCGGATTATATCACCGGAATGATATCCGCATGGAAAAACAGGGAGCTGTCAAGCAGAGAGGGATTATTCGGTATCGTCAAAAAGCTGTGTTATCTTTTTGCAGTCGGTGCGGCGGTCGTAGTGGATTGGCTGATCAATGTCGGCTTTGGTATGGTGGGAATCACCTTCAGCGTCAATATGCTATTCTGCGTATTGGTAACGATCTGGCTCATTATCAACGAACTGATCTCCATTTTAGAAAACCTGAACGAGATCGGCGTACCGATACCGAAATTCCTGACAAGCATCGTAAAACGACTGAAAATCGCCGCCGACAGTGCGGCAGAAGAAACGGAGGAATATCAGAATGGCAAACAGTGAGCTCAGACAATTTCTGGAACAGGCAAAAAGCTATATCGGCAAGGACGGCGCATACGTCTGCAAAACAAAGCTGAACCTCGGCTATGTTACAGAGTGGTGCGCTTATGCAGTATCGGCGGTCATGCAGGACTGCGGCTTCATCGGCAAGTACATCAGGCAGATCGAGGGCGGTGCCGGAACGATCGCGCGCTTTTCAGACGGCAAGTATGGCACGTGGTTTCCGAAAGGGGACAAAGTGCCGCAGGCGGGCGACCTGATCTTTTTCCGCTATGGCGGCAGCTATACCGACAAGTATCATGCCGATCATGTGGGTATCGTGGAGAACGTGAGCGGCGATACCGTTACCACCCTTGAGGGAAATGTGGAAGGCGTGTCCGGCAGCTGGGCGGCGACATCGACTTTCAAGCGTAAAACGCGGTATCTGAATGACAGCAGCGTTTATGCGTTTTATCGTCCGTACTGGAAAGCCGATACCTCATCGGGCAGCACAGCAGCCAAAAGTGTGGAGGTTCTTGCAAAGGAGGTCATTGACGGCAAATGGGGCAACGGCGAAGCACGAAAAAGTGCGCTTACAAAAGCCGGATATGACTATCAAAAGGTGCAGGCAAAGGTCAACGAACTGCTGAGCAAGCAGACAGCTATCAGAAAAGGAAGCATTGTCAAGGTAAAGGAGGGCGCAGTATCCTACGGCACAAATCACCGCCTGAGCGGCTGGGTCTATCAGAGCCGCTTTCAGGTACTGGAGGTGTCCGGAAGCAGAGTGGTGATCGGCATTAACGGCAGGGTGACCGCTGCCGTAGATCAAAAATATCTGGCAATAGCTGAATAAACACATGTATAGTAGGCGACAAAAATATTCTTACTTAGAGTGATGTCCGAAGGGGTGTGGGGGCGACCGGAAAGCCCCCACAGTCAGCCTATTA
>CACYDW010000117.1 GCA_902773325.1 uncultured Ruminococcus sp.
CAGCAATGCTCCCGAAATTGAGTACAAAAACGTGACCTTTGCCTACGATCAGAAAGACGTACTCAAAAACGTTTCATTCAAGGCGGACAAGGGCACGATGACCGCGCTTGTCGGACCGTCCGGCGGCGGCAAATCTACTATCGCAAGTTTGTTGACAAGATTCTGGGATGTGAAGTCGGGTGAGATCTTGCTTCGGGGTACTGACATTCGCAGGATCCCGCTTGCAACGCTTATGGACAATATCAGTATGGTGTTCCAGAGAGTGTATCTGTTTCAGGACACGGTCTACAACAATATCGCTCTTGGCAGGCCGGACGCAAGCCGTGAGGAAGTTATCGAAGCGGCGAAAAAAGCACGCTGCTATGATTTCATTATGGAACTGCCGGACGGCTTTGATACTGTCATAGGCGAGGGCGGAGCGTCGCTTTCCGGCGGTCAGGCACAGCGTTTGTCGATAGCAAGGTGTATTCTCAAGGATTCGCCTATCGTCATTCTCGACGAAGCGACCGCAAGCGTTGACGCTGACAACGAAAGCTATATTCAGCAGGCTATTTCCGAGCTTTGCAAGGGCAAAACGCTTCTTGTCATTGCGCACAGGCTGAACACCATTGCCGGCGCGGACAATATCATGGTCATCAAGGACGGGCAGATCGCCGAGTCCGGGAACCATGAAAGCCTGATGAAAAAAGGCGGCATTTATAATTCTATGGTGACAAAACGCGCGGTCAGCACAGGATGGAAAAACTGAAAAGGTATTGACACACCAAGCAGAAAGTGGTATAATAACATCGGTTTGCATATGCTAACCGAACGATTACAGGAGGTTTATCATGAACGATAACAAGCTGAAAGTAAAGGACTTTATTACAATCGGAATTTTCACAGCGCTGATTTTTGTCGTGGAATTCGCATGCGGAATGCTGGGCTTTATTCACCCGTACATTGTCGCAGCCTATGTGGTGCTGATCCCACTGGTCGGCTCGATTCCGATGATGCTGTTTTACACGAAGGTTACGAAATTCGGAATGATTACGATCATGTCCATTCTGATCGCTATTATCATGTTTGTGACCGGCATGGGCTGGCTCGGCGCACCGCTGATCATTGCAGCCGGATTCATTGCCGATCTGATCGCCAAAAAGGGCGGCTACAAGAGCTTTAAGATGACGGTGCTGAGTCACGGTGTTTTCTGTCTCTGGATCTGCGCAAATTATTTCCCCGTGATCGTAACAGCGGAGGATTATCGCAAAAGTCTTCTTGACGGCGGCTATTCAGCAGAATACTGTGATGCTCTGTTCCGTGCGATCAACATCAAAACGATTGCAATTCTGCTGATTCTCTGCTTTGTATTCGGCGTGATCGGTGCATTTGTCGGCAAGGCGGTTGTCAGAAAGCACTTTGAAAAAGCAGGTATTGTATGATAAAGATTCATCTTGATCCACGCACAAAGCTTTTTATGATATTCGCTGTTTCGTTTATCGTGATGGTCAATGCGGTATCGCCGATGGAATGGGCAGTCAGGATCATCGTTACTCTTATCCCTGTGTTCCTGCTGGCAAACGAGGGCAGATATGTGTCTGCCCTTCGCTTTTTGCTGTGCTACGGGGCGGCGCTTGTATTGCTGAAATACTGCATTTCTGCGGAATCGACAGGCGTTATTTCGGCGCTTCTGGTCGGCTACTGCGGAATTGTGGCGCAGTTTATGCCTGCTATGATCATGGCGTGGTATGTGATACACACAACAAAGATCGGCGAATTCATGTCTGCTATGCAAAAGATGCACATTCCCGACGGCATATCTGTTTCGCTCGCCGTCGTGATGCGGTTTTTTCCGACGATCAAAGAGGAATACCTAAGCATCAACGATGCGATGAAAATGCGCGGTATTTCCCTTGCAGGCGGAAGGATAGCAAAAATGATAGAATACCGGCTTGTTCCGCTGATGTTCTCCTGCCTGAATATCGGCGAGGAATTGTCAGCGGCAGCGGTCACAAGAGGGCTTGGCGCACCGGTCAGACGAACCAGTCCTGTGCAATTAAAACTCAATGCGGCAGACTGGCTCATGTTCGTGATTTTTGCAGCAAGTATGTTTTTGTTTGTGTACTCAAAGTATTTCAGGTGATGCACTATGATCGAAATCCAAAATGTCAATTTCAGATACAACGGCACTGACGAGGGCGGGCTGCATGACCTGTCGCTGACGATCCGTGACGGTGAAACGGTGCTGCTCTGCGGTGCATCCGGCTGCGGAAAAACGACAGTCGGCAGGTTGATCAACGG
>CACYDW010000118.1 GCA_902773325.1 uncultured Ruminococcus sp.
CCCTGCTGTGTTTTACCAGCTTACAAAGACTGCTCGCGCAGTCAGTGGAAAACAACGCTTTAATGTTGTTTTCTCAGTTCGCACCTTAATACTATTATACCATACAACACACTATCAATGGTAGCCTTTTTTCTTGTTTTGTGTTATTTTTTCTTACTGCCAGCCGCAGTGATATCCCCTGTTCTCAGTCTCTTCCGAACAAGTCTCTTGTATAAACCTTATCCCTGACATCATCAAGAACATTGTCATATCTGTTTGCAATAATTGCATCGCAGCTGTTTTTGAATTGCTCGATATCATTCACAACCGGCGAACCAAAGAATGTGACTCCGTCTTCAATCGCCGGCTCGTAGACAATGACATTTGCCCCCTTTGCCTTCAGACGCTTCATTACTCCCTGAATGGAACTCTGACGGAAGTTATCGGAATTACTTTTCATGGTCAGGCGAAAGACACCTACTGTAACCTGACGCTCTCTATCGGCATCCCACATGGAACTTGCGGTGTAATACCCCGCCTTTTTCAGAACCCTGTCCGCTATGAAATCTTTTCGTGTTTTATTGCTTTCAACAATCGCCCGAATCAAATCCTCAGGGACATCCCGATAGTTGGCAAGAAGCTGCTTCGTATCCTTCGGCAAGCAGTAGCCCCCATATCCGAAAGACGGATTGTTATAGTGAGAACCGATTCTCGGATCCAGGCAAACTCCCTCAATCACCAACCTTGTATCCAGCCCCTTCAGCTCGCAATATGTATCCAGCTCATTAAAATAAGATATTCGCAGAGCAAGAAATGTATTGGCAAACAGCTTAACCGCTTCCGCTTCCGTGAAGCCCATAAACAAAGTATCGATGTTGTCTTTCACGGCTCCTTGGGCAAGAAGCGCGGCAAATTGCTCAGCGGCAGCTCTGCTCTTCCCATCACAACCAACAATGATGCGGCTCGGATAAAGATTATCGTAAAGCGCCCTGGACTCTCTGAGAAATTCCGGACTGAATATGATTCTGTCCGTATGATATTTCTTTCTGACTTTTTCAGTGTATCCGACCGGAATCGTCGACTTAATGATGATCGTTGCTGTTTCAGAACTTTTCAGCACAAGCTCAATAACCGCCTCTACAGCAGAACAGTCAAAAAAGTTTTGCTGCGGATAATAATTTGTCGGAGCAGCGATAATTACATACTCCGCGTCTGCATACGCAGCCGCTCCGTCCGTTGTCGCAGTCAGATCCAGTCCTCTTTCCTCATGTTCCGACAAGAACTGCTCAATCATTGTATCGTTAACCGGACTCCTCCACTTATTGAGAGCTTCAACCTTTTCCGGTACAATATCCACTGCAGTTACATGATTGTGCTGTGACAACAGCACAGCCAAGCTTAATCCAACATATCCGGTTCCGGCGACAGCGATTTTTATCACAATACAAATCCTCTTTCCAATGCTGTATTCTCAGAAATTATCTCCGGCAAATAACCTTATCAGCAGTACCACCGCTGCTATTGGACGGAATCCCGTCTTGCTCAACAGATGCGCCTTGCTTTTCATTTTTCCTCACGGAACTGCTTTTCATATTCCTTATACCAAACCGAAAACCTTCTCAGGCCTTCCCTGATTCCGGTTTTCGGTGTGAATCCATAGTCCTCTTCAAGAGCCTTACTGTCCGCATATGTTACAGGCACATCCCCTGGCTGCATACCGACCAGCTCTCTGTGCGCCTCAAAGTCATAATCAGCGGGCAAGACCTCTGCCTCCACAAGCTCTTCCTGCAACGTACTGATAAAATCCAGCAGGTTTTCCGGCTGACCGCCGCCGATATTGTATACAGCGTACGGAGGAACCGGCAATCCATCCCCGCCGTTTTTCTTATTCGGCGCGCCCTGCATGACACGGTACACGCCCTCGACAATATCATCAATATAGGTAAAATCGCGTTGGCAGTTGCCATAGTTAAAAATCTGAATGGTTTTGCCTTCCGCAAGCTTTTTGGTCGCAGAGAAGTAAAACATATCCGGACGTCCCGCAGGACCGTAGACTGTGAAAAACCTCAGTCCGGTACTTGGAATGTTGTACAGCTTTGAATAGCTGTGAGCAAAGAGCTCATTGCTTTTTTTCGTAGCCGCATAAAGACTCACGGGAGTATCCACCTTGTCATCCGTGCTGAACGGAACCTTCTTGTTTCCGCCATAAACAGACGAGGACGATGCATATACCAGATGCTCTACGGGATAGTTTCTGCAAGCCTCCAATATATGAAAAAAACCGATAATATTGGATTCCATGTACACATCCGGATGCTCAATGGAATACCTCACTCCTGCCTGAGCAGCCAGATTCACAACGACTGCCGGACGGTACCTCTTAAAAACCTCGTCAACCAGCTTTTTTTCAGCAAGATTACCTTTTACAAAAACATGTTTGACCGGTGAGCTTTTCGCCGCTTCCTCAATCAGTGCAAGTCTGTACTCCTTCAGCTTCGGGTCATAGTAGTCGTTCATGGAATCAAACGAAACAACTGTACCGGAGGTCATTTCCTCCAGCAAACGCAGTACTAGGTTTGCACCGATAAAGCCGGGGGACCCCGTAACCAGTATCGTTTTATTGCAAAGCGCTATTTTCTTCTTTTCTTTCATTCTGTTCCCACATTCAGTCACGAACAAACACATATTATTAAAAGAGAGTGAATTCCACTTCACTCCCAAGCAAAATTCATCCTGACAACTACGATCAATACATAAACACTAATTGGTCATATTCCCTTTCAAAATCATTTGTTTGCCGCTTCTATTTTCGGATAAAGGACATTCTTTCCCATTTAACATAACGATAATAGCATTATGCCATTGAAAAGTCAAGGTTTTTCCAATAATCCAAGTTGTCAATGAGCTTATTGACTATAATAACCGCGCTGATGTAGCCATTTTGTAGCCAACAACACAGCAAAATCCCGAAAAGACCCCTGCGTCGGTACTTTTCGGGACAGATAACAGTTATTTGATTATTCCCACTCGATCGTGGCACAAGGCTTGGGAGTGAGGTCATAGAGCACACGGTTGACGTTCTCTACCTCAGCTGTGATACGCTGTGTGATATGCTGCAACAGCGCGAAGGGAACATCCTCAACAGTCGCTGTCATTGCATCAGTTGTATTGACCGCGCGGATGATGACGGGATATGCGAAGGTGCGCTCGCCGTTCTTCACGCCGACGGACTTGAAATCAGGAACGGCGGTAAAATACTGCCATACCTTACCCTCCAAACCGTTTTTCGCGAACTCCTCACGAAGAATCGCGTCGGATTCTCTGACAGCCTCCAGACGGTCGCGGGTGATCGCGCCGAGGCATCTGACGCCCAGTCCGGGACCGGGGAAGGGCTGACGGAATACCATGTTGTCGGGGAGACCGAGCGCCTTGCCGACCACTCTTACTTCGTCCTTAAAGAGGAATTTCAGCGGTTCAACCA
>CACYDW010000119.1 GCA_902773325.1 uncultured Ruminococcus sp.
CAGCAAGGGCACGGTTGCCAAGAAGTATCTGACATTGAAGGTTACTTCTGCGGCACTGACCAACAATTCCACGCTTGCAGCCTCCTCGATCACGCTCGGCAGCAAGGCAACTGTCAAGAATTCCGCAACAGGAGGCAGCGGCTCTTATACCTACTATGTATACTACAAAAAGACCTCTGATTCTGACTGGGTAACTGCTCAGGACGGCACAACAGCTACAACAGCCACCTTCAAACCCGGCAGGGCGACTACCTATGATGTATGCTCCAAGGTCAAGGACAGCAAGGGCACAGTTGCCAAGAAGTATCTCACTCTGAAGGTCACTTCGGCATGATGCTTCTGACAGCAGCAGCCTTTACCCCGAAAAAACACATAACGAAGTGCCGTACAGCCTGACTGTACTGCAAGAAGCCCCCGTTCATCTCCGTATATGCGGCAGATGAGCGGGGGCTTTGGTTTTTTGTTATTCCTCGGAGGTATCTTCGGGAACTTCCTCAGGGGCAGTGCCCGTTGTTTGCTCGAAAATATCCCTGACCTTGCGGAAATTCAGCACGATCAGCAGTACAGCGTCAGCAATCAGACCGACTGTACAAATGATGATCCATTGAAGCCAGTATGCTTTATAGGATTTTTGTTCTTCAACGGAGGCAAGCACCTGTACGGTATCGTCGGCGGGGACAGGCGGAACGGTAAAATGAGCGGCGGAATCGGCGGCAGAGCTGTTTTCTTCTGCTAATTTGACTTTATCTTCGATATTGCGCTGCATGGCGGGGGAGATATAGCCGGGTTTGTCAGCGGGAAGGACGGTGCTGATTCTGGTGAGCCACTCGAAAGGGTCATGCAGGAGCGGAGAAACGTGTGAGGAATCCGGCTGAGAGGTATCGGGCGGAATATTGCCGGAGGGGTTGTCGGGTTCGGAGCTTTCGGGGGGGAGTTCGGGTTCGGAGGTATCCGTATTGCTGGTTTCTCCGCCGTCAGAATGTTCTTCGGGAGTACTGCTTTCAGGCGGAATGTCATCGCTGGTATCGGAGTTTTCCTGAGAGCTTTCGGACGATTCGGACGACTCAGACGATTCAGATGACTCAGACGATTCGGACGACTCAGACGATTCGGACGACTCAGACGACTCGGACGACTCAGACGATTCAGATGACTCAGACGATTCAGACGACTCGGACGACTCAGACGATTCAGATGACTCAGACGATTCGGATGACTCGGACGACTCCGACGATTCGGAAATCGCCTGTGATGATTGTTCGGTGCTGCTTTCGGGGACATCAGGCGCAGAAGCAGCGGAGGATCCGGGGATATCGGGCACACTGTCATCGGACTGCTGAATACTTTGTTCAGCCGGGAGGTCATCAGGCTCAGCATAAGCGGACAGTGCAAGGAGTGATGCCGCTGCTGCTGTTGTTATCGCACACGTTAACACACACGCGGTTATATTATGTAGCTTTTTCATGTTGTCACCGCCAAATAATTCTTACCCCCATTATATCAGATTATTTCGACATAATAAAGCATTATTTTGCAGCGTCAGGGAAATCAATTTTGCCGGGCAGTTTTCTCGTGGAGAACCCTTTGTTTAAAAACAAAGGGTTCTCCCCCGTTCTCGTCTGTTGCCTCGGTCGGTGCTTCTGCCTGCGGCAGAGGTGTCCACCGGACACCCGCACCCCCCTTCCTGAAAAACGGACTTTTCGCCCATATCTGGCGCCAAGCAAGGATGACAACGATGCTATGCGGAATTTAACGCCAAAGATTGTCGTCAGGTCTATTTGATATTAGTATGATACAGCAAATAAAACATAATCTGTTGAAATGAGCAGGCTATGCGGCATTGTCATGCAGAACCTTTGAGAGTACCTTGCCGAGCAGATAGCCGGAATAGCGCACTTCTTCAAGGGTATTGGATTCCGCACCCATTTCGATGAGCAGTGAGCCGGTGTTGATGTTCATGTTATACATGAAGTCGGCAAAATTCAGCGGCCGCACCATATCCGGATACATTTGTGATGCCGTATTCTGAATTTGCAGGGCAAAGCGCAGATTATATTCCCAGTCCTTGAATTCCTCACTGCCGTCATAGTTGTAGCCTGCCAATATCATGATCTGTGCCCCCTGAATACCGTTATAGGTGAAAACAGGCTTGCTTTTCTGGCTGTCTGAGCCGATGCCGTCACGGTGGATATCAAGCACCACCTTGATGCTCGGATATTTTTTCAGATATTCGCTGACCGTGGCAAAGCTTCTGTCGTAAGCACCGTTATAGCTTGGATAATCGTGGAGGGTCTTGTCGTGCAGGGTGACAATGCCTGACGCATTGAGCTGTCTGGCAATTTCATCGCCCACGGCACATACATTCTGCGAGCTGTCGGTCGTCCGGGGATAAAAGCTCTCGTAGAAATATCCGGTATCGTAGGTGAGAAAGCTTTCGGAGGTGTGTGTGTGATAAATAAGCACCTGCGGCTCGGAAGACTCCTTGATGGTAAAGCCGAGTTCGGCTTCAAGCTCCTGTTTGATGTCGATGTCGGTTGACGAGTTGTTTTTGACCTGAACGTTTTTGTAGGAGATGTTGCCCTCTGTTGCCGTAAAGGTATAGACGGGGTATTGCGCTTCGCCCTCGTGCAGCTCGTCATACCGTGCGATTTCTTCATCAGAGGGTACGGATACCTCAAATTCCGATGCTTCATGATCTGCGGGGACGGAGCTTTGAACGGCAGGATTTTTTTTCGGAGAAGATGCCGCCGGCACCGCATCGGATTCAGCGTCGGGGGAAGAAGTACTGTCGGGCACGGGTGTACTCTCCTGTGACACAGAGGTGCTTTCGGGACGGGAAGTGACGGCAGATGTACTGTCGTGAGGGATATCGTTAAAGCCTGCGGCAGGCAGTGTCATTTCTGCCGCAAGCAGATTGATCGGCGGTGAGATACGGGATTCCGCGACCCGTATCGCGGCACAAAGCACCGTTACACCTACCATGGTGACTGCCAGAAGTAACTTGAAGAGCTTTTTGATTCCTGTTTTTGGCTTCATTGCTGTTGCTCCTCCCGCGATGGATTTACGGAATCACTGAATCGATCACGTCTTACGGTTCAGCACCTGTCTTGCTTGTATCTTTTCCGTCATCTTGCACCAGATTCGTTTGAAAACAGACAGGTTTCCTGCACTCATTTGATACGATCTGACGGCGCAATACAGGCACTTTATTCAGTGCTCCTTATAGTAAACGAGATCGGTGATTCTCTGAGCTTTGGACGATTTACTATATCATCAATTTATGCCGTACATCGGGAGGATATTCAAAACGTTATCAGGCGGTAAGGGCGGCGAGGGTATCAAAATCGTATTCGGGCTGCAAAGCGAGGTTGACCGCCATGCCGATGATTTTGGAGGCGCGTTCAATGAGCAGGTCGATTTCACGGGGGGTTACCATCATGGAATCGCCCTTGCTGCCGAGGGTCTGTGAGCCGTCAGACAGATCACCGATACCGGAGAGAATGTCAAGTGCGAGGGTCGAAGCGTCAACGACCGTGGGAATTCCCACAGCGATCACGGGAACACCCGTAGATTCGCGGTTCAGGTTTGTGCGGTGATTGCCGACCCCCGATCCCGGCGCGATACCGGTATCGGATATCTGAATGGTACAGCCCAGCCGCGGCAGACTTCGCGCGGCAAGTGCATCAATGGCAATGACGGCGGCGGGGGAGAGCATCCTGACAAGACCGGAGATCATTTCGGCGGCTTCAATGCCCGTCTGCCCCAATACACCCGGCGCAATGACAGATACCGGACGCAGCCTGTCCAGTCCGGTGCTTTTGGCGAGTTCACCGGTGATATGTCTTGTGGCGAGGATATGACGGGTGCAAAGCGGGCCGAGGGCATCGGGGGTAATGGCACGGTTGCCGAGTCCGATGACCAGAACAGAGCCGCTTTCCGGCAGAAGCTGAGCAAGCTCCCTTGCTGCGGTCTGGATCTGTGTGCTGACATCACGAAAACATTCTGTGAGTGACAGTCCTTCCATGGTGATATAGCGCCCCATCGGTTTTTTGAGAAGCTGTGCGCCCTGCTGCGTTGTGATGGTCATCTCGGTGATACGGAGAGTGCCGTCTGTTTTGTGTCTCAGCTCTGTTCCGGGTGCTTTGCCGCCCGATATTTCGTTTGCTTCGATGGCAAGGTCTGTTCTGAGCTGCATACTGCTGCCTCCTTGTTGTTTTTCTGTAGTATGGGTCAGAAAGAGAGTTTTATACAGTCGTATGCCGCTGTATAATAACAAAAAAATGAACTAAAACGATCAAAAATCGGTCAAAATGAACGTTGACAGGCAAAATGAGGAGAAGTATAATGTAATAGAGAAACCGGCAGAATGTCTGCCGGCTGTCGAAGATGATACGCTGTGAATGTGCGGATACTTTGACGGTTCAATATGGGGGGATAATATGAAAAGGATCATGGCGGTTCTTCTCACGGCGGCAATAGCGGCTTCGGCATTTGCTATGGCAGGCTGTGACAAAACTGACGGAACAGGGGAAAGCAAGTCGGAATCCTCATCCGACAGCAAACCACCGGCAGAGGAAAGCTCCGAAATCAGCGTTGCAGAGGTATCGGTCGATGCTTCCAAGCCTAAAATCACACACGCACAGATTCAGGAACTGAGTCAGAAAATCAATGACTATCGTTCGGTGCCCGAATTTATAAGTACCGCCGGACCGGTTGACGCAGATTCCGTTACGGACGGTAAAAAAATAGCTTTTATTCCCGATAACACCGGATTGGTGTTCACACAGCTTGTTACGGATATCTTTAAGGACGCAGCCGATACTGCCGGTTTTGATAAGGTGATCACGTCCGAAGCGGACGGTACGGCGGCAGCGGCGGGCAGTGCGCTTTCCGATGCGGTCGAGCAGCAGGTCAGTCTTGCGATGCTTTTCGGAGATATCAATAAAGACTCTGTTTCCTCCTATATCGAGGTAACACAGGCAAACGGTATTGAAGTGCTGTCGGCAGGCTGCGCGGGTGTGGAACAGGCGGACAGATTTGTGGACTACACCGTTCCGATCAACTATGAGCTTGCCGGTGAGCTGATGGCAGACTGGACGATTATTAAAAACAGCGGCAGAGTCAACGCACTGGCAATCAATCGCGGAGATTCCGTACTGTCGGGAACGATATTCAACGGCTTCAAGAAGGAGTTTGAAACCTGCCTGAATGCGGAGTCGGGATACTGCACCACCATCAACGCGTCCTCTATTGAGATCGGCAATGGTCTTGCCAATAAGATCAAGCAGGCACTCCAGAACGACACGAATATCAACTATATTATCGTGATGGACGATTCAATGATCAGCGATGCCGTAAGCGCAGCCGATCAGGCAGGCAGCAAGGCAAAGATCATTTCGACCGGCGGTTCTCCCGAAGCATTTGACGCTGCACAGAACGGCAATCTGGAGATGCTGGTTGCCCAGAGCTACGAGTGGATCGCTTATGCGGCGGCAGATTACGCTGTACGTGTTTTAGCGGGAGGGGAGCTTCCCAAGGAGCAGGACGTTCCGCTGAGGATCATTACAGCGGACAGTATCGCAAAGGATATTTCCTCCTACAGCGGACCGGACTACGATCATTATTATGAGATCTGTTTCGGCGCAGCCTATGTGTGGGGCTACTATAACCTGTGGAATCCCTGATTTTATGAAATAGCAGAAAGAACGGCAGTCACGGTTTGACTGCCGTTTTTGGACAGACCTGATATAAAAATACATAAAAGAGCTACTGCTTTCTTGTATGAAATTTTTGCGGAACATCGGCTTCTTTTTATTGACAATAACAGCATATTTATACTATAATAGCATTAGTAGTTTCCTGTTCTCATTCTGTTCCGTTTCCGGAATAGTGCGGTTTCAGCGGATCATACGCAGATCGGAGGATCTGTGCGCTGTGCAGACGATGCCCCGTGTCGGGAGCAGGAAGCATTGTGCGGAATTCCTGAAATCGGGGCTTACTATAGTGGTCATAGGAGGATTTGTATGAAGATATGTGCTACTTGCGGTATGTCGCTGGACGACAATGCCGGATATTGTCCCTCTTGCGGTTCAACCGAATTTGCAGCAGCTCAGTATAATAATGGCTATAACCAGCCGCAGTATCAGCAGGGCGGTTATAATGGCGGCTATCAGCAACAGCCGCAGTATCAGCAGGGCGGCTATGATGACGGTTATCAGCAGGACGGATATAATGACGGTTATGATGACGGCTATCAGCAGGGCGGTTATGATGACGGCTATAACCAGCCGCAGTATCAGCAGGGCGG
>CACYDW010000120.1 GCA_902773325.1 uncultured Ruminococcus sp.
GCGGCAGCTTCGGCAGCAAGACGAGCCTGTTCGGCGGCGGCAGCTTCGGCAGCAAGACGAGCCTGTTCGGCGGCGGCAGCTTCGGCAGCGGCAGCTTCTTCTGCGCGTCTTGCTTCTTCCGCTTCGTCCTCAGCCGACTTGCCTGTGGTGAAGTTATAGCCGCAGAACGGACAATCCTGACCGTTGTTTATAACCTGCGTTCCGCAATTAGGGCAACTGATTAAAAGTCCCATAGTCATTTCTCCTCTATGTGAATTTATCTTACCGTATCAACAATTGGTGATTGCGATACCAAAAACAGCGGCGTCCGGGCTCCCTGTACCAAAGCCTGTGTTCATCGCGCGGGAGTATCTCATAAACGCACCTATATAACAATATTATATTAGATAAAGCTTTTCTCGTCAATAACTTAAATCCAAATTAAGCATTTTTTTAACACATTGTCCAAATTTTCTCCTGAGAACACAGCAATTTGCCCCCATAAAGTCAATTCTGTTCTGCGGCTGATTTTTCACATATTCTTTCCTTTGTGTACCGGACAGACGGACAAGTCAAAAGGAGGACAGCTCTGTGTTTTCTGAAAAGAGCCGTCCTCCCGCATTATTGATCATTATGGCAGGTGACAATCAGAATGATGTCCGAAGGGGTGTGGGGACCACCGGAAAGCCCCCGCAGTCACCCTATGATTGATCAAAGTATAAAAAAATGTCGTTTACTATAGATTCATCAGACGGAGATCCGGTTGATCAAAGCGGCGGCGGTGCGGATTTCTGCCATACTTGTAAAATAGGACGGAGAAATTCTCACCGCACCTGTTTCGAGCGTTCCCATCGCCTGATGAGCAAGGGGCGCACAGTGAAGTCCGGCGCGCACAGCAATACCGCTGCGGCTGAGCAGAGCGGCGGTTTCTTCGCTGTCCTTGCCGTCAATATTGAACGACAGTATGGGAGCGGAATATGCCGGATTCGGCTCGGGAAGATAGAAACGGATATGCTTGTTCTTTTTCAGCTCCCGATACAAAGCGGAAATCAGTGTATATTCATGAGCGGCGATCGTTTCCATACGTCGCTGCATAATGAACTCCATGCCGGCACGGAGTCCGCAGATACCATAGTAGTTGGGAGTGCCGCTTTCCAACCTTTCGGGCAGATCGGCGGGCTGGTGCAGATCGGCGGAATTCGTACCCGTGCCGCCCTCGGTCAGCGAATCGGGAATATTTTCAGAGCAGACGATCAGAATACCTGTTCCCATGGGACCGTACAGTCCCTTGTGCCCCGCCGTACAGAGAAAGTCGATTTTGCTGTCTGTCAGATCAATGGGGATGATGCCTGCACTCTGGGCGGCATCTACTGCGATCAGCAGACCGTATTCGTGTGCAAGTGCCGCAAGACGCTCCACAGGCAGCCGCACCCCCCAAACATTGGAAGCATGGGTACAGATGATCATTCTTGTGTGAGCATTGACAGCCGAACGGAATGACCCGACTGTTTGATCATGATTGCCCGGATACACCTTTGCCTGCGAAAAGGTGATTCCCTTTTCGGCAAGCTTTTGCAGCGGACGCACCACCGCATTGTGCTCCATATCGGATATCACCACATGGTCGCCGCTTTTGAGGATACCCTTCATGACGATATTGAGAGCGGACGTACAATTCAGCGTAAAGATCACGTTTTCTTCCTTCGGCGCATGAAAGAAGCCTGCTGCGACGGTGCGGGCTTTGTAGATTTCCTCTGCCGCCCTCATAGAGAGCGCGTGACCGCTTCTGCCAGGATTTGCCGAGCTGCCGAGGGCAGACATCACCGCTTCTCTGACCCTTGCGGGTTTAGGATTGCTTGTCGCGGAATTATCAAGGTAGATCACGGTTTCTCCCCTCCGATACGTCCCAGCACCTTAATGCCATGCTCCTTGAGAATTTCTTCGGCCTCATCGGTTTTCTGCGGCACATAAAGGCTGTATCCGCAGCCCTTTCCGTTAAAGAATTTTTTAGGTGTGCGTTCTACGGCGGCACTGATCCCGTGTTTTTTGAGAAGCTCTTTTCCTTTCATCGCGTAGGTGATCGATGACATGACGATCAGCGGTTTATCCATATTTTACACCTCCGTAGTCTTTCAAGGCATTGCACTTATGAAATGAATGATACAGCAACACCTCTGATATCCATAGTATGCCGTGCACTGTCCGCAGGTGAAAAAAGCCGCTCCCGACACGGTTTTTCCGTGCAGAAGCGGCAGAACAAGCCTGTATTCATTTTTCCGGAAGCTGCGTTATGCCTTTTCGGGAGCAGGATAGCTTACACCGAAGGTTTCTGCTGTAACAGACTGCATGACCTGCGGGTCAAGGGGCTTATCACCGTAGTCCGTGTCACAGCCTGCGATCTCATCGACAACGTCCATACCCTCCGTGACCTTGCCGAAAGCGGCATACTGACCGTCAAGATGCGGTGCTGCCTTGTGCATGATAAAGAACTGTGAACCGGCTGAATCGGGGTTCATAGCCCGTGCCATGGAGAGAACGCCTTCGGTGTGCCGCAGGTCGTTTTGGAAACCGTTGGCAGCAAACTCGCCCTTGATGTGGTAGCCCGGTCCTCCCGTACCTGTGCCCAGCGGACAGCCGCCCTGAATCATAAAGCCATAGATGACCCTATGAAAGGTCAGTCCGTTATAGAAGCCCTGATTGATGAGCGAAATAAAGTTATTGACTGTATTGGGAGCAATCTCCGGATACAGTTCTGCTTTGATAACCTTTCCGCTCTCCATTGTAATTGTTACGATCGGATTCTGTGCCATAATAAAACCTCCAGAATTTTATAGTAAACGACATTATTTTTTATACTTTCATAAATAACAGGCTGACTGTGGGGGCTTTCCGGTCGCCCCCACACCCCTTCGGAC
>CACYDW010000121.1 GCA_902773325.1 uncultured Ruminococcus sp.
GTTCGGTGCAAACGGGTTTCCGGCATTGTCATATCTGATTGTTTCGTTAATATCAATGGAATTGACACGGGAGTAATCGTTGGTCGCTACATAGGAGTTAAGAGTGCTTTCATCCCTGATAATAAAACGCTGCTCGTCCCAGTCATAGAGGTATTCGTAATCAGTCAGGCATTGCGCTATGACCTGATCGGAGGTATGACTGCCTCTGCTGTTGAAGTCACCGTTTACAAATTCCTTTGTCATACTTGCAGTTGTTGCCAGAAGTGCAGGCATACCCGTAACAAGTATGGTTATGATAAGCCCGTTCTGCAAGATTTTATTCGCATCAGGTCTGTTTTTGGAATTGAAAATAAGCTGGAATCCCAGAATCAGAATGGAGATTATGCAGGGGATCCAAAGAAACCCGATAAGGTTGTTTATGTAGCTGTTGACATTGGTGCTGTTATAGAACGAAAACATCTTATACACATTATCCAGCACATTGTTTGCTCCATCCAGAAACAATTTGAAAAGCTGTAAAATGTTATAGCCCATAAAACGGATCGCATTTCCGAAAATATTGGAGCGTGTCAGCTTCTGATATGTTCCGTTTGCAAGAAGTGTTCTTGCCGCCATATCGTCGTCATTGATCACCCAAGTGCCGGCAAGTCCCGCACAAAGAGGATCAATGATCTTTGCGAGGAATCCCATGATTTTTTGTGTGCGGATAATACGCTGTGTTTTGCGGGATTCCTTTTCGGCTTGATGCCGCCGCACTTTTTCCTGATAGATCAGAGTTTGCGTTGAATACAAATTTATCCCTCCTTGGCGGGAATGCCGCCCATTACTTATGAACCTCCACCGAAGTTAGAGGTCAGCGAGCTTGTCCACCAGCTTGCGATCGTGCTTGCACCTGCCATCAGAATACAGCCGATAACAACTGCCGTTATGTGGGATTTGACCTTTTCTTTTGCCTTGTCGCCGCCCCACATCAGCACGCAGCCCATGATGACGATAACGAGGATCACCACCGCCCACGCAATAGGCGTGATGACATTGACGATATCCTTGACCGAGCTGGTAACGGAATTGGTTACGCCGCTCAGGTCTGCGGCATTTGCTGTTGTTGCGGCGGAAAGTGCCATACAGCCAGCCATATATGCAGCCGTCAGATTTGTTTTGACCTTGTTTGTCAGCTTCATTTCGATTACCCCCTTCGCCTCGGATTTTGCTGAACAGATCATCGGAACCACCTCCTGAAATATTCACACATAAGTTTCAGACTTCTTCTTTTTCTTTGCGATAATGAAAAGGACTACTGCAATCGTCAAAGCAAGAACAGCGATACCTATTCCGATAAATAACGGCTGAATGACAGGCTTTTCGTTCACCGGATAATACTCCGCCGTTGCCTCAACTTCATATGTAACCTTGCCTGTATATTCCTCACAGTCACCGCCGTAGCAGAGAATAGCCCAGCAGCCGTCTGCATCGGGCAGATCGACTGTATCGGAATATGTTACTTCATAGACTTTCTTTTGTTCTACGAGCGTTGCAACAGCATTCCTGCACACCTCTGTGCCTGAGATATAGCTGTCGCCGTCCCAGACAAGAGCCGTAATTTCTCCATCTGTATCTGCATAAGCCGATTCCGCCTTCACATCCGGAAAATACTTTTTATCAAGCGGCAGATCTCCGTCTGAAATGGGAATTTTTTTGTTATTGATGATATATTCTTCAGAACCGTACCGGTGAAAAGTTACCGGAAATGAAATGGAGTTTTCCTTTGTTTCATCTGTTTCCGAAACGGATTTTTTCGGAAGAATTACATTGACATTTCGCCCTGTGTCCTTATCAATATAGCGATAGATTATACTTTCTTTTATTTCATCCTCGGTCAGCTTTATTGTTGTGCTTACATCTGCTGTACGATGAAGAATAGGCACAGATTCGTATTTGATATCCTCAAGCTGCAAAGTGTATTCTTTACCGTCAACGGTTATGATCTTTTCTTTTGGGATACCGGAAAGAGTTTCAGGCTTTGAAA
>CACYDW010000122.1 GCA_902773325.1 uncultured Ruminococcus sp.
AGCGTCGGCGCTGCACCCGTGTTCGCGTTTTCGCTCAGGCAGCGTCGGCGCTGCACCCGTGTTCGCGTTTTCGCTCAGGCAGCGTCGACGCTGCACCCATGTTCGCGTTTTCGCTCAGCACCAGAGAGTAGTCCCCTCTGCTGATAAGTCGGATAGCTTCATCTGACCTATGTTTCTATACAACCGAGCTATCGCTCTGAGTATGGGAGATTGGTGCTATGCCGCGCCGGAAACAACAGTGGTCTGTTGATATTGAGCATTAGGAGCACAAGGGGTACTTTCCTCGCATAAAAGACGACAAACGGAGCGGCTTTATTGCTTATGGTGCGGCAGTAAGGCTTTGACGCTTGTGAATCAGAACGCGAAGTCGACAGCGGAGGCACTCCCCCGTTGGGAGCACAAGAGGTACTTTTGTATCCTGTCTGATGATTCATCATAACCCGTAAAATCCCCCCTCATCAAAGGAAAAGACTGCCCGAAACGAATTCAGGCAGCCTTTTCCTTTTGGAGGTTGAAAAAGGAAGGTATATTATTGCTTGGTATCGTCAAATACAGAGCAGATATGACTGCAAAGTGCATCAAAGGTTTCGGGGCTGATATCATGCTCGATACGGCAGGCATCTTCCACAGCAATTTTTTCGTCAACACCCAGTCTGATAAAAAAATCAGAGAGTGCCTTGTGCTTGATATAGGTTTTTTCGGCGATCGCCCGTCCGTCATCTGTAAGGAAAATAAGATTATCCTCGTTCATCGTGATATAACCGCGTTCTTTCAGACGTTTGGTCGTATAGGTTACACTGGGCTTTGTTACATCTAAAAAATGGGCAACATCAATAGAACGTACATAGCCCTTTTCTTCTTTTATAATAAGCATTGCCTCAAGGTAGTCCTCTATTGTTTTTTCAATGCTTCTGTCTGTTTTCATATTTTTTGCTGTACTCCTTGAATATTTTATATGTATATTAACATATTTTTTGAAAAAAATCAATAGACTATTCTGACGATTTTCAATGATTGACGGATATGGAACGGAATCACAAGAAGCTGCTGATCAAACTGCGTTTTGCAGCTTTGTTTGCACGAAAAGTGGAAATCAGTTTTTCTCGAGCTTTTTAAGACGTTCCAGTTCAGCCTTATCCACCCTGATCTGACCGTCCTTGATAATGGAAACCTGATCTACCGTGTAGGTATGGGCGGCGGCATCGGGGGATTTATGCAGGGACACAGTCAGTTGACCGGTAATAATATTGAGGTCGATAACCGTACCCTTGCCGTCAGGAGTACTGACGATCGCACCGATTTTCGGAGTCTTTTTGAGAAGATCGGAATATGCATCCTGTTCATATTTCAGACAGCACATCAGTCTGCCGCAGGTGCCTGATATCTTGACAGGATTGAGTGACATTCCCTGCTCCTTTGCCATCTTGATGGATACAGGCTGAAAGTCACCAAGAAACGTGCTGCAGCAGAAGGGTCTGCCGCAGATTCCCAGACCGCCAAGCTTTTTTGCCTCATCTCTCACACCAATCTGCCGAAGCTCAATCCTTGTTTTAAAAACATATGCAAGGTCTTTCACCAGATCTCTGAAATCCACTCTTCCGTCAGCGGTAAAGTAGAAGAGAATCTTGCTGTTATCAAAGGTATATTCTACGCTGATCAGCTTCATATCAAGCTTGTGATGCCTGATCTTCTTTTCACATAGATCAAATGCTTTTTTTTCTTTTTCTTTGTTTTGTGCTACGGTTGCAAGATCCTCTTTCGTTGCAATGCGAATCAGTTTTTTGAGCGGGTAATTGAGCTGGTCATCAGGAACGGTTTTGTTGGGCATACTAACCGTGCCGCATTCTATTCCGCGGCTGGTTTCAACGATCACCTTATCATCTTTTTTTAATATATGCTTATCAGGGTCAAAGTAATAGACCTTACCGACCTCTTTGAATCTTACTCCAATAATTGTTGCCATTTTGTCCTCCGTATGATAGAAAACTGAATCAATCGTTTTTTGCGGTTCAGAGTATGAATGAACCGGATCTGATCAGTAGTTCCTTATTTTTCTCTTAATGCGGCACAAAACCATGTGCCAAAAAAATTAAGATTGACATTCGTATATAATACTGCTTTTGCGTGCCGGACTTTCTCAAAAAGAACATTCAGCCGTCTGATTGATAGCTTTTTTGCGACCGCTTTTGCTGCCGGTGAGGTATTGATACCTGCCGAAGCTTTGATACATTCTGCCGTAAACTCCATCAGGCAGTCTGCCACTCTGGAAGCAAAAGCCCTGTCCCTGCACATCTGGGCTGTAAGCCGCAGCAGTTCATATTCTGCAGAAAGCGATACCGCTTCGATGATATTCCGGGCAAGCTGTCTTGCTTCTTCTGATTTTCCTTCGAGAGCAATTTTTGCCATTCCGATGTTGCCGCCGCCGGCTTCAACACACTCCTTGATTTCCTCAGGGGATTTATCCGGAAAGGACTTTGTCAGAAATACAGCAGCTTCTTCGCTGTCCGGTACAAACAGAGTAAGGATTCTCGAACGCGAACGGACTGTTTGCAGAAGTGACGAAGCGGATGCAGTTGTCATGATAAAAATCACATTTTCCGGCGGCTCTTCGAGAACCTTGAGGAATGCATTCTGTGCAGGCTGGAGCATCTTGTCACAATCAGCAAGAATATAGACCTTATTGGGTGCTTCGTTCGGCTTGATGTAACAATCCGCACGGATTTTTCGTATCGCGTCTACCGAAATGTTGCTCAGAGTAGTACCGTCTGCAACAGTAATATCAGGGTGGATTCCCTTTTCAGCCTTCAGACAGCCCGCGCAGCATCCGCAGGGTTTGTTTTGTGCGGTACAGACCGCGTAGGAAGCTATGAAAGAAGCGAGTGTTTTCTTGCCTGTACCCGCAGCACCTTCAATAATCAGCGCGTGAGGGAGCGAATGATTCTTCATGCTTTCTTCCAGCTCATATTTCATTTCCTTGTTTCCTGCAAAATCCGTCAGACGCATATAACCTACTCATTTCCGAAAAGTAATTACTACAGAACGCAGCCGCAGATGCTTACCGTATTCCATTTAGTATTATAATACATTTTATCATGTTTTACAAGGAGTAAAATGTGAATTTATCCAAACGTACTATGGCTGTTTTCCGGAAGCTTTCCCACGCAAAGAAAGTGAATGTTTCAATTCATGATAGCTTATTTCCTTTGAGAGCAGCACAAGGGCGGCAAGGTTTGGCAGAGCCATAAGACCATTCAGGGTATCGGATATTTCCCAGACAGCCGAAAGACTGCATACGGCACCTGTAAATGCGGCTGTTACATACAGGATACGGTAGATACTGATGCCGCGCCCGCCCGAGAGGTATTCAAAGCTTTTTTCTCCGTAATAGGACCATGAGATCAATGTAGCAAAGGCAAATAATACGATCGAAACCGAAATGATGACCCGCCCGAAATCGCCGAATACCGCCGTAAACGGATACGAACCCAGTTCAATGCCGTCAAGAGCAGTAATATTGGCATCAGAGGAAAGAATACATAGAGCCGTAAGCGTACACATGACGATGGTATCCACGAAAACCTGAAAGATTCCCCACATACCCTGTTTATAGGGATTATCCGTTTCTGCTGAAGAATAAATGATCGGTGAGCTTCCAAGACCTGCTTCATTGGAGAAAACGCCGCGTGAAATACCGTATTTGACAGCTCTTGCGATTCCATATCCCGCAGTGCCGCCCGATACGGCTTTATAGTCCAACGCTTCACTCAGAATTCTGCCAAACACATCCGGAAGTCTGTCGATACCGGAAAACAGAACGACCAGCATAGCAAGCATAAAAATGACAGACATAACCGGAATAAGCTTTTCGGTCAGTCCCGCTATACGTCCGATACCGCCAAAAACGATCAATCCGGTCAGCAATGCGATGACTGCCCCGCTGATCTCGCACGGAATACCGAAACCGTTATGGAGTGCGCCGGCGGCAGAGTTGGATTGTGTCATGTTGCCCATGCCGAATGCAGCTCCGGTACAAAACACGGCAAACAGAACCGCAAGCCATTTACAGCCAAGTCCCTTTTCTATGTAATACATAGGACCGCCCATATAACGACCATTTTTCCTGATTCTGTATTTCACACCTAATACGTTTTCGGCAAATACGGTTGCCATTCCGAAGAAGGCCGACACCCACATCCAGAATACCGCTCCCGCACCGCCAAGGGCAATCGCATTGGCAACACCTACGATATTGCCTGTTCCGATAGAGCCTGCCAGTGCCGTCGCCATTGCCTGAAACGGTGATATGTTTTTATCGGTTTTGTTGTCGGTATCTTTATGCAGGAATGAACCTGCTGTGAAATGCCACCAGGTTCTGAAGCATCTCAATTGAAAAAAACGCAGCTTACATGAGAAAAAGATGCCCACACCAACCATCAGGAGCAGCATAAACGGTCCCCAGACCAGATTATTGAGGCAGGAATTGATATCCGTCAGCATTTTATCACCCGTTTAATAATATGTAGGGCTGCCGGATAAAATACATTCTCGAATGCTAAGTTGCTGCTCAAACATTATTGATTGACAATTTTGCTATTATCTGATAGTATTATAGGGTTGTAAGGATTAAGGAACATGAGAAAGAGGTATTCAATGGAAGACACAATTATTACAGCATTTGAAGAGCTTGTACCACACAAAAAGCTCAGACGCGCTATCTCTGAAATGGGCTTTGAAGCTCCTACAGAAATTCAGGCACAGGCAATTCCGCTGATCAGAAGCGGAAAGGATATCATCGGACGTTCACAGACCGGTACAGGAAAAACAATGGCATTCGCTATTCCTGCGATTGAGAAAATCGACATCTACGAAACAAAGCCAACTGTTCAGGTCCTGATCATGTGCCCCACACGAGAACTGGCTCTCCAGTGCGGTGAGGAAATCAAAAAGCTTACAAGGTATTGCGGCGGTATCCGCCCTGCAGAAGTCTACGGCGGTTCTCCGATGGAGCGGCAGATCCTCAAGCTGAAAAAAGCAAATATCGTGATCGGTACACCCGGCAGGATCATGGATCACATGAGAAGAAAAACTCTCAGGCTCGACAGTGTAAAAATGGTCGTTCTTGATGAGGCTGACGAAATGCTCAGCATGGGTTTCAAGGAGGATATGGAAACCATCCTGCGCGAAACTCCCGCTCAACGGCAGACGGTTCTTTTCTCCGCCACCATGCCGCCCTCTATTCTGGCGATTACAGAGGAATTTCAGACTAACCCGCAGCTCGTGCAGGTGAGCAGAAAACAACTCACTCTCGACAACATCATACAGCAGTATTGCGATGTACCTATGGGCAGAAAAACAGACGCTCTCAAGCTGCTCCTGTATTACTACACACCTTCACTGGCTATGATCTTCTGCAATACCAAAAAAACAGTCGATGAGCTTACCGAGCAGCTCCGTCAAAGCGGCTTTAATGCGGAAGCTCTGCACGGGGACTTAAAACAATCACAGCGTTCGGCTGTAATGGATAAGTTCCGATATGGTTCTACTTCCCTGCTTGTTGCCACAGATGTTGCGGCAAGAGGTATTGACGTCAATGATGTAGAATTCGTATTTAATTACGATATTCCCCAGAATAATGAATACTACGTTCACCGAATCGGCAGAACGGGCAGAATCGGCAAAAAGGGTACTTCTATAACGATATGCAGCGGTAAACGACAGGTCATTGCACTTAAAGAGATTGTTCGTGCTCTCAAATGCAGCATCAGTGAAATCGATGTTCCGACCGGTGATGATATCCGGCAACGTCTGACTGCTGAAAATGCCCTGAATGCCGAAAAGGTTCTCAGCGGAGAAATTGCACCGCAATATCGCGAAATGGTAAACCTTCTGCTGCAAAAGGGCTATTCCCTCTTTGATATCGCTGCGGCTGCCATGCAGATCGGCTTTGCCGAAAAGGAGATCCGGATTGCCGATATCAGAAACGAACGTAAGCAGTACGGCAAGAATCAGGATACCGACTACAGTAAAATCGTGATCGATATCGGACGTTCCAGTCGTGTGGCTCCCAATCATCTCGTGGCATCTATCGCTGAACACAGCTTCCTGCATGGCTCGGATATCGGCAAAATAGAGATCTATGACCAATATTCGGTAGTTTCTGTTCCTTCTGATGCCGCTGATGAGGTCATCGACCGTATGTATGGTGCTAAGGTCTGCGGCAAACCCGTAAAAACAAGGTTTCTTGAAGAAGCTCCAAAAAACCGTTTTGCAGGTGACAAAAAGCATGACCATAAAGGCACTGTTAAAAAAGTCGGTGAGAGCAGCAGACAAAAATCACATGCTAAAACCGTCCGCTCCGCTGCCCGCCGCAAGGGCGCAAAACGACACGGTGTATAAAAAGGAGGCTGTCCAATGAAACTCAGACAAACTGTCGCCTGTATATTCTGCACTGTCATGATGTGCTACTCGGCTTGTGCCTGTTCGGAAAACAATTCTGAAACAGTCACAAGTGTTCCGGCTGAAAGCAGTGTGACATCTGCCGAAAGCGTCAGCAGTATTCCGGATAAGAAAGAGAGCAGTACAATGTCTGCGCCTCAAAGTTCTGCTGAGGTCATTGGTTCATCCGAGTATTCGGTAATCGACCCTTCCGATATGCCTGCCGGTATGTCAAAATCGGGAAACTACTATACATACAGGAACAGTGTTTTATCCCTGTCTGTAAAATTCCCCGATACCTTCTGCGTGATTGATGAGGACTATCAGCCTGATTACGGCATTTACCTCCAGAATGACGAGGGAACCGCCACACTGCTTTTGCAGTCCGTCACAGACCATCATCTGAATCATAAGGAAATGGCTGCATATCTGAAGGAGCATTATCCGGATGCCGAAGTGTATATTTCAGATAATCGGGAGGTGATCTGCAAGCTGTCAACATCTGATATCAACGGCAACAGCATCATGATGTTTCAGAAAATCAAGCTACAATCCGGCGGCTATAACGAAATCGTTCTTTGCTGCCGCGAAGATGAAAAAAGCATTTACAGCAATGTTTTCAAGAAAATCAGCTTTGCCTGACGAGATCTGATCCTACGGCACAAAACCATTAAAACAGAATATGTCAGTTCGTGACCATCCTGACATTAAACAAAACTACGGAACAAATACTATTTTCATCATCGCAGTACTGCGCAGAAAATAGTATCAGACACTATTTGTCTGTTAACGAGGGTCACAAACCCTCGTTTTTTTTCGGGAAAGGAAGAATCATGCAAAGATACAGTATCATTACTGAAAAAAACAAAAGAGAGATCGTTCTTTTAAGAGGCAGCGGGTGTATCTGGAAAAGGTGCACCTTCTGCGATTACCATCTTGATTATTCGTTGGACGAAAACGAAAACTATATCCTTAATTCGCAGGTGCTTGCAAACGTCACAGGCATTTACAAACGGCTTGAGGTTATCAACTCAGGCAGTTTTCCGGAACTCGGAGAAAAAACGATTCGTCAGATTCTCAGTGTATGCCTGAACTGCGGTATCAAAGCCCTGCACTGTGAATTTCACTATTTGCAGCGGCATAAGCTCAGGGAAATCAAAGTTCTATTTGAAGAAAGCGGCATTCACGTTATTGTAAAAACCGGCGTTGAAACCTTTGATACGGAATATCGTGAAAAGACCATGAAAAAAGGCTTTGGCTATGCCCCTCCGGAGGAAATCGCAGAATATGCCGATGAAGTATGTCTGCTGTTCGGACTGACGGGACAAACCACGGCATCTATGCGGAGAGATATCGAAACGGGTCTTATGTATTTTGACAGGGTCTGCGTCAACATCATGACGCCAAACACTACTCCGGTCAAACCCGACGCAGAGGTCATCCGGCTGTTCAGACAACACATTATGCCGGATTATATGAGCAACCCCAGAGTGGATATTTTAATAGAAAACACGGATTTCGGTGTCGGAACACCCGATGATCATCAGGAGGAATCAAAATGAACGAATTGCTTTTAATCGGCTCACTTGTTTTTATTTACGGCTCGGTACTGGCTGCATA
This sequence comes from uncultured Ruminococcus sp., assembly GCA_902773325.1. Lineage (GTDB taxonomy): Bacteria > Bacillota > Clostridia > Oscillospirales > Acutalibacteraceae > UBA1213. Next base: position 8,056 of record CACYDW010000122.1, read on the forward strand.
CCGATTTTTCGGAAAAACCGGTCTTTACATCATCACGGCAATTGCTTCTATCGGAGCGAATATTGAATGTCTGCTGATGATCAACGCTTTCGGAATGGAACAAACGCTTGGAAATGTGTTTTTTGCATCAACCTTTCTGATAACAGATATTCTCAGTGAAAACCACAGCAAAAAAGCAGCCGACAAAGCTGTCTGGATAGGCTTTTTCACGACTGTATTCTTCATCATTATTTCACAGAGCTGGCTGCTCTATACACCGTCAGAATCAGATACCATGCGTCCCGCCATAGAAGCATTGTTTACAGCAACACCGAGAACCATGATCGCAAGCCTGATCGTATATATTGTGTCTCAGTTCCTTGATGTAAGACTATACCACCTCTGGTGGAAGCTTACCGAGAAAAAGAGCGGCAGCAAAAAGAGATTTCTCTGGTTAAGAAACAACGGCTCTACTCTCATTTCTCAGCTTCTCAACACGGCACTGTTTACGCTGTTTGCATTCTTCGGCATTTATGATGTTTCCACACTGATCAGCATTATGATTTCAAGTTATATTATCTTCGTCTTTACCAGTTTGCTTGACACACCGGTCATTTATCTTGCAAGAAAGCTTAAACCCGAATCAGACAGCGAATAAATTCATCGTTTTATATGCTAAACAAGCAGCTCCGGCAGAATGATCTGTTCTGTCGGAGCGTTTTTTGATCATACGAAAGACAGCAAAAATGCCGTATACAAGGCAAGCCCTGCATACGGCATCATGTTTGTATTGAAAGAACGATCTATGAATTACTCGTAAATCTTAGCAACAACGCCTGAACCTACTGTTCTGCCGCCCTCACGGATAGCGAAACGAAGTCCTTCTTCCATAGCGATAGGAGTGATCAGCTCAACGTTCATGTCAACGTTATCACCGGGCATGCACATCTCTGTGCCCTCGGGAAGGTTGATTACACCTGTAACGTCTGTTGTTCTGAAATA
>CACYDW010000123.1 GCA_902773325.1 uncultured Ruminococcus sp.
GTCCGAAGGGGTGTGGGGGCGACCGGAAAGTCCCCACAATCAGCCTATGATTCATCAAAGTATAAAAAATAATGTCGTTTACTATAAAATTAAAAATGGAAAATGGAAAGTGGAAAGCGGTGATTTCCTGCTTGAATATTTTTTGAATACAGGCTGAAAGTGCCGGTCGTGACCCTCTGTATATAAAAGAAGTTCATATACAGACAAGCACGACCGGCACTCACCATTTCATTTTCAATTTTTCATTTTCAACTTTCCATTTTTTACAAGAGCCAGAAGGTATATAATTCCCAATGAACGATATTGTAGACAGCGGCAGCCATCATCAGCACAGAAGCAAGATTGTAGAGCCGCCTTCTGACGGTCATGGATTCTCTGAATACCCTTACAAGCCCCGCTAACAGCACCAGAGCCATCACAGCACCCAGTGCAAGGAAGCTCATCGACCAGATGCGGAACAGGTCAATGCTCCACATCTCTTCTCCCGACAGACCGCCGACACCTGCTGCCAGCAGCAGCACAGACGCGGCTATCAGCAGACAGCCCGCACCGCTCCATTTACCCATCGGAATGGTGTTGTCGCGTCCGCGCACCTTTCTGATGATCGCTCTGAGCAGCTTGACAAGCAGGCTCACAGCGGCAAACAGCAGCGCAGCACCCCACAGCAGAACGGGAACATACATAGCGGCAACCTCACCGCTGCTCAGAACAATGTAATCTACCCCCGCACCGTCAAGACGATCGATCTTATCGTTGGTCTGGCGGGCAAACAGATAGTTGCTGAACATTTCTTCTTCAACGTCCATCAGCGACTCTACCGAGCAGAATTTGAACGGTCCGTGCAGAATGGTCGGCAGGGGCATGACCGTGCCGGTAACACCTGCATGGTGCTCCACATCGGGTTCGGGCATGATCAGGTCGGTCATATCGCTGCAAAAAACGTGTTCGCCGAGCTGATTCGTTATCACGACCATACCGACACCGGTCACGGGGTCAAACTGGAGCTGACTGCTGCACGTGGAGGTGTTGCCGCTGTGACCGATAATGTTTTCACCGTAGATCGACTGCCAGAAGCCGTGGCAGATCGTGGGAATATCCGTGTCGCCGAGGCAGCGCGTCGTTGTGAACAGCTCCTGATAGGTCGCCTTGTCACTGAACAGTATCGTATCGGGGTCTGCCAGTGCTCTTGCATAGGTGGTGAAATCAGCAAGATCGGAGGTGCACATTCCGGCAGGATAGGCAATAATATGCCGGTAGCAGTCCGGTACATTGGTACCGTCACGGGTATAGCCCTTGAGCAGCTTTCTGCTTTCCGCTACGGCGGGATTGTCACTCAGATCGGGCAGCAGAGCCGAATGCTCCATTCCGAGCGGCTCAAAGATGTGCTTATGTACATAATCGGCGAAGGACTCTCCGCTGATACATTCGACAATATAGCCTGCTAAAGCCGCGCCCCAGTTGCTGTAGGCGATCGTCAGTCCCGGCTCGAAATCCTGACTCGGCTGATAGGTTCGCAGAAACTCTCCGAGCGGAATGATTCCATTCGGGTCTGGGGTTTCCATTTCAAACAGCAGCGTTCCGAAGCCTGCGGAATGGTTCATCAGGTGCAGCATGGTAACGGGTGTATCAAATTGAAGAGTCCTCAGAAAGCCCTCCGGCAGATAGTCGCGGATATCGCGGTCAAGATCAAGCTTGCCCTGTTCCTTGAGCTGCATGGCACTGACCCATACCAGCGTTTTGGTAACGCTGCCCCAATCCATCGCCTGATCCTTATCCAGAGCGATCTGCTGTTCCTTGTCCGCATAGCCGAAGGTATTGGAATAGATCACACCGTCTGCATCGAAAACGGCAACCGCCATGCCTGCGGCGGTGCTTTCATGCTCCGTCCAATAGTCTGTAATGATTTTTTCCGCTTCATCGTGTGACGGTACAGCGGGCTGTTCTTCCGCTGCGGCGGCAGTTCCCGGCAGCAGCAGCATACTGAGCGTCAGCAGACAGACCAGCAGCCTCATGCATACACCTGTACGATTGTCGGTTCCGGTTTGTAACCTCATATAGACCCTCCTGTTTCACATAGTTCCGGATAAGGTAAGAAGCGCCTCGCTCTTATCCTCTCCTTCTATTTATATCATTCATTGTATATCTATCACAAATACACGTCCGGTCTGACTCCGGAACGGCTTTCATACGCGGCTTGTATGTCGGAAACAAAGCGTTTCACCGCTGTAGGCTCTACCAGATTGACCGTACAGCCGCCAAAGCCGCCGCCTGTCATTCTTGCGCCGTAAACACCGGGCATTTTCTGCGCGGTTTCTGCCAGAAAATCCAGTTCCTCACAAGATACCTCATAATCCTCTTTCAGAGAAGCGTGCGATTCATTCATCAGCTCGCCAAAGCGGGCGAGGTCGCCCTGCTTCATGGCATCTGCTGCCCGAAGTACCCTGTCGTTTTCATAGACCGCGTGATGTGCTCTTTTCCGGCACACAGCATCGGTTATCAGATGACTGCGGGCATCAAATTCCTGCGGACTGAGCGAACAAAGCGCAGAAACCCCTATTGCTCCGCAGGCGGATTCACATTCCCTGCGGCGCGTGTTATAGGCAGAAGCGGCAAGAGCGTGTCTTATACCGGTGTTGACAACCACAACAGCCGCATTTTTCAGCGGGACATACTCATAATCGAGTGCAGCGGTATTCAGCAGAAGGGCTCTGTCCGGTTGTGCCATAGCACTGACAAACTGATCCATAATACCACAGTTCACACCAATAAAGTGATTTTCCGCAAATTTCCCGATAAAGGCGATTTCCTGATCGGTGAGAGGAAAGCCGAAAATCCTTCTGAGTGTTTTTGCAAAAGCCACCTCCAACGCAGCAGAGGACGAAAGTCCCGCTCCATCGGGAAGATCAGCACAGATAAAGATATCACAGCCATTTTCCGGCTTATATCCGAGTGCTTGCAGCGTTTTGACCACACTCACAGGATAATCCGCCCAGCAGCCCTGAAAGCGCAGATCGTCCAGATCGTATTCTCTCACTCCGGCATCGGGGTAATTCTCGGAAAATAACCGCAGAGCACGGTCATTTCTGACAGCGATCGCGCAGTGCACTCCAATATGGAGAGCATAAGGAAAAACATATCCGCCGTTATAGTCGATATGTTCACCGATCAGATTGACCCTGCCCGGTGCAAAGAAGCCCTCACGAGCCGCTCTGTGAAAGTAGTTTACAAAAGCACCGGAAACATATCCGTTGGATAACATACGAATTCTCCTGTTCTGAAAGAGCAAAAAGCCGCACACCGTCCGGCAGTCCGCTGAGCCGTGTGCAGCATTGTTCTCTGATACTTCGGGAAGCACTAAGTCAAAAGCTGTGATTGATGCAGCAACTCCTTTACATTTCGGGCATGAATGAGGGCATCAGACGGAGCTTGAACAGATTCATCTTGTGGAGTCTGTCGATCCTGTCCTTTTTGGCGGGGTCATCGATCACACCCTCACGGATATAGCGGTCAAGCTCTGCGTAGGTAAAGCCGAGGTTATCCTCGTCTGTTTTTCCGCACAGACCGTCTGAGGGTACTTTATCCACCAGAACATCGGGAAGTCCGAGCAGACGTCCCACCTGTTTCATCTCGTTAACGGTCAGATTGGAGCAGGGGCTGAAATCTCCCACAGAATCGCCGTAGCGCGTTGAATATCCCACCCAGTCCTCCGAAAGATTGCAGGTGTTGGCAACGCGTCCGTTATGGCTCTGAGAAACCGCGTACAGCGTTGACATACGGATACGCGGCGGCAAGTTGATCCGGCTCTGCTCCGAAAGCTCAAACGGAATACTGCCCACAAGACCCTTGACGGCATCTTCTATATTGATGATATAGTGCCTGATACCAAGTGTTTCCACAAGGAGCTTCGCCTTGTCAATATCGCTCTGCTCACCGCAAGGCATCAATACACCGATCACCCGGTCTGCGCCGAGTGCTTCCACGCAGAGTGCCGCCACGATCGAGCTGTCTTTACCGCCGGAAATTCCCACAACGGCATTACAGCCCTTTCCGTTTTCCTCAAAGAAATCCCGTATCCACTTCACACAGTCATTTTTTACTTTTACCGCATCAAACAATGTAGTTCCCCCATTTCCCGACAAATAATCGTCACAGCGGTCATCCGTCTTTTTTTCATTTATTATACCATACATTCTATTGGAAATCAATTTTGCCGGACAGTTTTTTTCGGTTTATATTTGAAAGTTTGTAACTATTCAGCCCCCACTCCGTTTGTTCCGGGTGATTTTCTGTCACCCCGTTCAATTCCCGCAGTAAATGGACACAGCAAAGCTGGTGTGCTGCATTGTAGAATTCCCAATAAGGATTCCAGCAATCATGCACGACCGTTCCTGTAAAATGCGGCAGTATATCCGCATCCTCCATAGCCGCAGATCCTCTTTTGCTGTTCAATGTCAGATAGGTATAACTCTCATTTGATGCATTATGTACTCATCTTGTTTTACCTTCCACACGAGTTCCTGTTTCATCGCAGTGAAGAAGCGGTGCAGCAATAAGAGCTTTTCTTATATTCGTCAGAACAGGCTTTATTTTTTCTGCACAGCGTGTGACCATATTTTTTATTGTGCCTGTCGAAAGCGGAATATTATAGTAAACGACATTATTTTTTATACTTTCATAAATAATAGGCTGACTGTGGGGGCTTTCCGGTCGCCCCCACACCCCTTCGGA
>CACYDW010000124.1 GCA_902773325.1 uncultured Ruminococcus sp.
GGGGACAGAGCTTTGCGTGGGGACAGAGCTTTGCGTGGGGACAGAGCTTTGCGTGGGGACAGAGCTTTGCGTGGGAACAGAGCTTTGCGGTGTATCAGAAACGTCCGAATGCTGGAATGTATTGATGCAAGTATCCGATAGATTTGTTATGTAGGCAAGAGTGGCATTGTGGGGCAGAACAGAAGCTGCAATAACAACGGATAGCGCCAGAAGGGTTATGCTCACAGCCAACGTACCCGTTTTTCTTTTCACAACGACTCAACTCCTTTGCAAACGAATCAAGCGATCTCTACATAGTTCACCGAACCTGTCAGTCCGAATTGTTCAACAGCCTTGTCGATCGCTGTGTTTTTGGTGATGGCTTCTGCCTGAATGGCAAATGCCTGTGACTTGATGAACTGTCTGGGAGTAATTGCCTTCAATTCAGCGAGCCGCTCACTGGTGAGGTCCTCCGAAACAGTGACCTGTGTGAAAACCGGTGTGAGAACAACATCTGCATCTGCCTGTGATGCATCTACCTGTGTACTGTAGGCATAAAGTGTTTTGCCGCCTGTTTCAGCGACCTTGAGCCATGCCGTATCGTTGATGTTCAGAGAGAATACATCGCTGTTTTCATTCTCTACACATACAAATACGTAGGATTTCACACTGCCCTTTTTGATCGTAGGCGTGGGGTCTTTGTCCAGAACAGAACCGGCAACAAATTTATAGTTGTTTCCGGTAACTCTGTCACCGTCTGTTCTCTTGCCGTTGCCATCGACGGGGGCTTCATCAATGGTAACAGTGATTTCGCCGCCCTCAAAGGTGTTTACAACCTCATCACTTGCAGAGGAAAGCCATGCAATGGTAGGAACAACCACACTTGTGGCTACAACTGCGCTGATCAAAGCTCCGAGCAATACATATTTCAGTTTTTTCATTATCAAGTCCTCCTGTTATCATAATGGTGCAATGAATATCATAACGGTTATGTACCGTTTGCTGATTGTGATAAGCCGCTGTTTTCGTCATTTCCGGAAGCAGGCGGTTGTTTTTTAAGGCGGCGCTTTTTCCGGATATTGAGAGCAAAATCCCATATAAAGCTGCTCACCAGCAAAGCGGCGATCACGGCGATCATCACCGGACGGTTCTTCGGGTCGGTCACCAGTTGAAAAAATCCGCCGATTTTCGGTATTTTGAAGCGAACCACACCAACAACGTTATCCCATGAGATATTGCCGTCATCGGTGTTATTGGCATCGCCCTTCGTGACAAATGTACGGCTGCCGGAATTTATTTTTATCACACGATGAGTTGCAAGAGTCCCCTGCTGATTGATAACGAAGGTTATCACATCACCTTCACGGATCTCGGCAGGGTCGGTCGACTGCACAAATATCAATGTATTGACAGGTATCTTCGGGGACATACTGCCTGTCTGCACATTCAGCAAGCTGAATCCCATAAAATGCAGTGCTGCCTGACCGATGACGATGAGGACGAAAAACGTAAAGAAAAACGAAAAGAAAAAGTTGGAGATCAACTCTGCTTTTTCTGACTTCTTATTCTTTACAGTATCATTATCGTTCATATTCTCATCTGACATGACAGGACATCTCCACCAATGAATTGACAGCAGCCGATCGTACTCTTTTAAGTGAAAATTGATTTGTTGATACTATCCGCCGTAAGCACACTTTATGAATATTTATCATCTGTTTTTCAAGTATACTACCATTTTTATGCGAAGTCAATAGTTTTTTAACATTTTATCGCGAATATTGTTGTTTTGCTCAGTTTTGGAAGAATATCATTTTTGGTTCAGAACGTCTGCCTTACATAGAAGAGTGAGATTCTCTGCCGCCTGAGTGAAAACGCGGAATAGGGTGCAGCGCTGTTCACGGAAATCAATTTTCGGAAATTTGTGGTATATTTTTCCGTTTAAGTTCTATTTGCTGTATCAGATATGGGCAAAAAGTCCGTTTTTTCAGGAAGGGTTTCCCCCGGGGAAACTGCCCGGTAAAATTGATTTCCGTGAATATTGCATTATTTTTATTGACACAGCAAAAACAAAAGTATTATAATGGAACAAGCAGATGCGTACTATGATTTTTCACAGCAGCGCGAAGAAACAAACACCGGATATATTTCATGAAAGGATTGATAAGCACTATGAAAAAAAATTCCGTCCGCAAAATCATTGCCTGCCTGATGGCTACCGCCATGCTGACAGGCGCAGGAGTGAGCACCTCCGCAGGCACATTGATGGGTATCAACACCGTTGTCAGTGCGGCTTCTAGCGACTATGAATACTGGGAGTATGATGATGGACTCCGGCTTTCCGGTTATAACGGAAACAGTGAAAATGTTGTGATTCCCGAAACCATTGACGGCAAAAAGGTCGTATATATCGGTGACGGAGCTTTTTTTAACAACGACAGCATCAAAACCGTTACCATTCCGAGCAGTGTCAGCGAAATCAGCCGCATGGCATTCTGGGGCTGCAACAATCTCACAACGATCAATGTCAGCACCGGCAACAAGTACTATGCGTCCGAGAACGGTCTTTTGCTCAACAAAAGCAAGACCTATCTCGATATCTGCCCCAAGGGTAAATCGGGCAAGCTGGTACTGCCTAAGACCGTCAGAAGCATCCGCACAGACTCCTATTCTGATGACTGCGGCGCATTTGACGGCTGCGAAAAGCTGACAAGCATTGTGTTCCCTGAGGGTATGCAGACGCTCGGACGCAGAGCACTCGAGGAATGTACGAACCTGACAAGCGTCAGCCTGCCCAGCACATTCATGTTCCCTGACAGCTATGTGGAGGACTATTATGAGGGAATCACTGCACCGGAGTGCTTCGCATACAATAATAAACTCAAAACCATTTCCGTCAATGCCAACAATCCCTACATCAAGAGTGTTAACGGTGTATTATACAGTAAAGACGGCAAAAAACTGATCTTCTGCCCCCGCAGCAAAAGCGGCAGCTTTACCGTTCCAAGCGGTGTTACCACCATTGGGGCATCCGCTTTTAGCTACTGCACTGCTCTGACAAGCGTCACTCTGCCTGACACTGTTGTCACTATTGACGAGTACGCCTTCGACTCCTGTGAAGGACTGACAAGCTTTACCATGACAAACAGCGTGACCACGATCAACGAAAGTGCTTTCGCCGGCTGTGGTAGGCTGAATGATCTCACCATCAGCAGCAATATTGAATATCTCGGTCCGTATGCCCTGAACGGTGTACTCTGGCTGGATAACCAGCCAGACGGACTTCTGTATATCGGAAAAACCGCTCTCTATAAGGGCGATATGCCCGACAACACCACCATCACCATCAAAGCCGGCACAAAGGCTCTTGCCGACCATGCGTTCGCAGGCTGCCAGGGTCTGGTAAGCATCAAGCTCCCCTCCGGACTGAAAACCATCGGCGGCGATGCATTCCTGTACTGCTCCAATCTGACGACCGTCAACATTCCGAGCAGCGTTACGGAGATCGGCAACAGCGCCTTTTCAGGCTGCTCCAGCATCAGGAGCATGACCCTTCCCAAGGGCATTACCCGAATCAATGCCTACACCTTCTCAAGCTGCGAGAGCCTTGAAAAGGTGAATATCCCCGCCAATGTAACCTATATCGGCAGGTGCGCATTCTTATACTGCAAAGCTCTCACCTCCGTCACACTCCCGTTCGGGCTGGAAACTCTGGATGCCTATGCCTTTGAGGATTGCACAAGCCTTAAGAGTGTCGAGATCCCTGACAGCGTTACATGGCTGGGTCAGGCTCCGTTCTGCGGCTGCACCGCTCTGGAAAACGTTGTACTCCCCGACCGGAACGTACAGCTTTATCATACCTTTGCAGACTGTACCAATCTGAAAAAAGCAATTGTGCCGTCCGGTATCCAATATTATGTTTCCTCTGCGTTTGAGGGCTGCAAAGACTTTACCGTTTACGGTGAGCCGGGCAGTGTTGCCGAACAGTATGCTGCCAATCCCTACAACATTCAGTATTACGGTACCTCCTTTGAGCCGATCTGGATGAACAACTCCGCCCTTTCTCAGGAGAACATTACCATCGGCAAGTCGGTCACCGTCAACATGAAGGTCACAGAGGGCACGAACTGCACCTATTCGGTTTATTACAGAAAAAAAGCCGATACCGCATGGACAACAGCACTGACTAACAGTACCAAGACCGCTGTTACCATCAAGCCTGCCGAAGCAGGTGACTATGATGTCTGCGTCAAGGCAAAGGACAGCAGCGGCACTATCAGGAAAAAGTATCTCTCCCTGAGCGTTTGCAATAAGCTTGCCAACACCTCCACGATCAACCTGACAACCGTACAGCATGGCGGCATGGTCGTTCTGAGCTGTGCAGCAACAGGCGGCAGCGGCAACAAGGAGTACGCTGTTTATTACAAGAAATCATCAAGCACCAAGTGGACTACCAGACAGAGCTATTCCGAAAATACCGAGGTCGTGATCTCTCCCCGGCAGACAGGAGATTATGATATCTGCGTCAAGGTCAAGGACGAAACCGGCAGTGTTGTCAAAAAGCATTTCACCGTTACATCTCAGTAAAATATTGATTCATCAGCCGTAACAAAACGGAGCAGAAGTGAAAAAATCACCTCTGCTCCGTTTTATACTAAATTTTTTATACTTTGATAAATCATCGGCTGACTGTGGGGGCTTTCCGGTCGCCCCCACACCCCTTCGGA
>CACYDW010000125.1 GCA_902773325.1 uncultured Ruminococcus sp.
ACCCTCGCCGCCGACTGCAAGATAGATGGTTTGTCCGGCTGTGAGATATACATAGCCGTATGAGTAGCCGCCGCGGCCGCCCTCTGCGTTATAATGCGACTGGATGTCTGTCCGCAGACCCTCAATGTTGAGGAATTCGCTGGGTACATCTGTATTGTCGCCAAGACCGCTTCTGCCGCCCTGTGCGCCCCACGCTTCAAGCAGATAGTAGCCTGCAAACGGTGCTGTAAAGGTTTCTATCCTGCCGGAATAGTCATAATCGATCGTCTGGAGATTGCCAATGTAGGTGATCTGTGCAAAACCATCGCCGCGGTTACCGATCATGGTTGCATCGTAACAATCTGTACCGACAATACCATCGTCAACGATTGCGCCCTCATAGGTCGGTATGTCTGTCGGAACTACGGTTGTGCCGTCTGACATTTCGTAATCTTCCGTATTTCCGGCAATGGTTTTACCGTTGACAAGAAGTGTGTTGCCGACATAGCCTGAGCCGCCTGCACCGCCTTGAAGTCCAGTTGAACAACCACCGTACCAACCGCCGCCGCCGCCGGAGTTGTATCTAGCATCCGAGCCACCCATACCAAAACTTCCCGAACAAATCATAAGCGATGACGGATAACTGGTTTCATTACTGGAAGTTCCGTAACCACCGTCTGTTTGTGTGCCACCTGTTGCGTGCAAGATACCATGCGTACCCGATGGACCTGCACCGGCATCGTTGTCTATATTTCCCTGACCTTCCAAGCCACCGCCGGCACCGCCTTTTCCGTAATGCCAAAACTTATCTGACTCAGCAGAGGCACCAAACAACGATAAACAACTTTGGTAAAAAGAACTTCCGCCACCGCCGCCGGCTACAAGCAGAACGCTGTCTTTTTCGTCAACATAATCCTTCAATTCTCCTATTGCCGTGCTGTCCGTAGGCATACTTAATGCGAAATGAGTTGCACCGCCGCCTGTGCCGCTATCCCAAAATCCACCTTCATCAATGAATCTTGATTTTCCACCGCCGTTAAATCCACCGCCGTCAAAATACTGATGGCGTTCACTCAAACTACTTGGGGTTATTGTTTCTGTTGTCCAGTCTATTTCCTGTACGGATGAATCGGAATTTCTTCTTAGCGTTTTACCCATTCCACCTACAGCATAGTAAATGGTCTGTCCTTGAGCAAGATAAACCATACCTGTGGAATATCCTCCGCGACCTCCTTCGGTTAATTCATACTTTGATTCATCAAGGTTTGGAGGGGGCATAGTTGATTTACGGCTCGCGCCGCCGGCTGCACCCCATGCTTCAAGCTGATAATAGCCCGCTACCGGTGCTGTAAAGCTGCCGACCTGACCGGTGTATGGAATCGGTACCTGATCATCATACGGAATGATCTCTGCGTAGCCGTTGCCGATGTGACCGATCATTTTTCCGGTTGCACGGTCAAGCCTTGCGCCGCTGTAGGTGGGTATCTCCACATCGCCGCCGAGTGTGCGGGTCGATACCATCTGTGCACACTGGAAGTCTGCATAAATCGTACCGCTGGCAACATAGCTGCTGCCGCCTGCGTTGCCGCTGCCGCCGTAATAGCCGCCGCCTGCGCCGCCTGCATTGCGATCTGCGGAATTTGCACCGAAGCCCTGCGGATTTTCTGTGTTGGCTGACTCTGCGCTCACTGCGTCACCGCCATTGCTGCCTGTACCTGCGCCGCCGCCTGCACCTGCAACCAGCAATACTCCCTCGGTATTCCATTCTTCACCCGTTTTGATGGGGTTCTTCGACAGGGAAATATAGGTCGTACCGCCGCCTGAACCTGTGCCGGTGATGCCGTTGTTATGCACAGCACCGCTGCCGCCGTTACCGCCGCCGTATACACCGCCGACAGGTCCGCCTAAATCGGATGTCTGATCTCCGCTTTCTTTTGCGTTCATGCCTTTTCCGCCGCGGAAAATATGCAGCGTTGTGCCCGCTGTCAGATAAACATAGGCTTCACTGTAGCCGCCGTGTCCGCCGCGGTTATCAGTATCACGCTGTGCGTAATCCTCGTAATTATGCGTGTCGCCGCCGCTTGCGCCCCATGCGCGAATCAGGTAATATCCGTCCCTGTCTGCCGTCCACTCGTCATATTTCTCGAGCTTATCCGGGTCGGGATCAGGATTCGGGTCGGGGTCGGCATACGGGTTATCCGGGTCGTCCGGGTCATATCCGCCCTCATCGTCCGGGTCTTTGTTATCGTCCTGACCGAATTTATACACCGGTCTGCCGATACGGACATACAGATTCACTACCGTTTTCTCCGGATGATTATTCAGCCAGTTGATGACCTCTGATTCAGACATCGATGCCACAGTTGCACCGTCTGTGATCTTATCCATCCAGTACATTACTTCGCCGTTGGTATCATCGATCTTCGTGGGAACGATATAGCTGCCGTTAACGCGCACGCCGTGATCATAATATGCCACATAGGACGTGACTCTCTTGTTGTTCTTCACAAAGTAGGTCGCGTTATTGGCATCTACATTATAAATGACCTTCTGAACACTCTTTGTATTCAGTGAACCGATCGTGACAAAGAAGTTGGTTCGCAGCTTTTTGCCGTTCAGATCGGGCAGCAAAGCCGCTACCGATGAATTCGACCCATCCAGCACCGCAGAGATCATCTGCTCGGAGTTGGCGTCATTCGTTCCGTTATAAACCCTGAATCCGGTGGAATCAGCATTGTTATAGGTGATCAGATCAAGCACTGACTTCGGCAGAGGTGCTGATCTTGAACCATCGTCATACACCAGATAGCCCACAAGCTCCGTGGTTTGCAGATCGTAGTAGCCATCGCCGTTTTTCACAACGGGAACGACCTTCGTGTATTCAAGGCTCAGTCCGGTAATTTTCCTCTTTGCCGGAAGAATGTTGGTAACAGAGGAATTGTCACCGATTCCGAGATAATTGGACAGCGTATTCTTGAATGTGACATCTGCAACACCTGTCTGCCCTACTCCGACATTGAACACGCAGTTCAGCGAATCGTCAAGGTTTTTCGTTATCACTGCATTATTCGTCTTGCCAAACGGCGTCATCAATGAGTCGGTAAGTTTATATCTTGCGACCCGCAGCTCCTCCACCTTATAGGTGCCCACCGGCACACTCATGGAAACACTGCCTTTTCTTGTGTCTTTACCGACGGCAATGGTGCGTATCCACGAATTCTCTTCGTTATTGACATCCGTGATCCTGAACAGGAAGTAGGCTGTTCCGAAGCTGTCAACAATATCGTTGACCTCCTTGTTGATGATCAGCTCACATTCCATCTTGCCGTCATAGCAATCTAATTCCTGCGCCGCATTGCACGTATAGGCATTTACGGTAAAACGCGTTTTTTCAGCCGTTTTGAAGCCGCTCGGTGCTCTGATCTCATCGAGATAATAGCTGCCCCATTCCAGACCGTCAATATAAAGACGTCCCAGATCTGCACCTGTGCTGCCGGTAACAAGCTCTGCTTCGGTGTTTTCGGAAGCGGTTCCGGAAAGCACATAGTGCGCTTCGCTGACCTTATGCAGCCTGACTAGCCTGTCATCTGACGTATACAATGAGAATACCGCACCTGCCAGCGGTGAATTTGCCGCGATGACCGTTCCGCCGACATTGGTGTTCTCTTCGGCAAGCTTATTCAGTATGACACTGCCCTTTTTGGGGCTGTTATACTTCACAAGCTCCGCCATGACACTAACATTTTTAGCATTGATCTCAAAACCGACCGGTGTGGTATCAAGCTGATAGCCTGTCGGAACATAGGTTTCAACAAACTCATATCTGCCCCATTCGAGGTTCGCCGCACCGTAGTAGCCATCCTCCAGCTCGTCACCGGTATCATAGCTGATCATACCGTCTGCATCTGTCGTCATGCCGCTTTTGATCAGCATTTTGCTGCCGTCATCCGCGATCATATACAGATCAAATACTGCGCCCTGCAAGGGTGTGCCATCGTCCTTGAGTTTTTTGATGGTTGCACTGCCCAGCTTGCGGGGATCCACATCATTCACATAAAGCGTCAGACCGACTGTATCGGCATTCAGCGTGATCGTACCGGTTTCGCGGTTCACATATTTCAGTGGATCAAGTGTCTGTCCCGCTGCCAGACCATCAAATTTGATCTGGTCGATGCGCGGCGACTTCGCTGTGTTATCATCGTCCGTGACACCCTTCATATCATAGCCGATCGGCGCGTTGATCTCCACAAATCGGTATTTGCCGAATTTGAGGTCATTGACCTTGACGAAGCCGGATTTATCCGACTGGAGGTTCGCCGCCTTGATCTCCCACTTTTTATCGGTGGCATTCCACTTGTATAGGTGATACCAAGCACCTTGCAGAACATCGCCGTTATCGGAGAACTTTTTCAGGTACAGTGATGCAGTCTGCTCTGTGTCGCTCTTATTCACCTTGATAATAATCGGGTCGCCGTGCTCATCTTCGCCTGTGTTATGGGCAGTTATGGAGAACTGCACGACCTCTCCGTTGATATCAAATCCCGGAGGAGGTGACACCTCTTTAATGTAATAGTTGCCCCACGGCATATTGATGAGCTTGATACCGTTCTCATTGGTTACACAAGTACCCACAATATCTGTCGCTGTTTCATCATAGGTATAGGTGCCGTCACCGTTATCAACAAAGAATACCTGTTCATTGGCGGAGGTATAGACCTCAAACTCCGCTCCCGCAAGGTTTTCCTTCGCTTCGTCGTCTGCCTTGTATTTGTCTGCATCGTATTTAATGATCTGTACGGTGCCGGGGTTTCGCTTATTGATCACAGGAACAGTAAAACTGTACTCTCCGCTCTCATCTGTGATTTTCACAGGCATCGGATTGGTGACTGCATAGAAGCCGTCCGGTGCTTTTGTTTCAAGCAGAAGATAGTTTTTGTTATAGTGCATCTTATAGGTCATCCAGCGGCCGAGATTATTGGTTGCGCCGGAATCAACAAGAATATCTTCGCTGTCGATCTTTCCGGCTTTGGTGTCATCATCGCTATCCCAGTTGACATCCTCATAAAGCTCAAATTCCGCGCCCTTCAGCCTTCTCTGACCCGAAATGTTGCCATCCCTCTTCTCGAAGATCACTTCGGGAAGATTCTCGATCATCGCAACATTCGTGACAGGAGAATATAGAACGCCGGGTATGATCGATGAGCTTGTGCCGGTTGATATCGATCTGTCATACGTGAACGCATAGACGTTTCTTGCCATATATACCCCGGTCGGCTCTGTTTCAGGCCACTTCGGCGACTGCATATTGACAACTACATATAATGTACACCTTGAAAGTGCTCCGCTCTTGAGTTGACTCGTATCAATACTTACCGCTATGGAACGTGCTTTACCCTGATCTTCTGTCGGTACTGTCCAGAGGGTTCTGCTGCTGTTTGAATTCATCTCATGCCAATTTATATCGGATGTTTCACAATTGCTGATATTGCGGCTGCCATCGGTCTTATAGAAGCTTTGATTTTCAGTCAGAGAGTAGAATACCTTATAGTTCAGATTTTCGATCTTGCTGAGTATGGTGGTATCCACGCTCAGCAGCTTACCGTGCCATTCGGAATCAACATTGATATCAGAACCGGCATTATTGTAGGTGATCGTATTTTCCGGCTCAATATTATCATACAGAACGATATTGCTGGTCGCTTCTCCGATCTCCATTTCCAGACGGTAGCTGTAGCTGTTTCTTTCATCCGGATTTGAATCATCTGTCGCGCTGGAAAATACCTGAACATGGTTGTCGATATGCTCCTCTGCATTGACCACAGCAGAGGTATACTGACTTGTAAAGTAGGTCTTTACCGTTTTATATGCCGCATCGCGCCACTCCTCAACGGTTTCCTTGCCGAGAACCTCCGCTTCCGATATGGCGACAAATTCTTCATCATCCCCATTATTGTTGATGTCATGAACATCGTTCTGAATCGATGTGCCATCGATTTTCTGAACGCCTTCGTCCTGTATGGAGGTATAGGAGTTTATGGTATAATCCTTCGTGCCTGATTTATGTGTCATTCTGTCCACGCGCACGGGATAGGTCATCTTTACACTCGTCAGACCGGTAATATTGATCGGCATATCGGAGAAATCGAAATATGCCGTTACAACCGTTTCTCCGGTATCGAGTACGCGGATATCATATTCCACATGATCCTCAAGCTGTTCTACTGTGATCTCATTTCCGTCCGCACCGAATGCAAAGCCCTCAAGCTTTATACCCTCCAGTATTTCATCTGCACCGCTGCCGTATCGTATTCCGGAAAGATCACTCTGCGGTTTCAGGTCGGGCGGCAGAAGCGTATGGATGGAGAATTTTTTCATCTCCGCGTTTTCTTCACCCTTGATCATACCGATCGTGGAGATCGGGAAAGCATAGCCGCCGCCGTAATCATCGTCAATGGTCTTGACATAGGTTTCTGCATCTTCGCCGTCATTGGTCACCGTTCTGGAATACAGCATGGTAACGGCTTCCCGCAGAAAGACATTCGACCACCAACGGTAAATATAGCCCTTGCTTTTCGGGTCAGAAGCGGCGATCGTGTCATCATTATAGAGAAGCAGGTCGTTCGGCATGATCGTATTTTTCGCATAGCTGCCGAAATAATTCTGATCACTGACAGTAAATGTCTGATTACTGTTTGCTATACTTGCGCTTCTTTCACCATCCATATAAAACATTCTGAAATAGCTGAAATTGCCGATATTGCCTGCAAGATTCGGCTTTGGCCACATGACAGGCTCGTTGGTTTCGGGGTCAATAACAGGCTGCTTGGTTACGGGGTCAATATATGGAACATCATCCTTGATATGGAAACGAATTCCCACTTTGGTTTTCTGTTCCCATTCTCCCTTAATACCGTAGAATTTGATATACATGGCGCAGTAGCCCTTATCTTTTGCAAAACGGAACACCTTTTCTCTGTCCGTTTTGCCCTTACCTATGTATTGATAATCTTCCAGACGGGTATCCAGAGCGGTTGCAACATAAACATCATATTCCAGCTTATAGACATCTGCCGGAACGGTAACCGTTGCAATGTCGTATTCATCTGCACCAAGGCGGCGGAATTGTCCGCTTTCCGTTTCGATGGCAAGCCAGTCATCACCCTGTATCGCACAAAAGCCATATTTACGATAATCGTAACCGGTTGGCGAGGAAGAGGTGGTTCGCTGCTGTGTTTGTGATGACTCGTATGTCGTCTGTGAAGCAGCAGAGGAATAAGTATAGTTTTCTCCGCCTTTGATCGTCAGAGTAAATTCCACGATCGCATCGCTGTATATTTTATCTGCAAGCAGACGCGATGTGTCGGAATCCGGCTGGGTGTGGTCGCTTTTTTCGTAATACGGATTGCGTTTATTATGTCCATAACCGCCCGGTCCGTACTGAAATCCATAGTTTTGAGTGATCCCAGCTAATTCGGCAAAGACCAATTCACCGACTGAGGCATCATAGTTGCTTACAGAAACATATTCATCTTCGTCCAGATATAACGCATCGAGATAAACCGTGACATCCGCTTTTTTTCCGTCAAAATACGGGTCAAACATCAGAGCCGCGTCACGATTGGGATAACCAAGATAGAATACGTAATCATTGTTGCCGATATCTCCTGTACGGTCAGTAAACTCATAATAGCCCCATACAGAAACACCCCTGTCTGATTCAAGGTGGGTGATATCCATTAGATTACTATATTTTGTCAAATGTGTTCTGTTTCCGTTAGCCTTCAGGACTTCGATACGCTTATATTGATCCTCACTGATCTCAACATTTGTGTTCGGGTCTGTAACCTTTACCGTTACAAACAGGTCGCTCACACTGAGTCCTCTTGCCTTCTTCTGAGGATTGAACTTGACTGTCTCATTATACCATACATAGTTTTCGTAAACAGTACCGTTGCCGTCAGGACCAATTCCGTTGACCTTCTGATATTCACTGGATTTGATCTTCTCAGTATAAAGATACAGATGATAGAAATCTCTGACAGAATTATATTGGAAGGTCAACTCCGGCAAATCAATAGAATTATAGTTGCCCGTGCCGTCATTCACAGAAAATACCGGCACGATCGTTTTCTCATATCCGTTACGACCTGACCTCGAATTGAATTCCCACATCATTTCAAAGCCGCCCGAAAGTGCCTCGTCCTTCTTGATCTCATATTTATTGTAGAAAACATATTGACCTGCGGGAGCGTTCTCATCCAGAAGCCATTTGGAATCGCTCTGATTGACAGTCGTTTTCGCAGTGAAAAGACCTTCTCTGCCCACATCATCAATACCCTCTATGGTGAAGCGCACATCGCCCACCGCATAATCCTTTGCAGCCTTTGCAAGGTAATATTTGATGATCATTTTGGGGCGCAGCGTTTCATTATAGCTCGATGTCAATTCATAATTTTTGGAATCGTAATTATCCCAGATTGCTTCAACGATCCATTCATGAAGTGTGTTTCTGCCCACGGCATTGACGATCATTTCACCGATCGATGAAAAGTCCGTGCTTGCACTCATCAATGCGGCACATAGTATCAATGACAGCATTTTCATGAGGATATGTTTTTTTCTGTATAGTACTTTTCTCATACAGTTTCCCTCCCGGATCTCAAATCAATCAACCCAAATACTCTTTCCAGACCGTCTGATATCTGTCGGTTTCTCCGGCATCAGGAGCTGATTTTCCGTCCTTTGTCACGATCTGAACCGATTCGGAATAGACGATCACGTCATATTGCTGTACGTCCTCACCGGTTCCGGTATAGTCTGTTTTTACATACGTAAACAGCGGCGGTGTTTCTTCACCCGGCTCCAGTATTTCGGTGTAGTAGTAATACCCGCCGATCTGTCCGTCCTGTGCCTCAGGTATATACACCCACCCCTTATGCGGATTGGCATCTGAGCTTACTTCCTTGATAAAGTAGCCGTCCGCCATTGTAAGTATCGCACTATGATAGGTTTTAGAAGCGGGGTCTGCACTGTCTGCATTATCGTAGGAAAAATAGGATATTTTCCGGATAAAGCCGCTGGAAAAATCCGCAAACATTCTGACGTAGCAGGGTGTATCTCCGGTATTCCTGACGGTTACCTTCTTTTTGTAGCAGGTCGCCGCACCCGATTTCTGCTCTGACGGGGGATCAAAATCCTCTATGATCTCTGTTTTGTCATATCCTACCACAATATCGTTATCCATTCCGACCGGTGTTGAGATCAGATAAGCACCGCTTATCCCGACCCCGACAGCAATGACCGCCGCTGCTGCCGCTGCACCGATGATCAAACGTTTCCGTTTCATGCTCATACCCCCGTTTGATTACTAAAATACTCAAAAATCCTTTTCAGCTGCCAGACCTCAGGAGCATTCTGATTCAGATCAGCCGTCACAAGATCACCGCTGTCGAGCAGATCGTCCGACTGGATCGCATACGCATTGACCGATATGGTATCGGGCGATTGATACATCGTTTCATCCTCTACAAAGTAGGCAAGCTTTACACCGTTAAAAATCGGTGTGCTCTGTGTATCAGTGGGTGAAGCTGCATTACTTGCGGACGGCAGTGCCTTATTATACGCAAAGACGTATGTATTCTCAGAAGCTGATTCCGTTTTATCGATCAGATACCAGTTCTTATCATAGTCGATATTCGGAAGAAGATACCAATCGCTGTCATAGAGCTGCGCGGTGTCCGCGTCAATACCCGCCGGTTCTGTCAATGCTGCTCTGCCGGAAACAGGAGCATCGGATACAAGTCTGAACAGCTCCGCTATTTCGGTCCGGCTGCTTCTTACGCCGTCTGTAAAAGTGACCGAATCCGGATATTTCAGGCTGCCGTCATCATTTACCGGTTCGATCTCTCCCTTCGGTACGGTCAGCCTTATAAACACAAAAGCGTTATTTTTGCCCACATTGGTAACCTGCGGGTCTTTCGGTATGGTGCTGAACGGAACAATGATCCTGCTTTCGGGTTCTTCGGGAAATTCCGGCTCTGTGAGGACTATATTCACGTTACCTATAGTGAGGTTATTATCGACAGAGTCATACACCGTAAAATATGCCAGCGTGCCTCCGATCATCAGCGTCAGCAGAACCGCACTTAGCACAACAGCACCCAAAATTACTTTTTTATGCTTCATCATTCAGTCCCCCCAATCATTCATCAATCAAACGGAAAATAGCCGACAGCTTTTCCTCATTCATAGGCTGAGAGGTATCGATTCCTTCAAGCGCATCGGACTGTATGCCCAATGCTTCAATGTTGATTTGTTTGAGAAAATTGCTGAATAAAAACTGTTCCTTCATGTTTTTAAGCTGTACCTGATCGAACAACGGCGCATCGGTCTTTTTCCCCGGTTCGAGCACACGGTAATATCCAAACAAGTAGGTTCTTGTCTGTGCATCGCTGTCATAGCTCCATATACCGGACTCGTTATAGCTGCCTCCGGCTGCGAACTGCTTCAACTCGATCCATTCGGTATTATGAAAGCCGTTTGTAAAATCATTGACCGACTGATCCTGTATTTTCATGTAAAACAGTTCCTGCAATAACGGCGACACTACTCCCCCAACGATCTGCTTATCCATCGCGGTGCCGTCCGGTTTCAGCTCTGTAATCTTTTCCAACGGTACTGTCACTCTCAGGAACACATAAGTACCGTTATCTCCGTTATTGGTAATCCGGGGGTTCTTATCTACCACCGCATTATGGGCAACAGCCGTCACCTCCGGTGATGTATCGCCCGGATAGTCCGGTTCGGACAGAATGATACTGACATTGCCGCCTTTGAAAACATTTGCCACCTCATCGTACGAGGACAGAAAAGCTATCGTCCCTATGATGGCGCATGAAGCCGCAAGACCGCCAGCAACTGATAAAATCAGTTTTCTACTCTTTGTTTTCTTCAAAACGATCACCTCCG
>CACYDW010000126.1 GCA_902773325.1 uncultured Ruminococcus sp.
ACGCTTTCGTAAAGGACGGCAAAATGCTGGCAAATGCCGTTATCGGAGGCCATACCGATAACTATATCCGTATAAAATCCATTGCCGTACTGAAAGACTACAGACGCGAGGGCATCGGCTATCAGATGTGCTGCTTCATTATTAACAGGATCCTTGCATGCAGCCAGAAGCCCGTACTCTATACTCATGTCAAAAATCAGGCGGCTATGGCTCTGTTCCGCAAATCCGGATTCAAAGAATACGGCAGGATATATCTTGTCAAAACCGACGATACTAACTGAAGGAATAATCTTAACAGTCCCAAAAAGGAGAGAATATAATGAAGAAACATAACGGAGAAAAATACTATATCACTACTCCGATCTATTACCCCTCCGGCAATCCCCATATCGGCCACTGCTATACCACCGCTGCATGCGACTCCATTGCCAGATATAAAAGGATGCAGGGCTATGACGTAATGTTCCTTACCGGAACGGATGAACACGGCCTGAAGATCGAACAAAAGGCAAACGAAGCCGGAGTCACCCCAAAGGAATATGTTGACAAAATAGTTGACAGTTTCAAAGCGCTGTGGAAGTATATGAACATCAGCTATGACCGCTACATCCGCACCACAGACGACTACCATATTGAATCCGTTCAGAAGATCTTCAAAAAACTTTACGATAAGGGATACATCTACAAGGGCGAATACAAAGGCAAGTACTGCACACCCTGCGAAAGCTTCTGGACAGAGTCACAGCTTGTGGACGGCAAATGTCCGGACTGCGGACGTGACGTTACCGAAGCAAAGGAAGAAGCTTATTTCCTTAAAATGTCACCATTTGCCGACAGAATAGAAAAACTGCTCACAGAGACCGATTATCTTCGTCCCAAGACCCGTGCATCCGAGCTTGTAAACAACTTCATAAAGCCCGGACTTGAGGACCTTTGTGTTTCAAGAACCAGCTTTACATGGGGAATCCCCGTAACCTTTGACGAAAAGCACGTTGTATACGTATGGATCGACGCTCTTTCCAACTATATTACCGCCCTGGGCTATGAAAACGGTCGTTTCAGCGATTACGACAAATTCTGGCCGGCAGACATCCACATGGTCGCAAAGGATATCATGCGTTTCCATGCAATAATCTGGCCTGCTATGCTGATGGCTCTGGATCTCCCACTGCCTGAGCACCTGGCTGTTCACGGCTGGATCACCTTTGACGGCAAAAAAATGAGCAAGTCCCTGGGCAATGTGATCGATCCTTTTGTACTGGGTCAGCGTTACGGCGCCGATTCTATCCGTTATCACATTCTCAGAGAGATGGCTCTCGGTGCAGACAGCTCCTTCTCTAACGAGATCATGATAAACCGCATCAATACAGACCTTGCAAACGGCCTTGGAAACCTTGTTTCACGCACAGTGGCAATGGTTGAAAAATACTTCGGCGGCACACTGCCCACAGAACAGCAGAGCGGAGACTTTGACGACGACCTGATCGCGCAGGCTTCGGCACTCAGCGACATTGTTGACGATTATATCGACAAAACACAGCTCAACAAGGCACTTGAAGAAATATTCAAGGTTGTTTCAAGAGCCAACAAATATATAGACGAAACCACACCCTGGATACTTGCAAAGGACGAAAACAGCAGGCCTCGTCTTGCGTGTGTTCTTTACAATCTGCTTGAAACCATACGCATAGTTTCCACCCTGCTTTCGGCGTTTATGCCCTCTACCATGCCTGTGGTATGGCAGCAGATCGGAGCCGATGAAAACGCAGTCAGCTATGACACGGTCGGCACATTCGGCACTCTGCCCTGCAATGTTACCGTACACAAAGGAGATATAATCTTCCCAAGGATCGATGTTGACAAGGAGATTGAAGCTCTTAACGCCCTTATCGGTTCCCAGAAAAAGGAAGAGGAAAAGCCTGCCGGAAATGACACAAAAAAAGCTTCCGCAAAATCTGCGGAGCCCTGCGAGGGAGTTGCCGTTATCGGCATAGATGACTTTATGAAGGTCGATCTCCGCGCGGCAAAGGTTATTGCCTGCGAGCCTGTAAAGAGGTCCCGAAAGCTTCTGCGGCTTACTCTTGACGACGGCGCCGGAGAACGCACCGTTGCAAGCGGCATTGCCCAGTATTACACACCGGATCAGCTTACGGGCAAAACGGTGGTTCTTGTTTCCAATCTTAAACCAGCCGTTCTGTGCGGCGTAGAAAGCAACGGAATGATACTTGCAGCCGATACCGCAGACGGGGCAAAGGTCATATTCCTTGACGGTATTGAACCGGGTTCAAAGATAAGATGATCGC
>CACYDW010000127.1 GCA_902773325.1 uncultured Ruminococcus sp.
AGGTCAAGACCTGTGATACTGCCTGTTTCCGGAGTCGTAACGATCTCGGTCGCAGCCGGCAGGCTCATTTGTGCGGTGAAATAATCGACTCTCTCAGGCGAATGCATCAGCGTGCCGGTGATCGGCTTAACCGTTTTTATATATCCTGTAAGCATTTTATCCCTCCGCGTTTCATAGCTGATTCAGCAGCAGCTTACTTGGAGGAATCACTATATAGTACTCCTCTCCCGACTGCAAACCGATGTGATAATAATATGTACCGGCATTGAGCGAAGCTGTATCTTCGGGCGCAAAAGTGATAACATAGGTGTCATTACTCGTCTTATCGGATACGGTTGCTGTTTTGTCTGTCAGAATGGTTTCCGAGTTTAGAGAAGCCTTGACTTTGAGATGAAGTACTTCCCCCGACGTGAGCGTATAGACCGTGTCATCCGGATTTAACAACAGTATTTCTACTCCGAACGATGTACCCCTGTACGCAGACAACACGGTACTCTCAATGCTGCTCTCTTGTACGTTAAGCGCAATACCGGTTATCCGGAGATTGGTATCAGCTTTTGTTAACACAATCGTGCAGGAAGCCTTGCCGGGAACTGCCATAAATGCGGCGGAAAGCAGAAAGCTGACTACACCGTTTTGTGCATCCTCTATCGTACCGTCACAATATACCAGCGTCCCATCGCTGAGAGAAGCGTACAGCTTTGCTGAATAATCCGTAAGGTTCAGCATCAGATCCTGCACAACAGCATTTGATGTTGCAGCAACAACACCGGATGCTTCAACGATGCTGAAAGTAGCCGTACGGCTGTCGCACTCTCCGCGAACAGCGTACATAACAATTTGATTCAGTTCATAGGCATTTACTCTGTATTCACTATTCAATTTAATTCCACCCCCAGTATTTGAGGACTGTTCCGTCTGATGTTGTATGGGTGTTCCTCGTGAGTGTGTAACCACCAAAAGTATTGCATTGTATATTTCCCGTGACCGATAAATCTCCATTTATAGAAACATCGTCATTGAACACAAATCCATTATTCCGGTCATAATAAAACTTGATATTATAGGTGCTGCTGCCGGCAGTGTCTTTGGAACTCCAGCACATATAGTCGCCCTCTGTATCAAGGTCAAAAACCAGACCGTATTTGTTTGTACCTACAATAAAATTTGTGCCGATAAAACCAAGATATCTGCCGTCTTTATAGAGCTGGATACCATTTTTGTCTATCGAAACCATCTTGTTATGGTTGTCGTCATAGGTGGTGATCACATTGTGCAGACTGTCAATTCTGAGTGACCCGTCAGCCGATACCAATATATCTCCATCAATGACCCAGCCCGCTATTCTGCCGGTTTGTGCGATGATTTCGACTCCTTCAAGTGTCCCGGCGCGAATCCAGTCGGCTATAATGCCCTCTGCGGCAAGCACCCGCAAAACAGCGTTGCCGCTGCTGTCAAGTCCCATCCATGTCTGACCGCCGTCTGTTGATACGGCAAGACTGTCAATAGATTTCTTCCAGATCACGGTGCTTTCGGACAATAGCTCTTTGTCATGCTGATAGCAGATCGTAGAGCCATCGTTCTGCAACACTTCTGTCTGGTAGTAGCCCATTGCGTTGGCAGTTAGCGTCGAAAACATTTTTGCACGGACTTCATATTCGGAAATCTGACGCTTGGTTTCACGGCTTGCCGCCGCAACCACGCGCGCGTACTGACTGCAAGCACTCCGCTTCTTTTCGTTGACAGTTTCGGCATCACATGATACCGTCATTTTGTTATCAATGGCATAAACAATGTTGGTTACAGGTGTCTGATAAGTATTGCCCTGCAAGTCCGAGATTGTTACAATATCTCCGCATTCCATTGAGGGGTCGGACATGATATCCGCTTCAAAGGGTGTCAGATGCAGCCCGATCAGCCTGGATGTCCAGACGTTACTTTGTAGTACCGTATCTCCTATTGCCAGCGGATTGCTGTCT
This sequence comes from uncultured Ruminococcus sp., assembly GCA_902773325.1. GTDB lineage: Bacteria > Bacillota > Clostridia > Oscillospirales > Acutalibacteraceae > UBA1213. The sequence goes on from CACYDW010000127.1 coordinate 1,980, forward strand.
ATGACCAGACAATAGTCTGTCGTTCCGATGCGGTAGATTGTTTCGCCGTCTGCGGCATCTGTTATCTGAACACCCGTGACGATGACCGTACCATGCAGCCGCTGCCGCTCGGTAATCACCGTATCCGTATTTCTGTACCAACTGATCTGCAAGTGCCCTGTCACATCAATATAGGCAAACGAACAGGCTAACTGTGCGATATAGGATATGATATCCCGGCAGCTTGCCGATTCATCAATGTATTCGCCTGTTGGAACAACGTAATCCTTGTTCGGGAAATTGAGTGAGCCGTAAGCAACTCCGCAATAAGTACAGACAGCCGCCAAAAGACCGCTCAGTGTAATCGGAAAAGTAACATTTGCAGACGTAAAATCCGTATCAAACCTTGCAAGATAGTCATAAGCAACAATACCGATATACCGCTCATTGACGGTAATTTCTTCGGCAGTATACAGACCCTTGCGCACCCACTCAACGGTGGTCGTGCCGTCATACTTCTGTTTTGTCATCAATCCGATTCGTACATCAAACTCGGCGTCATCGAAGCTTGTGTTGTCAAATCTGCCGTCTGAATTATCCAGCTCGAAATCCAGTTCACCGATAATGGCACAGCCAATGTCGAAGCTGCCGTCATTGGAGGTAGACGTGAGTGTTTTCAAGCTGTTCAGCATAATGTCCTTGTCGGTAAATTCTGCTGTGCTGCCGTCTGCAAAGGTACATATAATTTTTCCGCAGAAGATCCTACCGGACTGCCTGACCAGTTCTTTATACAATGATGATGTATTCTGCATATTACACCTCACATTTCAATAAAGCTGCACGTAATGTTGGTAACATACTGCTCTGTATATTTCCACAGTCCGTACTGTGCCGACATATCGCCGGTATAGAACCGCTTTGTGATATATTTTCCTGTCATAATGTCCGGATATGTCAGCCGTACAACTACACCCGCGTTTTTGCACAGCTGTGCAAGCTTAGAAGCTTCTTCCCATTTCAGCTGCGACCATGTGAAAGACAATGTGCGCTTTTGTGCAATGATATCCTTGGACATACTGCCGTCACGGGCAGAACGTCCGCTCTCATCACTCGACAAATCCGACAGCAGCCACGAGCAGGAATCGGGAGAGGAAATCGCAATACCGTTGATTTTGAACATATCCATTATTGTGCCCCTCCGTATCTGCGTGTTTTACGCTTTTTAACCTTGACAAGCTTACGGTCAATCAGCTCACCGTCAAGATAGATGTTATTCTGAAAGCTCTGTTCCTGTCCCGACAACAGCGTAATGATCTGACCTAACATCGCTACTACCTGTGTATCGCCGCTGCCGAGCATTGCTTCAAGCTTTGAAAGAGGTGCTATTACCTCTGGGTCAGCTTTTGCATTCTTGTTATCGCCTACCAATGCAAGAGTAGGTGCATTGACAAGACCGCCCTGTGCAAGCTTCGGAATCAACGGCGGTTCTGCCGGCATGGAAAAGCTCCAGTTCTGACCGGTTACAGAGCCAATCGCACCTGCAATTCCTCCCACAGCATCAACAATACCGCCAACAAAGTTATAGATACCTGTCCAAAGTCCGTTAATACCGTCAACGATCAGATTGATGGTAACCTTCATTGTAGCCAATATATCATTCCAGACGCTTGTAAAACAATCGCCGATACCGTTCCATGCCTTTTCCCAGTCGCCCGCAAGAGCACCGGTAACAAAATCGATAAGCCCGCTGAAAGCGTTATATATCGCTGTTGTTTTTTCACCTATAAACGTAAAAACTGTGTCGAAAACACTTTTCACGGAATTCAGCTCACGGTTAAGCTTCTTGCCGAATTCGTCAACAAACCACTTCACCAACGGCTTCAAAACCTTGTTCCACAAAGGCACTAAAATTTCATTCCAGAGCTTTGTCAAAAAGCCTATAACACTGTTGAAAGAAGGACGCAGGCAGTTATCCCACGCAGACTGCACCATGCTGATAAAGGTATTCCACACAGGCATGATCCAGTCATCAAATACCTGCATGAATATCTCACCCAGATCACCGACAACATCACAGAAGCTTTGCCACATCTGCTCACCGCCGCCTGTCTGCCACCATGACAGAATATCATTGCCTGCATCGGAAAATATCTTCCCGATCAGGTTCATGGTATCGGTGAATATTTGAGAAACATTATCCAAAAACTCTCCGATGTCTTTCTCGTTGTCGGCTATCCATTTATTGAGCGATGCGGCGGCATCATCAAACATGGCAGATGCAACAAGCATCACAGAGTCAATAAAATCCGTAATACCGCCGAGCATATTTGCTATGGCATTTTCGACTGTTTCGCGGGTTCGCTCTATGGACGAATTGATAATATCGACAATCGAATTGACCGCCCCTGTCAGACGGTCGTAGCCCGAAGTCAGGTTGTTGGAAACTTCGTTGATGGTATTGGTTATCTTGTCTTTGCACTCTTCAAGCCACTGAGCCACACCGCCCGTAAACGTCTGAAACAGATTACCGGCTGTTGAGATAACACCGCCGATCACTGCACCGATCGTTCCGAATCTTGCGGAAACGGTTTCCTGTACACTGCCGAAGGTCCCCTCTGCAATCTCTTTCAGACTGGTAAAAACTGAGGACAAATTATTTTTTATGCCATCAAAATTGATCTGCGAAATGCCGTTTTTGATATTATCGGTCAGCTTCGTAAATCCCGTAAAGTTAGCAAGCTGTTTGAGCTTTACACCAAGCTTGTCAATCAGCTTTTCCACCTCGGCACCGGCTTTGCTGACGGGAGAGGTATCCATAGTCAGCGTGGATATTCCGGCGGAACTTCCCGTCGGCACACCATTTGCACCGGACGCGTCTTTGTCATCAGAGATGATATTGAGCTGATCAAAGCCCGCAAGCGACTTTTTAAGAGCCTTGACAGATTCGTTAGCACCGTCAATGGCTTCGGCGGCATCATAGCCATTGTCCGCCAATGATGCTATTGCCGAGCCTGATGCGCTCTCGTCTGTAATGCCAAACAGTTGCTTGACATAGGCATTAGCCATGGAAAATACGTTATTCAGCTTGACAACAATTACATCCAGCCACTTGACGATCGGACATAAAATATTCGTCACCAGTCCGCCAAGTGTTTCTTTCAGATCGCCGAAGTCGTTGGAGAGCTGTTTGATTTTACCTGTCGGTGTGTTGGCAAGCGCGGCATTGACACCGCCGACACTCTCACTGACAACCTCAGACAGCACCGCAACCTTCTGTTCCTCTGTACCATATTTCAGGACTTGTTCCTGCGCTTTTGTAAAGCTGTATCCGTAGCGGCTCAGCGCACTTGTCTGACCCTGCAAAACCTTGCCGAGCATGGTTGCAATGGATACTGCACTGTCTGCACTTGCACTGTAGCCGTACTGTTGGGCTATCATGTCGTTTAGTACAGGCAGCATAGACTTGATGCTGTCGGTTGTAGATACGTAAGTAGCAAGCTCCTGTGCACCTGCTAACTGCACCTCATCACCTATCACACCGAGAGCCTGATACTCGCTTGCAAGGTCTTTAACAGACTGTATTTGTTCTTTTGTGGCGGCAGTGGTGTTTCTCATGGTCGCTTCAAGCCGGGATTCCGACTCGATCTGCGTCTGATAAGCAGACAGCCATTCGCGGCAGGACGATATAACACTGCGTATCGCTCCGAGTGCCATATCAAACATAGCTTTGACATCGGCGGCAGACTGCTTGAAAGCCTTCGTCATACTGTTGCCGGCTGCCGTGCTTTCCTGTTTTACCTTATCCTTGAATCCCGACAATGCGCTGAACAAATGCCGCCGGATACTTTTTCCGGTTTTACTGAAAGTCCGTTCGGTGTTGTTCCTGATTTCCCGTGTACTGTCTGCGGCTGCATTCTTTACAGCGTCCCATGCTGACTGCGATTCAAGGTTTTTCCCTGTATCGGATAAAACCTTACCGATCTCCGCTTGTGCTTCATTTACGGCTTGTACGGTTTCCTCTGCCGCCTCCTGAACCGCCTGTGATACGCTCTGCCCTACCTGCTCCGCGCTTTGCTCAACTGCTGCGGCTTGTGATTCCTGAGCCGCTTGCGTATCGGCAATAGCTTGTTCAACCTCCGCCTGTGCCTGCTTCACGACCTGCACGGTTTCTCCCGCTGATTCCCGGGCAGCCTGCGAAGCATTATCCCCTGCCTGTTCCACATTGTGTCCGATCGCTGCGGAGGTTTCCTGCACAACTTTTTCTACCGCGTTTTTCATCGTAGCTGCTGCGGATTCAACAGGTACAAAGGCATTCGACAGCTTATCCCGCACGTAGTTTCCCGCGTCTTTGACAGCGGCAGTTAAACCGTCCAGACTCAGTTCAATACCCAGACCGACACTGCTGACTTCTTCATGATCTGGCAATTTTATCACCCCGTTTCGTTTTGGGAATTAAAAAACCGCCCTCTGAAAAGGACGGTTTTACTTACATTTTTTATGAAATTATTTTCAAAAAGCATTGACAACCACTAATATTAGTGGTATAATATAAACATGGAGGAGGTGTGCGCCGGTTCGGTGCTGAATATATAACTGGTGGGAATCCAGTCCGGTAAGGCAGAGCAAGCCGCCGGTATCGAGAC
>CACYDW010000128.1 GCA_902773325.1 uncultured Ruminococcus sp.
GAAGCCGACTCCAAGATAAGATATCCCACTGAGTTAATCAGTTAAGACCCCTTGTAGACTACGAGGTTGATAGGCTGCGTGTGTAAGTGTCGTGAGGCATTCAGCTTGGCAGTACTAATTGGTCGAGGGCTTGTCCTGAGATTTCTTGGACTTCTGTTGCTTTTGATTACTCTTTATTCAGTTTTCAGAGTGCGAGTAAACCTGTCTTGACGGACAGGTTTTTTTTTATAGTATTATCAAATAACAGAATGGAGGAATTTTTATGAAATTAGCCGAAGCTCTGCAAGAAAGAGCAGACCTTAACACAAAGCTGGAACAGCTCAGAACACGCCTGCAGAACAATGCCCTTGTACAAGAGGGCGAACAGCCTGCCGAATCACCCGAAGAACTGCTTGCGGAACTTGATGCCTGTACCGCACGGTTGCAGGAACTGATGTTCAGAATCAATAAAACCAACTGTGTGACGGTTAATGATGGAATGACAATAACTGAACTGATTGCTTTGAAGGATACATTGAATCTGAGAATCCGTGCATACCGTGAGCTGATCACCTGTGCCTCTGCCACGGCAAGACGGGCTATGCACAGTGAGATCAAGGTATTAAGTACGGTTAACGTGAGAGAACTGCAAAAACAGGTAGACGCGATGTCAAAGCAGCTTCGTGAAACCGACAATCGTATTCAGGCATTAAACTGGAATACTGAACTTCTGTAAACTGCTGTTCAGTGATTCTTTCATAGGGTAGTCTTTGGGGCGAGTGCATCTCTGCGGCTGAGAAGGAGTCCGCGCCACGGTACACTGTTTGAGCGACAGTCGGGTTCGATTCCCGGTTTATATCGTTACGTTCAGATCGTTCACAAACGTATCGTTACAGATTATAATTGATTACCGCGCATTGACCAAAGATGAGGGTTGGGGCAGGGGATATTACAAAAACAATGAAGGGGTGAAAAACGATGAGATCTCCTCTTGCAGACAGATTAAGACCGCAGTCACTTTCTGATATTGCCGGTCAGCACCATTTGCTGGATGTCGGTCAGCCGCTTCGCAAGATCATAGAGTCGGGCAGAATTCCGAATATGGTATTTTACGGTCCTTCGGGAGTCGGCAAAACAACGCTTGCATCCATTATCGCACAGCAGACCAACCGGACGCTGAGAAAGCTCAACGGTACCACGGCATCTACCAATGATATCAAAAATATTGTTGCCGAGCTTTCGGGCTTTGAAGGAGTTAACGGTATTTTGCTGTATCTTGATGAAATTCAGTATTTTAATAAGAAACAGCAGCAAACGTTGTTGGAGTATATTGAAAACGGCAGTATCACCCTCATCGCTTCTACCACCGAAAACCCGTATTTTTACATATACAGCGCAATTCTCAGCCGCTCAACGGTGTTTGAATTCAAGCCGCTGGGTAAAGATGACGTTATATGTGCAGTGGAACGTGCTGTCCGCATCTTCGGAGAAGAGGAACAGACCGAAATAGTCTTTTCTCCCGAAGCAGTTGAGCATATCGCTTATGCCTGCGGGGGCGATGTCAGAAAGGCAATCAATGCGGTAGAGCTTTCGGTGATAGCAACACCGCCATGTGACGGCAAAATAACGGTGTCGCTCGAAACGGCAAAAGCCCTCACGCAAAAAAGTGCTGTGAAATATGACCGCGAGGGCGACGAACACTACGATTTGCTTTCTGCCTTCCAGAAGTCGATGAGAGGTTCAGACCCCAATGCTGCCTTACATTATCTTGCGCGTATTTTAGCGGCGGACGACTTGCCTTCTGCGTGCAGACGGCTGATGGTGTGTGCCTGTGAGGACGTTGGTCTTGCTAATCCGCAGATCATACCCATTGTGAAGGCGGCGGTAGATGCCGCAATGATGGTAGGTTTACCCGAAGCGCGTATTCCGCTGGCTGATGCGTCAGTACTGGTGGCTTTGTCGCCGAAATCCAATTCCGCGTATCTTGCTTTTGATCAGGCAATGGCAGATGTCAGGGCTGGCAAAGGCGGCGGATTCCCCCGTCAGCTCCAGAATAAGCATTATGACGGAGATGACGTCAAAAACAAGGGACAGTTTTATATCTATCCCCATGACTACCCCAACCACTGGACATATCAGCAGTATTTGCCGGACAGCCTTGTTGATACGGTGTATTATAAGCCGGGGGAAAACAAGAATGAGCAGGCATATAAGGCATATTGGGATAAGATCAAGAACAAGTAACAACGGCAGATATAGGTGATGAAATGAAAATCGGAAATGTAGAGATCAACGGCTACGCGGTGCTTGCTCCGATGGCGGGTGTTACCGACAGAGCGTTCAGGGAGCTTTGTGTCAGCTTTGGCGCAGCTTACGTGATCGGCGAAATGGTCAGTTCAAAAGGACTTGTATATAAGAATACCAAGACCCGTGAGCTTCTGGAGCTGTCCGACAAGGAACGTCCTGCGGCTGTACAGATTTTCGGCAATGAGCCTGATGTGATGGCAGAGGCTGCCCGAATCGCTATGGAATTCAAGCCGCAGATCATTGATATCAACATGGGCTGTCCTGCGCCAAAAATCGCTATGAATGGCTGTGGTTCGGCGTTGATGAAGAATCCCGCACTCTGCGGCGAAATTGTATCCGCAGTCAAAAAAGCTGTTGATGTTCCTGTTACGGTCAAAATCAGAAAGGGCTGGGATAAAAATTCTGTCAATGCGGTTGAGGTCGCTGAAATCTGTGAAGCTGCCGGAGCAGATGCCATAGCTATTCACGGAAGAACCCGCGAACAGCAGTATATGCCGTCCGCTGACTGGGAGATCATCAGGCAAGTCAAAAAAGCGGTCAAGATTCCCGTGATCGGCAACGGCGATGTGACAAGTGCTGAATCAGCGGCTAAAATGATGGAACAGACCGGCTGTGACCTTGTTATGATTGGCAGAGGTGCGCTCGGCAATCCGTGGATTTTCAGCGAAATCGCCATGCTGTTGGGACACGACCGCCCCACCCTTCCCGTATCCAACGCAGAGAGAATTTCTGTGCTGCTGCGGCATATCCGGACACTTTGTGATTATAAAGGAGAATACATCGGCATGAGAGAAGCCCGCAAGCATACCGCATGGTATCTGAAGGGTATGCCCGGAGCGGCAGCACTGCGCAAACAGGCTGGAGAGCTTTCCACCTATGAGGATTTAATTGATCTCTGCCGCGGGATAAAAATATAACGAAAAAAGTCATTTCACAAATTCGTGAAATGACTTAATTTTTTTTATACTCTGCAATATCTTCAAGCTGACAATCGAGGATTTCACACAAGCGGTTAAGCGTAAAGGTGCTGACATCGGCATTTTTTCTCAGGCGGTCAAGCTGACCGTTGCTGACGTGATATTCCTTAATCAGCCTGTATTGAGATATATTCTTCTTTTTCATTGTTTCCCATAATCTATCATACACTATCATAAGAACACCCGAGAATTAGTATATTTTATTGTTCACGTATTGACAATAGCCCTAAATCGGTCTATAATAGTATTGCCCGTAAATGGACTATAAACCAATACAGAGGAGTAACAACATGGATTACGGTCATTTTTTGAAATACATGACAGTTATTGTTGAGTTAGAGAAAGAAAAGATGACCATTAAAAGCGTGGTATCATCTGTCAAGAGCGAGATTGTCGGAAAGGAGCGGGAATATTACGAAAGAATCGGTATGCCGCCCATTCCGCCGTCATACCTTGATGAACCGCCGCCTTTGTCGACTTATTCCGATGGTGTTAAAGCGGCATTTCACAAGTACATAAACAATGTCGGTTGGCTGTTAGCAGCTCTGTTAGTTGTTGTTACAGTGATGTATGTTCTTATTGACGGTTATTTTGAATACAAGCATCTCATAATCAACAACAGCATCTATCGCCGTTTCTATCAATCCGCATCACAAGCCTATCCAAAACAGAGAGAACGACATGACAGGGAAATGGAGGTATTCCGTCATAAATCGACAGCGTTAAAGGGTGAATTGGCTCAGCTAAAAAGCTCAATTCAGATTATCCTTGACACGCTTGAAAAAACGTATGACAAAACTGACCGCCTGTTGCAGGATTATTATGCTTTAGACCTCATTCCAAAAGGGTACAGGGATTTTGTACCGGTGTGTATGTTCTATGATTATCTCTCGTCCAAAAGAACCTATTCATTATACAGAAATCCAAACGGTTCAGACCCCGGTGCCATCAATATGTATGAAGATGAAAAGGACAGAAGAATCATTATGACAAAGCTGGATTCTATCATTAGTAATCTGAAATCCATTCAGGTAAGGCAGTCTTATTTATATGATGCCATCACCGATAGTACTGCCGAAAGTAACCGTATTATGACTTCTATTAGCCAGTCACTGTCAGACGGCAACAATGCACTCGCTTACAACAATTATCTGAACGAAGTCAATAACGCACAAAACAGATATAGAAATGACCTGCTGACGAGAATGTATTATGGTTACTGACCATATTAACAGACATAGAAACAGCCCCGAATCCGAAAATCATCGGATTCGGGGCTGTTTTGGATTTAAGCAGATATATAATAGTTTCGATAAACTTCCGCTATGAAAGTTTGGGGTGCAGGGGTTCGGTGACGCCCCAAGAGGGCAAGCCGCAAGGCGCGGGTGTCCTGTGGACACCTCTGCCGCAGGCAGAAGCGCCGACCGAGGCGACAGACGAGAATCGAGTAGCCCTTGTGGGGGTGGGGCAGAGCCCCAATATTATCCTTGAGCTTCTTCTATAACCTTCTGAGCAACAGCAGAGGGTGCTTCTTCATAACGCTCAAATGCAAAGGTGAAGTAACCTCTGCCCTGAGTGGTCTGACGGATAAAGGTAGAGAAATCACTCATTTCTGCCTGAGGAACCTCTGCTTCGATGGTCTGCATCTGATCCTCGGCAGGATTCATGCCCAGTACTCTGCCGCGGCGTTTGGTGACCTCGCCCATGATGTCGCCCATGTTGGCATCCGGCACAGTGGCTTTCAGCGTACCGACAGGCTCAAGGAGTACGGGGTTTGCATCGGGCATACCGGCTTTATAGGCAAGAGATGCCGCCGTTTTGAACGACATTTCTGATGAATCTACGGGGTGATAAGAGCCGTCATAGAGTGTTGCTTTCAGACCTACTACGGGGAAGCCTGCAAGAGGTCCTTTGGCAATGCTGTCCCTCAGACCCTTTTCAACAGCGGGGAAGAAGCCCTTCGGTACTGCACCGCCGACAACCTTCTCTTCAAAGATCATATCTTCGCTGCCACAGGGTGAGAACTCGATCCATACATCGCCGAACTGTCCGTGACCGCCGGTCTGTTTCTTGTATCTTCCCTGAACCTTTACGGACTTTTTGATCGTTTCACGATAAGCAACCTTCGGCTTTGAAAGTACAACATCAACACCGTATTTGGATTTCAGCTTGGAAACAACAACGTCAAGGTGCTGTTCGCCCATACCGCTGACAACCATCTGATGTGTTTCGTTGTTGGTTTCAAAACCGATCGTCGGGTCTTCCTCACAGAGCTTTGCAATGCCCAGTGCAACCTTTTCTTCATCGCCCTTTGTTTTGGGTGCGATTGCCATGGAGAGTGAGGGCGCAGGATAATCTATACCGTCGAGTACGACTTTTCTGGCGGGGGCAGAGAGGGTATCGCCTGTGTTGGTACCGGAGAGTTTGGCTACTGCGCCGATGTCGCCTGCACCGATATAGGCAGCGTCCTCTAATTTTTTGCCCTTGATCGTCATGACCTTGCTGATTCTCTCGGTATTGCCCGTTCTCATGTTGACAAGCGGTGTGTCGGGAGAAATCTTGCCCGAAACTACCTTGAAGTAAGACAGCTTGCCGACAAACGGGTCTGCAATGGTCTTGAATACGATAGCAGCCGCCATAGCATCTTCATTGACGCTCAGTTCTACGGGATTGCCGTCTGTATCTACGGCAAGCTCTGCGGACTTGTCCTCTGCACAGGGCGCAAGCCATGCAAGACCGTTCAGCAGCTGCTCAATACCGTATGTAAGCAGCGCATCACCGCAGAATACAGGGCTGATCGTACCGTTTTTAACACCTGTGCTGACACCTACAATGATCTCTTCGGGGGTGAATTCCTCGCCGGAGAAGTATTTTTCAAACATTTCGTCGCTTGTTTCTGCAACAGCCTCACAGATCGCAGTTCTCAGACCCTCAAGGCGGTCACCCATGTCGGGAAGCGGTACGGTGGTGATCTTGCCGTCAATATATTTATAAGCCTTGTATTCAAGAATGTTAACGTAGCAGTCCGCCTGACCGTCAACAATATAGGGTACAACAACAGGGCATACAGAAGGACCGAACGAAGCCTTCAGATTTTCAAAAACACGATAGAATCTCGCACTTTCATCACAAAGACCGTTTACAAAGAATACCTTTGTAAGACCGCGCTTGTCGGCAGCCTTTACAGCCTTTTCTGTTCCTACACAAACACCGTCCTTGCCCGATACGGTGATCAGTACAGTGTCTGCGGCTCTTGTTGCCTCACACAGACCGCCCTCAAAGTCAAAAAGTCCGGGAGCGTCAATGAGGTTGATCTTCTTGTTTTTCCATTCGAGCGGAACAACACAGGGCTGAACGGAGGATTTACGCTTGATTTCCTCGGGGTCAAAGTCGCAGACGGTGTTGCCGTCACTGACCTTGCCGAGTCTTTCTGAGCCGCCGCAAAGGTAAAGCATTGCCTCTGCAAGAGATGTTTTGCCTGCTCCGCTGTGTCCTGCAAGAGCAATGTTCAGAATATTTTTTGCTGTGTACTGTTTCATAGAGTTATTTGTCCTCCTCATATATAAATTTGATTCATAGAAATCATATCGTACCATATATTTTTTATGACCCGATAATTATTATATCTTAATTGCACATAAATTACAACACCTTTGATAAAAAATATATGAATTTTTTATTCATTTTTAATCCGGAGGACTGCTGTATCGTATGGATATCAGAGTGAGAAAAAGCCATGCCGCGTTAGTGTGAAATAGTTCCGGGAGAATATGCTGAATATTCATACAGAATATAAAAGCACCCCTTGTGCTCCCAACGCTTGATATCAACAGGCTGCTGTTGTTTCCGGCGCGGAACAGCACCAATCTCCCGTTTTAAGAGCGATAGCTCAATCGGATAGCAGTATAGCTTTATGAAGCTGTTTATCTTGTGTAGCAGAGAAAACTTCTCTATGGTGCTGAGCGAAAACGCGAATACGGGTGCAGCGTCGACGCTGCCGCAGCGGCATCCAGTACGGCAGTTGCAACGGGAATAGCGACACCATAGCCCGAGTTGCCGTGTTCGACAACAACAGCGAAGGCAAGCGGACAGTCCTCGTCCTTAGAAAAACCCGTGACCCATGCGTGAGCAATTCCTTCATCAATTTCGGCAGTGCCCGTTTTGGCACAGATATCAAGAGAACTGCAAAAATAGTTTTTTCCATAGTTGGTTTCCACGGTATAATCCATATAGTCATAGAGCTTCTGTGCGATGTCGGGCGGCATCATAATGCTGCCGAGCGAGGTTGAGCCGCTTTTCAGCGTGCCGGTCGCCCCTTTGATCTCCTTGATAAAGTAGGGCATCACGGGGATTCCCCCGTTTGCAACAGCGGCAGAGATGATCGCCATATTGATGGGGGTTGACAGCACTGTATACTGACCGACACCCGACCATGCGAGTTCGTTATCGTTGGCTTCAGACACATTATAAATGCTTTTAGCGGTTTGTGCACCGTCAATGGTGTAGCAATTGTTGAAGCCCATTTTTTGAGCCTGAGCGGTCATTTGCTCTCCGCCAAGACGCAGGGCAAGAAAGCCGAAATAGCAGTTGCATGACTGTGCCAGTGCTTCGCGCATGGTAACAAGTCCGCTTACGCTGAAACAGTTGAATTCCTTGGTGCCGATCTCATCAGAGCCGGTACAGTTGTATTCTATGTTTTCCGCATCGGGAATATATTCGAGTGCCGCCGCAGAGGTTACCAGCTTAAAGGTAGAACCGGGCGGATATACACCCGACAGAACACGGTTGAGATATGCTCCCTCATAGTCATCATTCGTTTCAATATCCTCCGGAACATTCTGGGGGTCATAGGTGGGAGTGCTGGTCATGCAGAGGATCTCACCGGTTTTGTAGTTATAGACGATCACTGCCCCCTTACGATCTCCGAGTGCGGAAAGTGCTGTTGTTTGCAGTCCGGCATCTATGGTAAGCGTGATATTATTGCTTGTTCTGATAAAATCAGGCTGCCCCAGTCCGAATATGAAATTATAGCCGGAAAGCTCCGAGCGGTAGATCGTCTGAACAGCCGTTGAAATGTTGGTGGAATCATCTCCCACAACGTGCAGACAGGCACGGCGCACTGCTTCACTTGCATTGTAGATTCTTGTGCCGTTAAGGCTCTGTGCCAGCACAATACCGTTTCTGTCATAGATCATGCCTGCATCGGCAAGACCTTCACTGTCTGCGATGTGGGCATTCTGGGGCATAGATACCCATTCGGAGGAATGAAGGGAGAGATTGACGATATGGTAAATAAGTCCTGCAAAGTAAGCGAGTGTAAGCAGCACTACCATAATGGAGCGGGTACGGGTTCGTTTCATAGTCACACCTCTTTTATGCGTGAATAATCAGTGCTTATGTTTTTATATCCGGGTATATGCCTGTTCCGTATAATCGGTATAGTCAGGGTCATCGGATCGTTCATAGCCGTCGTCATCATCGTCAGCAGGAACAGTTTTTGCGTGTCTGTGGGAATAGGTTCTCTCGTCTGCCGATTTGATGAATGCTAACAGTCCCCAGCACGCTGCCATACTGGAGCCGCCGTAGCTGACAAACGGCAGTGTAACACCTGTCAGCGGCAGAAGATCTACCACGCCGAAGATATTGAGTGCTGCCTGAAAGACCAGCAGACCCGCTGCAGAGCAGGCAGCGATGGAATAGAAGGTAGAGCGGCTTCTTGTAATGACTGCTCTTGCATAGAGCATCAGACCGCCGATCACCACACCGCACAGAACTGCAATGATCAGACCCAGTTCTTCGGTTGCAAGGCCGAACACGAGGTCACTTTCCGAGGCAAAGACATATTGCAGACAGCCCTTGGAAAGCCCCACGCCGAACAGCCCGCCGCTTGAGGAATAGATCAGCGTATTGATCTGCTGATAGCCCTCTTCCGTGGCATATTCCCAGACGTGTCCCCATGCCTGAAAGCGTGCGGCGATATAGGGCTTGACAGAAAGCACCACAATTATGGCAAGAGCCGCCGCCGTAACTGCCAGAATAATCGTTTTGAAGTCGCCCGACCGCATGAAGGCGATCACGAGGAATGTAGCGAAGAAAATCACTGCCGTACCGAAATCGCTCATCAGAACGAGCACTCCCACATACATACCCGAAACCAGAATAAAGCCGAACAGGTTTTTTCTGGTTTGCAGATAATCCAGTGTAGAAGCACCGATAAAAATATAGGCGATCTTAACGAATTCTGCGGGCTGAATAGATACAGGACCTAAAACGATCCAGTTTTTTGCGCCGTTGAGATTGGTACCTATGGCGATGGTCAATCCCAGCATACCCAGAGCGCCTACAGCGATCAGCCATCGCCATTTCATAACTCTGTCGGGCACTTCAATAAACCATAGCATGAAGCAGTAGATGATGATTCCCAGCACAAGGGCGGCAAGCTGTACAAAGGATTGTCTTTGGTCATGGACGGTATTGAGAATGATGCCCGTACCAGACAGCAAAAAGGCAAGAGCCTCCAGTTCAAAGCACCGGCGTTTGAAGAACCGCCGTGAAACGGCATAAAAAATCCACATTACCGTTACAAACCCCAATGGGGCAATAACAGGGGCAAAGCTGTTCATGTTCAGCACAGCCTCTGCGGTAAGGAAAAGTATATATACTGTGATCAGCATAAGCAGAACGCTGCCGGTCACGGTTCTGGATTCTCTTTTTGCTTCTTTATAGCGCAGATACTCTCTCTCGGAATAAGCGGTCGTATCGTCGGCACGTCTGAGAGTAAGTACAGACAGACCGAGTCTGATCTGATCGCCGATATATACCGGTGTTCTCCCCTGTGCCTGCTGACCATTGACATATACACCTGCCTTTGAGCCGGTATCGGCAATAAACCAACCGTTGCTGCGTCTTAGCAGTACAGCATGCTCTCTCGAAACGGTCGGGTCTTTGATCCTGATATCGGAAGTCCGGCTTCTGCCGATAGAATTTTCCCAGAACAGCACCGGATAGAGGATTTCCCTGTCGGTATCCTCCAATGTGACGAGGGCATGTTTCTCTCTTCTTCCGTAACGCAGCGAAATGAAGGCGGTCATAATGATGACCAGTGCGATGGTTGGTGCTGCGATGCTTATAAAGAATGTTATCAATCTGGCTGCTTCCTGCAATCTGCTCACCCTTTCCGAAATAATTATTTATATGATATCCTCCCCCTCCCCTTTTGTCAAGGTAGCAGCGCAACGGCGCTGCACCCATGTTCGCGGCAGCGCAACGGCGCTGCACCCGTGTTCGCGGCAGCGCAACGGCGCTGCACCCGTGTTCACGTTTTCGCTCAGCACCATAGAGAAATATCCTCTGCTTATAAGTTGAATAGCATAATCTGCCCTATGCTTTTATCCGACCGAGCTATCGCTCTGAGTACGGGAGATTGGTGCTATGCCGCGCCGCTGACAACAGTGGTCTGTTGATCATGAGCATTGGGAGCACAGAGGGTACTTTCCTCGCATATAAGACAACAAACGGAGCGGCTTTTTTATTGCTAATGGAACGGCAATAAAGTTTTGGCTCGTTGAAACCGGAACGTGAAGTCGACAGTGGAGGTACTTTCTTCGCATAAAACCAAACGAAACCAAACCAGACAAGCTTCAATAGCTGAAAGTACCCGAAAGGGAGGACACGAGATGCAGGAGGAAGCTTCATTCAATATAGCAAAAACTCGGGGTAAAAAAATACTCCGAGTAAAAATGCTGACGTTTTATGAAAAAGTGGTTCTTTCAGATTTCTTTTTTGACAGCGTTATCACTGCAATAGCCGTAATAGTGCTTGCCGATGAGATCGCCGCAAGAATGATCAGATAGATGTTGTCGATCTGATCATGGTATGGAACGATCACGATGGATTCTTCCTCAGAAACGGCGGCAGCTTCAAGAACTGTTTTGTCGCCGGACGGGTCGCTTTGTGAGTTACTTACGTCTGCAACGGCTTGCGCTGCGCTTGGTTCACTGCTGGTTCCGGAAGGATCGGCAGAAGAAGCCGGAGCAGAAGAAGCCGGAGCAGAAGAAGCCGGAGCGGAGGAAGCCGGAGCGGAGGAAGCCGGAGCGGAGGAAGCCGGAGCGGAGGAAGCCGGAGCGGAAGAAGTCGGAGCGGAAGAAGCCGGTGCAGAAGAAGCCGGCGCAGAAGAAGTCGGGGCGGAAGATGCCGGAGCAGAAGAAACCGGAACATAAGTGGTTTCTTCCGGAACAGAAGAAACAGGGGTATAGACGGACGACTCAGGCTGACTGGATACCGCAGGAGTTGAAGAAACGGGCTGTGATGAAACGGGGTCAGAGGTTTCCTGCGGGGGTGTAACGGGGGTGGGCGGAATATTGTTTCTCAGATGGTCGGGGTCAAGGGTGGTTTTGTTGCTGTATTCGGCATAAGCCATGATGCGGTTGGCATTTTGTATGCGGGCATAATCGGGCTTGAATCGCTCCACAACATCAAATTTCATGTGCCTTTGCATGACCATACCGTCATCGTTGCCGCTGATATAGACAAGTGTATGGTTGGAATCGTTATATTCCACAACGATTCCAACATGATTGAAGTATTCTCCCGTACCGTCCCATGAAAAGAAAATAAGGCCGCCCGGCTTATAGGGGATGTCATAAGGGCTGATATCCTTGTGAACAGGTGTGTTCCAGCCGGAATAAGCGTTCAGCTTCTGATTGGCAAGTGATGTATACCAGACATCGTTCTGGTCGAAGTTGAAGGAAGTGATCCAGTTGTTCTGACCGGATTCGATTCTCGGGTCGGCAGAATATGAGTAATAGAAGGTTCTGTAATTGGTGTCGGTGCGGTATCCCGCATGATACATACACCAGCTTGCAAAGATGCTGCACCAGTCTGAGTCGGCAAATGCCGAGCTGCCGCCCAGACCCATCACATAGGAGTAAAACCAGCGGGTATATTCCGTGTTGCCCGTGTCGATGTTGTTCATGCGGAGCTGTTCACCTGTCCAGAGCCAGCCTTTTTCCCGGAGCTGTCGGATACTCTGTCCTTCGGTAGCATAGTTTTTATATCCCTCCTGAGAGAGTGCTATATCCACAACTCTTTCCATGAGGGATTCATTGGTTGTTTCTGCCCTTGTATGCCAGAGCTGCTTGTAGTATCCGGTGGTTTTATATTCATCAGAGCAGCCCTGCGGTATCTGTTCCATGAACAAATCCTCCATATCAGCCGGAATTTCACCGTATCCGTCCACCGTAACGGTCTGTTCGTCAGCATAGACAGACGGGGCAGACACAAAAAGAAGTGAAATAATGAGCGATATGGTGATGATGCAGTGGAATACTGTTTTTTTTATGATCATTTACTTTCACCTTATATTTTTATCGCGGTATCATAGATTTCCTTGAGCCTGATGCCGACCTTATCAATGCTTTTATCCTCAACGGCACGATATCCTGCCTCTTTGAGGGAGGGGATACTGCCGGAGGCAACAGCGGTAATTTTTGCCATGAATTCCTGATTGTCGGAGGCCTTGTAGCAGTCGATATCCTTTTGCAGCCAGTCGAAGGCGGGAATATCCCGCACAATGACGTTTGCTCTGGATGCCAGTGCTTCGAGCAGAACAATGCCCTCTGTTTCCTCGTATGTCGGGAAAATATAGACATCTGAGCCTGCATAGGCTTTTTTCAGGGTTTCGGGCGGAACATAGCCCGCAAACGTCAGGTTGGGCAGTCTGGTTCGCACCGCCCTGCGGATCTTATGCGGAACAGAATACATTGCCGTCTTGCCGAACCATATAAACCGATAATCGGGCATGGATTTTGCCATTTCTACAAAATCGAGGATTCCCTTGCGTTCAAAATACAGTCCGACGGCAATAACGACCTTGTCGGTATCCTTCAGACCAAACTGCTTTCTGAAATCCGCGCGGTCATTTTCCGATGGCTGGTAGAAGTCAAGGTCTATTCCGTTTGACACAGCAAAAATCGGTTTTTTGATGCCGTAATCCCGCAGCAGCTGTTTAGAGTATTCTGTCGGTGTCGCGATGACATCTCCCAGAACGTAACAGGAGCGTATCCATTTCTTGAAAAGTCCCGAAACAGCGTTGGCAAAGAAAAACGAGTTCCTGAAATCCTCCTCGGTGGAATGCGCGTGATATACGACCTTTTTGCCGAGCCTGTGAGCTTTTTTTGCGAGCCTTTTGGATTTTAGCCCGAAGTAGTTGATATGTACGATATCCCAGTCGGGGTCCTTCGGGTCGGTGGTATACGGTATACCAACGCTGTCGAGAGCGCGCTGCTGATGCAGAATAGCCCTTCCAAGACCGGATATTTTCAGAAATTTCATGCCCTCCGTATAAAGCAGTATCCTCATGGGTTCGTGAGGGGCTGATGCACAGGCGGCTTGTTCTCTCTGTTTGTCTGACATGGTATCCCTCCCGATGGAGTCTTTATTTGAAAGACAGGTGCTTGTCGATATATTCTAAGTAAGGTTTGCGGAAATAAATGCTGTCGGGGTTATTTTTGTACCATTTGAATTCCTCCTGCAAGCCCTGTTCCAAGGGAATCACAGTGGGCATCAGGGCATTTTGTGCAGATACGTCCAGATAATAATCATAGTCATAAAAGCAGAAATAATCTCTCTGGGGAATTGTTTTGTCCACGCTGACAAAGCGAGCCTCTTTTCCGGCAGCTTTATAGCACAGACCGACCCATTCCTTCACGGTGACGGTAGTATGATTGCCTACATTGTAGACGTGCTTGTCGGGGTGCAGGTCTGTCAGGATCCCGATAAAACGGCACAGGTCAGCCACATGGAAGAATTGCAGCCTCATTTCTCCGTCCTGAGGTATATAGAACGGACGGTTCAGGATAGCGCAGTCGAATACAAACGCCTCACGATACAGGTTATCATAAATGCCGTAGAAATAGGGCGGGCGGAGAATATAGGCGTGGGGGACGTGCTGCATCAGATATTGCTCTGCGCGGAGCTTATTGGCTCCGTAATCCCCCCATACGGTATTATGACCGCAGGGCTGCTCCTCTGTAAAGGGGTTGGGATTTGTTTCGGGATAAACGGCACTGGAGCTTATAAAGATATAATCCTTAAAGGAAACGCCCGATGAAAGCAGTGCGCGGATGTGTTCCTCGGAATAAGCGGTAATATCCAGAATGAGGTCGAAATACTGACCGCTGAGGACAGTACCGGGCTGTGTTCTGTCGCATTTGATCAGATGAACGCCTGTCATTTGTTGTCTGCTGCCCCGGTTCAATACAGAAACATCGTGCCCTTCCTTAGTAAAATATTCTGCTGCAAAACGGCTGACGAAGGTCGTTCCTCCGGTAACAAGTATTTTCATAGCAATTCCTCCATATATGTATCCGGCTGTGAATAGGTTCCTGACTCTCAAATTCTATCACGAAACCCATAATATTGCAATCATAAATATTTGCAGCGCAACGGCGCTGCACCCGTGTTCGCGTTTTCGCTCAGCACCAGAGAGAAATTTCCTCTGCTGATAAGTTGAATAGCGTAATCCGTCCTACGTTTCTATTCAACCGAGCTATCGCTCTGAGTATGGGAGATTGGTGCTATGCCGCGCCGCTGACAACAGCGGTCTGTTGTTCATGAGCGTTGGGAGCACAAGGGGTACTTATATATTCTGTATGATTATTCAGCATATTTTCCCGGAGCTGTTTTACACCAACTATTTGTACGATCCATATCCGGAAATTTTTCCGGAAAAGAAATGAGGGAAAACCCATTGTTTTCAAAACAAAGAGTTTTCCCCCGGAAAGACTGTCTGCACCATACAAAACGTACTATACAAGAACTCATTATATTGCTTCACTTGCAGAAGAGTAGAAATCCATGCCGTTGCTATAGGAGGCTGGCGGTGCCGCAATAAGCAGATCGACAGCTCTGAGAAGCTCGCGGTATTTCTTGAGCATGAATTTCAGACATTCCTTGCCGTCTGATGTAATTTCGTAGTAGTTGCGTGTGCGATGGCTCTCGGTAACCTCCTGCGTAAACTCCTTTACATAGCCCTGCTGCTGCAATTTGTAGAGTACGGGATAAAGGAAAGTCATTTTGTAGTTGCTGTTGGTGCGTTTTTCAAGCTCCTGAGAAAGCCTGTAAACATACATGGGCTTTTCATTGAGCAAATATAACACCAGCATCGGACTGGTTGCTCTCTTGAAATAATCCTCAAATGCGCGCTCGGAGTCCTTGTTAGCTGTTCTTCCCATCGTACTTCCGCCTTTCGTCTTAATGCAATGCATACATACTATTCTGAATTAAAAATATTATAGCAAAGCAAAAATTAAAAATCAGAAATATTCTTTTAACATTGCGTTAATAATTTATTAAGGTAACATTGAAAAAAATTAAGGAATCACCGTTTTCATGCGGCGATTCCCTTTTAACCTAAATGGGCAAGAAGTCCCCCGCCTCTAAGGCGGGGGGATGAATTGCCCGTCAGCCGCAAGGCTGACTTTTTCCTTGAC
>CACYDW010000129.1 GCA_902773325.1 uncultured Ruminococcus sp.
ATTAAAATCAAGGGTTTTTTCATAACGTCCTCTCCGATCTTTGTGTTTTAATTGAATATTTCATGGTAATCCTTTTCCCAGTGGATCGATACTTTTCCAACGGACTTCACAGTCAAATTGTCGAAGGTTCCCCTCTCCATCACGACATCTATTTCAGAATAAAGCATTTCCATAAAACCGTCCCTGAGATTCCATCTTCTGCCGCAGGGTCTGGGGGTAAAGGTTTCTTTGGTTCCGTCTGTGTATGAAGTATTCATCAATATAGGACTGTAGTAACTACTGTTGGAAAGGTAGAGATAATCGCCGTCTACCGACATATATCCTCCCAGAGAGCTGGTTTGTGATGTAGTGAACAGTTCCTTTTCATCTCCGCCCTGAAGCGGTACAGATACGATCATAACGCCTTCCGGAGCTTCTCTTCTGAACTCACCCTTGATGTAATAAAGGGTATCAGACGCAGTGTCTATATAGTAATTGTTGCACTTGCTGCTTGTTACCTCTGTCGGAGAACCGCCGTCAAGTCCTATCTTATACAGTTTGCTGTCTGTGCCGATGTAGTAAAGCTCATCACCTACTATATCAAGTCTGCCCGCAGCAAACATAGCATTATAGGGTTCAGCAGAGAAATCATTCTGCAGTTCCAGCTTGACGAGCTGCGTCTTGTCGGTGCTGTCCAGCTTCATTCTATATATGCCCACCTCTGAAGCATTCAACTGTTCACCGTTTTCTGCGCTGTAGGCATAACCGCCGTTGAAGTAATAGATATACCCGTCTTTTGCTGCGATATCATACGCGCGGACATCATCGCCCACAAACTCAAACTTGCTTCCATCCCTGGCTAACCGGTAAAACTCAAAGGCAATTGGCTGTGCGGTGGAAAATACATTCGCTGACGGGATATATACACCGTAGAGGAATCCGTCCCCTCCGTCCACCATGGAACCGGGAGCGTGCGATAACAGATCGTAGGCAATCGTTTCATTACCCAAACCGTCCTCATCAGAATTCTCGCCGATCTTATCTGTCAATACCGGCACTAACTGATCAAGGGTATAGATGACCTTCTGATTCACATTGTTCAGATCAGAAAGATCAATGAGGACAAGATCATTATCATCAAAGCCTAATAAATCACTGCCGTTTTTGACCTGCTGTACAGGTACGTGAATGTAAGCAGGGTAATCTGTTTCAGGGTTGAGATTCTTTTTCTGCTCCGCATTCTCCACATATTCAAAGGTATTGTCATCGTTTATAACATATAATGCCGATCCGGAATTATACAGCTTTTGTCCGTTGACGCTGAAGACAGATGTTTTTTGCGTAGAGCTGACTGTATTTCCGGTCTTTTCGGTGCTTTCACTGTCCTCTGCGCTGCTTTCGGCAGGGGCCGATGCACCACCGTCCGCCGGAGCAGAGCTTGTGCCCGACTCTGTGCCGCAGCCGGACACACAGCACAGCAGCAATGCAGCCGTACAAAGAGCCGAAATCGTTCTCTTTTTCACTTTTAGTCCTCCATCATATAGATTTACAGGATTTTCCGGAAGATCAGCAGAAGATCATTTGCTGGCTGCTTCAAGAAGTACACCGAAGTCAGCGGCTTTCAGAGAAGCACCGCCGATCAGTCCGCCGTCAACATCGGGCTGAGCAACCAGCTCCGCACAGTTGCCGGGGTTCATAGAACCGCCGTACTGAATGGTAACTGCATCGGCAACGTCCTGTCCGTAAAGCTTTGCAAGGGTCGCACGGATAAACGAGCAGACCTCCTGTGCCTGATCAGAGGTTGCGGTCTTGCCTGTGCCGATTGCCCATACAGGCTCATAGGCGATCACGGTCTTTTTAACGTCCTCGGCAGATACATCATAGAGGTCGAGTTTGATCTGTCTTGCAATAACCTCTTCGGTAATGTTGCACTCACGCTCCCAGAGCAGCTCACCGACACATACGATCGGCTTCAGACCTGCTGCAAGAGCTGCCTTGGTTCTCTTGTTGACGGTTTCGTCTGTTTCACCGAAATACTGTCTTCTCTCGCTGTGACCGATAATAACATACTCTACACCGATCTCTGTAAGCATATCGGCAGAGATCTCGCCTGTGAACGCACCGCTCTTCTCAAAGTGTACGTTTTCTGCACCCACCTTGATATTGGTGCCCTTTGTCAGTTCCACAGCGGTTTCCAGATTGGTATAGGGTACACAGATAACAACACCGCAGGTTGCTTTTTCTGCGATGGGCTTGAGTTCCCCGATCAGTGCCTTTGCCTCAGGGCGGGTCTTGTTCATCTTCCAGTTGCCTGCAATAATTGCCTGTCTTAATTCCTTATTCATGTGAATACGCTCCTTTATGTTTTTATTTTCAAATACCAATGGCGGCGCAGGGCTTCGCCCCACCCCGCCATTTTTTATTATTCATTATTCAATATTCAATACTCATTATTCATTATTCTCTGATCGCTTCCCGATCACTCCAAAAAAACAATAATAAATAACAAAGAACAAAAAATAATATCCTGATTTTTTTGATTTGATGATATTCCCTCAAAGAGGAAAGCTCTTATTTATCGTTCAGGCATGCAATACCGGGAAGTACCTTGCCCTCAAGGAACTCGAGAGATGCGCCGCCGCCGGTGGAGATATGTGTCATCTTGTCTGCATAGCCGAGCTTTTCAACAGCAGCCGCAGAATCGCCGCCGCCGATAATGGAGATCGCACCTGCATCTGCAACAGCCTGTGCAACTGCAATCGTACCTGCTGCGAAGTTCTCCCACTCGGAAACGCCCATAGGTCCGTTCCATACAACGGTGCCTGCGCCCTCAAGTGCAGCTGCGAACTTCTCTCTGGTCTTGGGTCCGATATCCATACCCATCCAGCCGTCCTCGATCTTATCGGAATCAACGGTCTTGAACTCTGCATCAGCCTTGAACTCCTGTGCAACAACGGTATCCTCGGGAATCAGGAAGGTAACGCCCTTTTCCTTAGCCTTTGCCATGATATCCTTAGCAAGCTCTACCTTATCAAGCTCGCAGATGGATGTACCTGTCGAATAGCCGAGAGCCTTCATGAAGGTATAAGCCATACCGCCGCCGATGATCAGGGTATCTACCTTATCAAGAAGGTTGGTGATAACACCGATCTTGTCGGATACCTTTGCACCGCCGAGAATAGCAACGAAGGGTCTTTTAGGCTCTGTGAGTGCGCCGCCCATAACAGAGATCTCCTTCTGAATGAGGTAGCCGCAAACTGCGGGGAGGTAATCAGCCACACCGGCTGTGGAAGCGTGTGCTCTGTGAGCAGTACCGAATGCGTCATTGACATAGATCTCTGCCAGTGAAGCAAGAGCCTTTGAAAACTCGGGATCATTCTTTTCCTCTTCCTTATGGAAGCGAACGTTCTCGATCAGCTCTACCTCGCCGTCCTGAAGAGAAGCTGCGATGCTCTGTGCGCTTTCGCCGATAACATCAGAAGCCATCTTTACTTCAAAGCCGAGTGCCTTTGAAAGATAGGCAGCAACGGGAGCAAGTGAATATTTCATATTGAACTCGCCCTTGGGTCTGCCGAGATGTGAGCAAAGAATGACCTTTGCCTTATGGTCTACAAGATATTTGATTGTTTTGAGTGCCTCATCAATACGCTTGGGGTCGGAGATATTGCCCTCACCGTCAAAGGGTACGTTGAAATCACAGCGAACAAGAACCTTCTTGCCTGCTACATCAATATCCTCTACGGTTTTTTTGTTTAAATAGTTCATTCAAACGACATCCTTTCAGATATTTTAGCCGCATGGCGGCATTCAGCGGTATATAATATACCATCGTATCTATTTTATACTATTTCTCTCTATTTTTCAAGACCTATTCTGTCGGTTTTTATATAATTGATTTATTTTTCTGAATTATTTAGCAAATTCGGGATATTTGCTGAGTGTTTCCTCCATCGTTCCGTCAAAAATGATCTTTCCCTTTTGCAGATAGATACACCTGTCGCAGAAATCCTGTATATCCTTACTGTGGCTCACATAGAGCACGGTGATATTCTGTGCGATCAGTTCGGATATTTTATTCTTACACTTCTGCTTGAAGGCGGAGTCACCCACGCTGAGTGCCTCATCGATCACAAGAATATCGGGGTTGGTATTGATATTGATGGCAAAGCCCAGCCGCACCTTCATACCGGAGGAATAGGTACGTACCGGCTGGTCGATATATTCACCGAGTTCGGCGAATTCAATAGCCTTTTCCTCAATACTGTCGATCTCAGCGTCCTTCAGACCCAGCACATTACACTTGAAGCGGATATTCTCCCTGCCTGTCATATCGGCAACAAATCCTGCCGTAAGCTCCAGCAGTGCCGACACCCTTCCTTTGACGCGGATCTCTCCCTCCGTAGGAAACGCTACACCTGTGATCATTTTCAGGACAGTTGATTTACCTGCGCCGTTCCTGCCGATGATGGCAACAGACTCGCCCTTATTGATCGTAAAGCTGACATGATCGAGCGCCGTATGCCGTTTGAAGCGTTTGGAATTATGAAACAGCGCATAAAACTGTTCCCTGCTGCTGCGATACAGCGTATATACCTTGGTGACCTCATCAAAGATGATGATCGGTTCTCCCTCATCATCGGCACTTTCATGGACTGCCGCTGTTTTCTGAATCTTTTCCGCCTGCTGTTCACCATCGGCAGGTATCTGCTTATGTTTCTCCTTGCTCATCATCGATCAACTTCCTTTCAGGGCATATCTGATGTCCTCTTCCAACTCTATCATCCATTTTACCCTCCTCCCAACCTTTTGTCAACTCTCTCAGCGGCAGCGGCAACGCAACGGCGCTGCACCCTATTTCGCGTTTTGCTCAGGCAGCGTGACGCTGCATTTGCAAATTGGAGAGAATAGGAGTATAATGGTACATCATATTGTTTTGGGGAGAAATGTAAATGACATATCAGGAAGCAGTCGAAAAAATCAATTCACTTCTGGTGTTTGGCAGTAAGCCGGGGCTTGAAAGAGTTGCCGAGTTGGTGGAGCGTATCGGGTCGCCCGACAAGCGGCTTCGGTTTGTACATATAGCGGGTACAAACGGCAAAGGTTCAACCTGTGCGCTGCTTGCCAATACGCTGAAATATGCCGGATATAAAACAGGAATGTTTATTTCACCCTATGTTCTGGAATTCCGCGAACGGTTTCAGATCAACGGAGAAATGATACCCGAAAACAGGCTTGCGTCTGTGGTGGAGGAGATCTTTCCTGTCGTGGAAGCGATGAAACAGGAGGGTAAGATCATCACGGAATTCGAATTGGTGCTTGCAGCAGCTCTCCAATGGTATGCTCAGGAACAGTGCGATGTGGTGGTGCTTGAAACCGGTCTGGGCGGCAGATTCGATGCTACCAACATTATCAATACACCCCTTGCTTCGGTCATCACCTCGGTGTCACTGGATCATACGGCGATTTTAGGCGATACATACCGGAAAATCGCTTTTGAAAAATGCGGCATTATCAAGGAGGGCGGCGTTACAGTTGCCTATTCCCCGCAGCAGGAGGGTGTTACAGAGCTGATCGCCGATATCGCTGCACAGCGGCATAACCGCTTTATTCCCGCAGATACCCGCGCCTGTACGGTTCACGAAACAGGACTGGACGGTTCGCATTTTACCTTTGTACACTCTGCCCTTGACGGCGGGTCGATCGACATCAGAATCCCGCTGATCGGGGAACATCAGATCCATAACGCGGCAACTGCACTGTATACGATCATCGCTCTGCGGGAACAGGGAATGCATATTTCCGATGCGGCAGTTCAGGAAGGCTTCAAAACGGTATTTTTCCCCGCAAGACTGGAAAAGCTCCGCAGCCGCCCGATCGTGTTGCTTGACGGGGCACATAACCCCGGCGGAGCAGAAGCACTCCGGAAGGCTATAACAGAAAACCTCGGCGGCAAAAAAATAATCGCCGTGACAGGTATGCTTGCCGATAAGGACGTTGAGTCCGTGCTAAGGCTTCTTGCACCGCTGTTTGACCGTATCATTACCCTTACGCCCGACAATCCCCGCGCTATGACGGCACAGGAGCTTTCACAGCGAATCAGTCGATCTGGAACACCTGCTCAATCGGAAGAAGATTTTTACACCGCCTATCAGAATGCCTGCCTGACGGCGGGAAACGATGGAGCAGTCGTGATTTTCGGTTCGCTGTATCTTGCCTCCGATATGCGGCGGGTCATTACGGAACATGATATGGATAAAACAGTTTGATGAGAATCTATGACTCTGAATGAGGTGCGGCTGAATGAGGATCAGGAAAATACTTGAAAACAAAATCACTGCGGCAATATTGCTTGCTGCCATCATCATTACGCAGATCATCTATATGGGTGCAATTCTGAACAGCGGACGGAATTATCTTTGTGATGAGGTATATTCCTATGGTATTTCCAACAGCTATTATATGCCCTTTATTGAAGTAGATTCCTTTGCGGGCGGCGGTTCTGTGACAGGACGTACCAACATCAACGAATGGAAGGACGGTGAGATGCTGCATAACTATGTTACCGTCCAGCCGGGGGAACAATTCCGCTATGACTCGGTGTGGTATAATAATACGAAAGACCGCCATCCTCCGTTATACTATGCTGCCCTGCATACGATATGTTCGTTTTTTCCCGATACCTTTTCACCGTGGATTCCGTTTATACTGAATGCGGTGTTTTTTACGGTCAGCCAGATATTTCTGTATAAGCTGATGAAAAATCTGCTGAACTCACGAATGGTATCGGCGGGAATCTGTATGCTGTGGGGATTTTCGGGAGCAGCGGCAGATCTGGTGCTGTTTGTCAGAATGTATTGTATGCTGGTGATGTGGACAGTGATACTGTTTTATCTGCACTCAGAGCTGTTGAAAACCGACAAGCAGCCACATCTGAAAAGCCTTGTACCGCTGATCGTAGTCACAGCCTGCGGTACACTGACACAGTTTATGTTCCTTTTTGTTGCATTTATCACAACTGTACTGTTCTGTATCAGATATCTTATTCACAAGCGGTTCAAAATGCTGTTTGCTTACGGTTTTTCAATGCTGGGAGGTGTTCTGCTCGGCTTTGCAGTCTATCCCCACGGTTTTTTCAGCTTGTTTTCAGAAGCGAGCGGAGGGTATCCGAGCCGTTTCAGAATACAGCTTCAGATCTGTCTGAACAGCATCATGTATGGCATATTCGGGTTCAATGTTAACGATGCGGTAATAACCTGTGCCGCGGCACTGCTGATTCTGGCAGTGTTGTTTATTGTGTCACTTCCGGTACAGTTTTTGTTCAGACACAGTGAGAAGCTGAAAGACTTTTATCGTCCGGTATGGTCTGGTATCCGGTCTTTCCCGAAAAAAAACGCACATGCGCTTGCTCCCCGCAGGCTGTGGCAAGCTGTAAAAAATGCTTCTCCGCTGTGGGCAGCAATGGTAATCAGCTGTGTTGTCATTATCATGGTCACGTCCTATAAAGTGAATTTTATCATTACGGGATACCCGCTGCGATATCTGTATATCATTTGTCTGCCGTTTATAATCGCTGCTGTTCTTGTAATCCATTTTTTGCTGACAAATGTCAGATACAGAAGAACGATTATTTCGTCATTATTGGTATGTGTGACATTTTTTTCGCTGTTCAATACGCAATCCGTTTACAGCGAGAAGCTGGAAGGCAATATCAGCGACCTCAACGATCTGCTGAAGGGTGAACAATGCGTGATCGTTGAACCGAGTGAACGGCTGCTTTCTGTGTTCTGCATTATGCCGAAGGAAATCAGAGATGTCGGAAGCTTTTATCTTACCTGTTACAGCGATTCACTTGAAAAACCCGAAAATCTTGCAAAGGCGGAAAAGGAAAAAAATGTATATTTGCTGCTTTGTGTACAGGAAGGGGCTGACAACGCCCGCGCTGCAGCAGATATGGAACTTAGCGAGGAATTTTTGTGGCAGGACGGCTTTCATATCGTTATCGGAGATTATCTCAGTCATTATGAGAACATTTATGGGTCAGAGCCGGTGTATATAGGGTATTATCAGACCCCGAACACCTTCTATCTTGTCTACAGGGTAAAATATGACGGCTGATTGCAGAGGTTCATCAAAAAGAATCAGGAAAGGATGTTATTATGAGTTCAATCAGAATTTCGCCGGGAGTGCTGAATGGTACGGTTTCTGTGCCGCCGTCGAAGAGCGCGGCACACAGAGCTGTAATCTGTGCGGCACTTTCGGGCGGGGAATGTAAGATCGCTCCGATCGAGCTGTCGGAGGATATAAAAGCAACCATCGGCTGTATGAAAGCACTTGGGGCTGAGGCAGATGTCAAAGACGGTGTGCTGACGATCAACGGAAATAACCTGTTCCGGAACAAAACGGCTCTGCTCGACTGCGGCGAAAGCGGGTCTACACTGCGCTTTCTGATCCCCGTTGCGGCTGCGGGCGGTGTCAGTGCAGAATTCATCGGTCGCGGAAAGCTGCCGGAGCGTCCGATCGGTGTATTCTGCGATTGTCTGCCCCAAAACGGTACGCAGTGCATCACAGAGGGCGGACTGCCGCTGAAAATCAGCGGTCAGCTTCAAAGCGGCATCTATCGCGTGGCGGGCAATATCAGTTCACAGTTTATCACAGGGCTGCTATTGGCTCTCCCGCTGCTTGCGGGTGACAGTGAGATCGTTCTGACATCACCCGCCGCATCAACAGGCTATATCGACATGACGATCGATATCATGCATGAATTCGGTGTAGAGGTCACGGCATCGGAAAACGGCTGGCATATCAGGGGCGGTCAGCACTACAAAGCCCGCAGCTATACGGTTGAGGGCGACTGGTCACAGGCGGCGTTCTTTATGACGGCGGCGGCTCTCGGCGGAACCATCACCATCGATAATCTGAATCTTCACTCCTGCCAGGGGGATAAAGCGTGTGTGGAAATTTATAAAAGTCTTGGCGCGAAAATAAGCGTTGACGGGAACAAGGTCACCATTACGCCGGGCATCTTAAAAGCCGTCAGCGTCCATGCACAGGATATTCCCGACATGGTGCCCGCTCTGGCGGCGGCGGCGGCACTGGCAGAGGGGACGACACGCATCACAGGTGCTCAGCGGCTGCGAATCAAGGAGTGCGACAGGCTTCACGCCATGACGGACGGCTTAAAGCGGCTCGGCGCGGATATTGAAGAAACAGAGGACGGACTGATCATCAGGGGAGTTCCGCGGCTGAAGGGCGGCTTGGCAGAGGGCTATAATGACCACAGGATCGTGATGTCGCTGGCGGTGGCTTCTGCAGCCTGTGACGGCGATATCATCATTACGGACAGGGAAAGCATCAATAAATCCTATCCGTCATTCTTTGAGGATTTCAGAAAATTAGGAGGGAAAGCAGATGTCATCATGGGGTAATGCGGTAAAAATATCTATTTTCGGTGAAAGCCACGGCAAGGCGATCGGTGTCGTCATAGACGGACTTCCCGCAGGTGAACCGATCAGCATGGAAGAAGTCTGTATACAGATGGCACGGCGCGCACCGGGCAGGGACAAGGCGGCTACACCTCGTCTGGAAAAGGATTTTCCGGAGATACTGTCCGGTATGATGAACGATACCACAACTGGTGCGCCGCTTTGTGCGGTGATTCAGAATACCAACACCCGCTCGCAGGATTACGGCAATCTGCTTTGCTCCCCGCGTCCTGCCCATGCGGATTATACGGGCAGTATCCGATACAGCGGCTTTAACGATATCAGGGGCGGAGGACATTTTTCCGGCAGGCTCACGGCACCACTGGTCTTTGCGGGTGCAGTGTGCCGTCAGATTCTGGAACGCAGAGGGATAAAAATTGCCGCCCACATCGCTTCTGTCGGCAGCATTGAGGACGAACGCTTCAACAGTGTTTCCATACCGGACGATCTGCTCGACAGGCTTTCGGGAGCAGTTTTCGGTCTGATCGACCAGAGCCGTGAGGAGTCCATGCGTGATCTCATCGAACAGTGCCGTTTGTCCCAGGACAGCATCGGCGGTACGATCGAATGTGCTGTTGTGGGATTTCCTGCCGGTGCAGGCTCGCCGATGTTTGACGGCATCGAAAACCGCATTGCTTCGATCGTGTTCGGCATTCCTGCGGTCAAGGGCATTGAGTTCGGCTCGGGCTTCGCCGGTGCATCACTGCGCGGCAGTCAGAACAACGATGCGTTTTATTATGACGGCGATACTGTCAGGACACGCACCAATAACCACGGCGGTATCCTTGGCGGTATCAGCTCGGGTATGCCGATCATTTTCAGAGTCGCCGTCAAGCCCACCCCCTCGATCTCGCGGGTGCAGCAGACAGTCAGTCTGGCAGATAAGACCAACACGACCCTCGAGATCAAGGGCAGACATGACCCGTGTATTGCGGTCAGAGCCGTACCGGTCATCGAAGCGGCGGCAGCGGTTGCCGCAGTCAATATTCTTGCGGAGGTAAATAAGCTATGAGTCTGAAACCTATCAGAGATGAAATAGACAGAATTGATAATCAACTGATCGAGTTATTCGTACAAAGAATGAAATGTGCCGAAAAGGTCGCCGCCTACAAGCTTGAAAACGGTATGCCGGTTTTTAACCCCGAACGGGAACAGCAGGTGCTGGATTCCGTGGCAGAAAGAGCGGGTGTTTACGGTAACTCCGCAAGACAGCTTTATGCCGCCGTCATGGAGCTGAGCCGCGCTTTGCAGCACGATATGCTTGGCAGCGGCGAACAGCTCAGAAATCAGGTCTTTGCCGCTCAAAAGGAGCTGCCCTATCACTCGGAGCATCTGAAAATTGCCTGCTTCGGTGTTCCGGGAACGTATGCGCATCAAGCCTGCACCCGGATTTTTCCGCAGGCAAAGCCCTTTTTCTGTCCGTCCTTCCGTGATGTTTTCTCCGCGATACAGAGCGGAGAAGCAGAATTCGGCGTTGTTCCCATCGAAAACAGCACCGCAGGCTCGGTGACCGATGTTTATGATCTGATGCTCGAGCATCGCTTCTACATCGCGGCAGCTACCGATATTGCTGTCAACCACTGCCTGTGCGTCAAAAAGGGCGGTACACTGAACAAGATAAAAAAGATATTCTCCCATCAGCAGGCACTGACCCAGTGCTCGGACTTTATCCGGTCACACCCTGCCCTTCAAGCCGAAGCCTACATCAGTACGGCAGCCGCAGCAAAACTCGTTGCAGAAAGTGATGACGAAAGCCTTGCGGCGATCTGTTCCGACGATGCCGCAGAAGAATACGGTCTGGACATCATTATGCAGGGCTTTCAGAATAATCCGAACAATACCACGCGTTTCATGGTGATCTCCAAGGAATTATTCATAGAGGACAGTGCCGACAAGATCAGTCTTTGTTTCAGTATTCCTCACCGCACGGGTTCACTTTACAGTATCCTCTGCCGCTTTGCCGCTAACGGACTGAACCTTACCAAAATCGAATCCCGCCCCATGTTCGGCGCATCGTTTGAATATCTGTTTTATCTCGACTTTACCGGAAATATCAGCACCGGTACAACGCTGAACCTGCTTTGTGCGCTCTCCGACGAGCTGGACGAGTTCTCCTTCCTCGGCAACTACAAAGAGCTGTAATACTAATATCAAATAGACCTGACGACAATCTTTGGCGTTAAATTCCGCATAGCATCGTTGTCATCCTTGCTTGGCGCCAGCCA
>CACYDW010000130.1 GCA_902773325.1 uncultured Ruminococcus sp.
AGGATGATTGGCACTGTACAAGGCGCACGACCGCAGGAATACTGCCGTATTTCAAGGGAGTGCAACGCAGTACAGGGCAAATCAGACCAGCAGAAATGAAAAGTTATTGATGAACAGTTCCTTATGTTCTTTCGATGGTTCTATTATAGCACGGCTTCATCGAAAAATTGCAAAATATTTTCGTATGTTTTAATAACAGTTTGTGAAATTATCCTTAAACATTTTTAAGAAATCAAAGAACCGATTACTCCATGCTTTCACCGATACGGAGAAGCTCATCAAGAATATGATTGGCAGCATCGGTCTTGCTCATCATGGCAAGCTCCCTGATCTCGCTGCGGGTGATCAATGTGATTTTATTGGTATCTGTGCCAAAGCCTGCTCCCTGTTCTGCAATACTGTTGGCTGCAATCATTGTACAGTTCTTGGACAGAAGCTTTTTGCGGGAATTTTCAATCAGATCCTCGGTTTCCATAGAGAACCCGCAGATGAGCTGTCCTTCATGCTTATTCTCTCCCGCATAGGCTAAAATATCCTTAGTACGCTTCAAAGCAAGCAACAGGTCATTGTCATGCTTTTTGATTTTGTTTTCGCTGAATACAGTCGGTGTATAATCCGCAACGGCTGCCGCCATGATGACGATATTACTGCTGTCAAGCTGCTGCTTCACAGCCTGAAACATCTCCTCGGCAGAAACAACCGGTATCGTATTGACAAACAGCGGCGGCTTGATACTCACTGTGCCGCTGACCAGCGTTACCTCTGCCCCTCTGTCTGCCGCCGCCTGTGCCAGTGCATATCCCATTTTTCCCGATGAATGGTTGGTAATAAAGCGCACCGGGTCGAGGGCTTCACGGGTAGGTCCTGCGGTAATCAGAACACGTTTGCCGACAAGATCCTTCCTGTAGGCAATTTCATGACGGACATGGGCAAGCAGCACGTCAACATCGGGAAGCTTTCCCGCCCCTGTATCGCTGCAGGCAAGTCTGCCGACAGCCGGTTCAATAATACCAAAGCCATGCTGGCGGAGCTTTTCAAGGTTTTCCTGTACAATAGAATTCGCGTACATATATTTGTTCATTGCCGGAGCGATCAGTGTCCGGCAGGTTGCAGCAAGCACCATTGTGGAAAGCATATCATCTGCAATACCGTTGGCAAGCTTGCCGATGATATCGGCAGATGCCGGAGCAATGATAAAAACATCGGCACTTTGCGAGAGTGAAACATGGGTTACATGGAACTGAAAGTTCCTGTCAAACGTATCGGTAAGACATTTATTGCCCGTCAGCGTTTCAAATGTAACGGGATTGATAAAATTAAGCGCGTTTTTTGTCATCACTACGTGTACATTGCAGCCCTCTTTTACAAGGTCACTGACAAGCTGAGCGGATTTATATGCGGCAATACTTCCTGTAACGCCAACTACAACTGTTTTTCCCTTCATCATCTGATTGACCTCCTGTATGATGGATTTATGCTGTCATGCCGCCTGTTCCATCGTTTTCTGACAGGCAAGCTTTTCTGATATACATTACTATAACACAATTCCAAGATAAAGTAAACTGTAGCAGCGGCAGCGCGCCGACGCTGCACCCGTGTTCGCGGCAGCGCAACGGCGCTGCACCCGTGTTCGCGTTTTCGCTCAGCACCATAGAAAGCTTCCCTCTGATGATAAGTTGAATTACATAATCTGCCCTATGCTTTTATCCGACCGAGCTATCGCTCTTAAAACGGGAGATTGGTGCTTTGCCGCGCCGGAAACAACAGTGGTCTGTTGATATCAGGCTTTTGGGGCACAAAGGGTGCTTTTGTGTCCTGCCTGAGTATGCGGCGTATTCTGCAAAAACTATTCCACACTGACTGACGCTGCGAATTGTTTTAATTCTGTATCACTGTGCGCTGCTGAATTGTAATTTTTGCCGGATTATGTTAGAATATGATATAATGTATTGCGAGGTGTGCGCCGGTTCGGTGCTGAATATATAACTGGTGGGAATCCAGTCCGGTAAGGCAGAGCAAGCCGCCGGTATCGAGACCTTG
>CACYDW010000131.1 GCA_902773325.1 uncultured Ruminococcus sp.
TTACTCTTGCAGATAAGGAATATCAGATGCTGCGTTCGGCAGCACTCAATATCATATCGGCACTCGGCGTGGAGGGCGGCTGCAACTGTCAGTTTGCACTTGAGCCGGAGAGCTTCAATTATGCGGTCATCGAGGTCAACCCCCGTGTATCGCGTTCGTCTGCACTGGCTTCCAAGGCAACGGGCTATCCGATCGCCAAGGTTGCTGCGAAGCTTGCCATCGGCTATACCCTCAATGAGATCAAAAATGCCGTTACGGGCACGACCTATGCCTGCTTTGAGCCGGCGCTCGACTATGTGGTAGTCAAGTTCCCGAAATGGCCCTTCGATAAGTTCGTTTATGCCAAGAGAACCCTCGGTACGCAGATGAAAGCCACCGGTGAGGTCATGTCGATCGCTCCCACCTTTGAGCAGGCGATCATGAAGGCTGTCCGCGGTGCAGAGATCGGTCATGATACGATGTCATCTGCAAAGTTTATGGAAATGACAGACGAGGAGATCCACGCAAGACTGTCCGTATGTGACGATGAGCGTTCCTTCTGCGTCTATGAGGCACTCAAAAGAGGTATTTCCGTTGATGAGGTACACCGCATCACTATGATCGACGAGTGGTTCCTCTATAAGCTTCTGAACCTGATCGGCTGCGAGAAGGAGCTTGCAGGCGGAGCACTGACAGAGGAGCTTTATACCAAGGCTAAGCACTTCGGCTTCCTCGACAGAACCATTGAAAAGCTCACCGGCAAAAAGGTAGAGAACCCGCTTGTTCCCGTTTATAAGATGGTAGATACCTGTGCGGCGGAGTTCTCGGCAGAAACACCTTATTTCTATTCGACTTATGATACCGACAATGAGGCAGAGGCCTTTATCAAGGAGAAAAATTCCGACCGCCGGACGGTCATTGTATTTGGTTCAGGTCCGATCAGAATCGGACAGGGCATCGAGTTCGACTATGCGTCCGTTCACTGTGTATGGGCACTCAAACGCGCAGGCTTTGATGTTGTCATTGTCAACAATAACCCCGAAACCGTTTCCACGGACTTCGATACCGCCGACAGACTGTATTTTGAGCCGCTCACCAATGAGGACGTTATGGGCATCATCAAAACCGAGAAGCCCTATGGCGTAGTGGTTGCTTTCGGCGGACAGACCGCTATCAAGCTGACAAAGTATCTCAGTGAGAACGGTGTCAATATTCTCGGCACCTCTGCCGACAGCATCGACATGGCAGAGGACAGAGAACGCTTTGATGAGCTGCTCGAGCTTCATCATGTAAAGCGTCCGCAGGGCTTTACCGTTATGACGACTCCCGAAGCACTGGAGGTTGCCGAAAAGATCGGTTATCCCGTGCTGATGCGTCCGTCCTACGTGCTCGGCGGTCAGAATATGATCATCGCCTTCAATGAAGCGGATATCAAGGAATATATGGCGATCATTCTTGCCCAGAATATCGAAAATCCCATCCTGATCGACAAGTATCTCTCCGGTACAGAGCTGGAGGTCGATGCGATCTGTGACGGTGAGGATATCCTGATTCCGGGTATCATGCAGCACGTAGAGCGCGCCGGTATTCATTCGGGCGACTCGATCGCTGTCTATCCCGCATGGAATATCAGCGATGAAATGACACAGACCATTATCACCACCTCCAAGAATCTCGCCGTATCGCTCAAAACAAAGGGTCTTGTCAATATCCAGTACCTGATCTATGAAGGCAAGCTCTATGTCATTGAGGTCAATCCGCGTTCCTCCAGAACGATTCCCTATATCAGCAAGGTCACAGGCGTACCGATGGTAGACCTTGCTACCAGAGCCATGCTCGGTGAAAAGCTGGCCGACATGGGCTACGGCACGGGTCTGTATAAGCTTTCACCCTATGTTGCCGTTAAAGTGCCGGTATTCTCCTTTGAAAAGCTCATCAATGTTGATAACCAGCTCGGCCCCGAAATGAAGTCGACCGGCGAGGTACTCGGCATTGCCAATACCCTTGAAGAAGCGATCTATAAGGGTCTGATCGCAGCAGGCTACAAGATGAAGAAGCAGGGCGGTGTGTTTATTACCGTGCGTAATCCCGATAAGAATGAGATCGGCGATGTTGCCAAGAAGTATGATGAGCTGGGCTTTACGCTCTATGCCACAAAGGGTACGGCAGCGACCCTCAGAAACTATGGACTGGATGTTATCGAGGTCGATAAGATTCACGAAAATCCGAAGGAAAACACACTTTCCCTGATTGAGAGCGGCAGAATCAACTATGTGATCTCCACCTCCTCCAAGGGCAGGATCCCCACCCGCGACAGCGTAAAGATCCGCCGCAAGACAGTCGAACGCAATATTCCTTGTCTGACCTCCATTGATACCGCCAATGCACTTGCGGATTCCCTCAAGAGCAAATACTCCGAATACAGCACCGAGCTGGTGGATATCAACAACATGAGAACCGAAAAAATCAAGCTGCACTTCACAAAGATGCAGGGCTGCGGCAACGATTACATCTACTTCAACTGCTTCGACCAGAAAATCAATAATCCCGAGGGTCTGAGCGTCCGCTTCTCCGACAGACACTATGGTATCGGCGGTGACGG
The DNA here is from genome assembly GCA_902773325.1 of uncultured Ruminococcus sp. Taxonomy (GTDB): domain Bacteria; phylum Bacillota; class Clostridia; order Oscillospirales; family Acutalibacteraceae; genus UBA1213. Next base: position 2,582 of record CACYDW010000131.1, read on the forward strand.
TGTGATCCTGATCTGTCCCTCGGAGGTTGCCGATGCCAGGATGAAGATGTATAATACCGACGGCAGCGAAGGAAAGATGTGCGGCAACGGTATCCGCTGTGTAGGAAAATACCTCTTTGACCATAACATGGTCAGCGGCGATACCATCACCGTTGAAACACTCAGCGGCATCAAGACCCTCAAGGCATACCGCCATGACGGAGTGGTAGATGTACTCCGCGTAGATATGGGCAAGGCAGTGCTGAATTCCGGTGAGATTCCCGTTGCCATCAATAAGCCCAAGGTCATCAATGAGCCTGTGATCATCGGCGGTGTGGAATACAACATCACCTGTGTTTCAATGGGCAATCCCCACAGCGTTGTATTCTGCAACAATGTTGAGAAGATCGACCTTGAAAAAATAGGACCGCTCTTTGAAAACAGCGAACTGTTCCCCGAGAGAGTGAATGCAGAGTTTGTCAAGGTGATCGACGACCATACCATCGAAATGCGCGTATGGGAGAGAGGAAGCGGCGAAACATGGGCATGCGGTACAGGTGCCTGTGCCGTTGCCGTGGCAGCCGTTGAAAACGGACTCTGTAAAAAGAATACACCGATTACCGTAAAGCTCAAGGGCGGCAATCTGATCATTGAATATACCGATGATACGGTTTATCTCACCGGCAGAGCGGAAACGGTGTATGAAGGAGAAATAGAGCTATGACGACAAAATATATCTTTGTGACCGGCGGTGTTGTGTCGGGTCTTGGCAAGGGCATTACGGCAGCATCACTGGGCAGACTGCTCAAAGCAAGAGGTCTGAAGGTTGCTGCACAGAAGCTTGACCCCTATATCAACGTTGATCCCGGCACGATGAGCCCCTATCAGCACGGCGAGGTATATGTGACCGAGGACGGTGCGGAAACCGACCTCGACCTCGGTCACTATGAACGCTTTATTGACGAGAACCTCAACAAGTTCTCCAATCTGACCACCGGCAAGGTCTATTCCAACGTTCTTGAAAAGGAACGTCACGGGGACTATCTCGGTGAAACCGTACAGGTCATTCCGCATATCACCAACGAGATCAAATCCTTCATCTATGCTGTCGGAAGGGATTCCGAAGCCGATGTGGTGATCACCGAGATCGGCGGAACAGTCGGCGATATTGAGAGCCAGCCGTTTCTGGAAGCGATTCGTCAGGTATCGGTAGAGGTCGGCAAGGAGAACAGCCTGTTTGTTCATGTGTGCCTTGTTCCGTATAACAAGAGCAGTGAGGAGCATAAGTCGAAGCCTGCCCAGCACTCCGCCAAGGAACTGCGTTCGCTGGGTATCAATCCGGATATCATGGTACTGCGCTGTGATGAGCCGCTTGAACCGAGCATTTTCAAGAAAATAGCGATGTTCTGTAACGTCAAGCCCGACTGTGTGATCGAGAACATGACGATTCCGGTGCTGTATCAGGCGCCGATGATGCTTGAAAAGGCGAATTTCAGCGATATTGTCTGCCGTGAGCTGCATATTGACGCGCCCAAGCCCGATATGAGCGAATGGCTTGAAATGATCGACCGTATCAATTCCCGCGACAAGGAGGTCAGGATCGCCCTCTGCGGAAAGTACGTTCAGCTTCACGATGCATATCTTTCGGTTGCCGAAGCACTGCACCATGCGGGCTATGAAAACAGCGCATTTGTTGAGATCGAATGGGTCGATACCGAGCTGATCACCGAATATACCGCAGATGAGCTGCTGGGTCATGTAGACGGAATCCTTGTTCCGGGTGGATTCGGCAACAGAGGTGTTGAGGGTAAGATCATTGCGGCGAAATATGCCCGTGAACACAATATTCCTTATCTGGGAATTTGTCTGGGAATGCAGACCGCCGTTATTGAGTACGCACGGAATGTACTCGGCTATAAGGATGCCAATTCGGGCGAGCTTGACCCCCAAAGCACCCACAAGGTGATCGATCTCATGCCTGACCAGAAGGGTGTTTCCGACATGGGCGGCACGATGCGTCTTGGTGCATATCCCTGCAAGATCCGCAAGGATACCATTATGGAGCGCGCCTACGGTAGAGCAGAGGTCAGGGAACGTCACCGCCACCGCTATGAGTTCAACAATGAATTTCGCGCTCAGATCGAAGAAAACGGCATGGCTGTGACAGGCACATCGCCCAACGGACTTCTGGTAGAAGCCGTTGAGATTCCGTCACACCGTTTCTTTATCGGCGTACAGTATCACCCTGAATTCAAGAGCCGTCCCAACCATGCACACCCGTTGTTCCGCGAATTTATCAAGGCAAGCTTACAAAAGCCGTAATAGTATTGGGGCTCTGATTCTCGGTTGTCACCTCGGTCGGCGCTTCTGTCTGCGCCAGAGGTGTCCACCGGACACCCGCACCCCTTGACCTCGGCAAGGGTGCACGGCACCCCTGCACCCCAAGTTTAATTACTATAAATTACCCCCGCGTCCGGATAGATGGGCGCGGGGGTTTGTTGTTATGCTTTTCTTTTTTTGAAGCGATAGCTGACAAGGAAGATACCCGTACAGACAGGAAGAAGAGAAAGAATATTGGTGAGAGTAAGAATGTTTTCTCCGAGAAAGATTCCCGACCACATTGTGCCGAAAACAGGTATCAGCAGATTGAATGCCGCGATGCGGCTGACGTCATTGTGGGCAAGAAGCATTGTCCACAGCATAAAGGGAATGCCTGCCACCAGTGCCAGATAGAACAGCATCAGCAGACAGCCCGTATTCCGGAAAACAAGCTGTCCTCCTGCCATATAGCCGGCGGCAGTCAGCACCAGACCGCCCGTAAGAAGCTGATAGCCCGTTAACATCAGAGGACTTCTTGTTTTCACGTATTTTTTACTGAGTACATTTCCGAAAGCCCCCGAAAGATTCGAGAGAATGACAAGTCCGTCGCCCATGAGGGTAAAGCCGAGCAGGCTGTCGCCGAAGTTCATGATCACGATACCTGCCGCACCGAGTAGACAGCCGATGATTTTTCCGGCTGTCAGCCTGTCGTTCTGAAAGAACAGTGCCGAAAATATCACCGCGCCGAATGCCGCGACGGAATTGAGCACAGCGGTTTTTGTTCCCGTAATATGGACAATGCCGATATACAGCAGCAGATATTGCAGGAAGGTCTGAAACAGAGCGAGTGACAGTACAGGTGCAAGATCTTGTTTATGCAGCACCATAGCTTTCGGCTTTGTAAGCAGTCCGATCAACAGGACGACCATACCCGCAAGGGCGAACCGGTTTCCGGCGAAGATCAGCTTGGAGGGGATATCGCCGCCGCTGATTGCAAACAGCTCATATCCGATTTTGATACACGGAAATGCTGTACCCCAGACCATTGTACAGAATACAGCAGCTGCCGTAACAAACAGCGGATTTGTCAGCAGTGTTTGGTTGTTTTTTCTTTGTGTTTGTTTTGCGTTTGTCAGAAGAATCACCCTCGCGTATTCAGAATCAGGCCGTAAAATGCTCGTCCTTGATGAACTGACCGTGTTTATTGCGGTAAAATGCCGTGCCGCACGGACTGTCGAGATAGTCGGCGATGATGAGGTCATAGTTGCAGAGTGTATTCAGCTTATAGATGCCCTGTTTTTGTTCATCGTCCATATAGCTCTTGTCCTCACTGCCGGCAAGAAAGCGCCAGCCGCTGTCGAATTCGTTGAGGGGAGCTTCACGGTACATATATCCGATTCTTTCACCGTCGACCATGATTTTATCGGTAGCGAAGCACCCGTCTGCGCCGTACCATTCAAAGATGTCCTCAATACAGCTTTCGGGAATGACATAATCCTTTTCATGCAGCTCGGCGCACATATTCTCGCGCTGATTGTCGATCATACAGAAGCGGGAGCGTGAGCCGAGGAAAAAGGTCAGCCTGTCGAACAGTGCCTGATGACCGTAGCGGAGCTTATAGACCTGTTCCTCTTCATAGAGGGGGATCATCTGTAAAAATCTGACCGCTTTCGGATGAAGGCTGTCGAGTATGAACTCATCAAAGGGGTCGAGTGGGTTATGGATATTGCCGAGTATGATGCCGTTGAAGCCGGTGTTGTCGGCATAAGGTTCGCCGTTGGAGAGGGAATGCCCGATATCAAGGCTGATACGGTCTGCGGCGGATAATTCAATAAGCTGTCTGATAGCTAAAAACGGCCAGAAATAATTGACGTGACGGCTTCTGATATTCCATACAGGGGGAAGAAAGGTAATGATCTCATTGCCGAAGCCGCTCAGATGGATTTCGGATGCACCCAGACCGAGTGTGATCAGCTTGTAGTAGTACATCTGGTCGGTGGGCGGAAAGAGAATGAACCGGATGGGAAAGCCGTCAAAGTCCAGTGTCATGAAGTCACTGCCGAATTTGCCGCACAAAAAGCGGATGATATCATTTTCGTCACGGTCGGAATAGCCCACGGCAGATACAGCGGAAGGAACAATGTCATCGGAGGGAATTGTGATATCGTTTTCCACAGCCAACTGCATATATTTCCGGAGCAGTGCATGGTTGTTGGTTTCGAGCGCAATGCAGCAAAGCGTAGGGTAGGCTTCTGCAAAGGAAGGGTCTATGGAGATACATTTTTCAAGCTGACGTCTTGCAAGCTGTAATCTGCCCGAAAAAAAGTAGCAGCTCCCCAGTTCATAATAATAGGAGATCTGATCCTCATCGATCTCATTCTCAATGCTTTTCAGGATTCCGATTGCTTTCAGGTTTTCCTTTTTGCACCCATAGACGTGGGCAAGCAGAATGATCAGATGAATATCAGGGGAATCTTCGTATGCCGTTCCGATCAGTTCAATAGCCTCATCATACCTCTCCCGATCGAGCAAATTCCCTATCTCGTCATAAATATCATAATTCATTTCCTCCGCCCCCTTAATATTGGGGCTCTGGGTCTCGGTTGTCACCTCGGTCGGCGCTTCTGTCTGCGCCAGAGGTGTCCACCGGACACCCGCGCCCCCAAA
>CACYDW010000132.1 GCA_902773325.1 uncultured Ruminococcus sp.
ACCAATCAAGTATTTTCGGCACCGTTGAGCTTAACTTCCGTGTTCGGTATGGGAACGGGTGGACCCTCAATGTCATCAACACCAACTATTCAATTGTGTCGTTCCTGACGACTTTGTTATTATAACACATCGTTCCGGAAAATGCAAGGGGTTTTTAAAAATTTTTTCAAATATTTTCAATTGAATTCTTACGGCTGTTTATACAATACAAGCCCTCTGCATGTCCATTCCTCATTCATCACACGGTAGGTTTCAGGAATACTGTCGGCGACATCGCGGAAGCCCACCGACTTATAGCAGTAATATGCCGCCGGATTGTTCTCATACACATACAAAGACGCTTTTTCCGCGCCGAAAATCTCAAACGCGAATTTCAGCCCCAGACGCAGCATTTCTTTGCCGTATCCCCTGCCCCGTTTTTCGGGGTCAACTATGACAAAACCGAACCGCAGCTCATCGGTTGTCTGACCGGGCATTCTCAGCGTAAAGAAGCCCACGATACCGTTTTCATCAAACGCAGTAAAGGGCATCAGCGATTTCACAAAGCCGAACTGCTCCTCCGATACCGGATACTCGCCAAACTTACCTGCCGCCCACTTATAATAGCTTCTTTCGTCCTGACACCATGATAAGATCACAGCGGCATCGGTATCTTTATAGGGTCTTAATCTTAACATCGTATTGCTCCTTTTAGTAAAATTGTGAAACAGCACATGAAAGCAAAGGCATCGTAAAAACTCTCATGGATAGTCTTTGCGATCACAGCCTTATCAACCGTTATCAATGCCGAAAAAACCGGCGAAATCACTTGTATCGATTTTTTGTATGAAGCATTCGCCGATATTTTTGAGAAAGACAAAGCTGACGCTTTTGCCGGTGCTTTTCTTATCGCCGCGTGTGGCGGCAACGATCTCTTTCAGCGGATAATCCGCCTTTGTGGGGAGAGCATATTTTGTCAGAAGCTTATCAAGACGTTCAGATGTGCCGGGTTCAGTCAGACCCCTGCTTTCTGCAATACGGGTGAGTATGGCTGCACCTGCCGAAACCGCTTCACCGTGGGTAAGGGAAGTGTAGTTTCCGAGCTTTTCGAGGGCATGACCGAAGGTATGCCCGAAATTCAGGATCGCACGTTCGCCGGTATCGCGCTCATCGTTCTCCACAACGTCACGCTTGATCGACACGCACTCAAAAATGATGTCGTCAATAAAATCACGTGCATTTTCGTTTTCGAGCCGTTCAAAGAGCGAACGGCTCCTGATACAGCCGTATTTGATGACCTCGCCCAGACCGTCCGTAAAGAACATGGACGGGAGTGTATGGAGCGTTTCGGGGTCGATCAGCACCAGACGCGGCTGCCAGAAAGCACCTACCAGATTTTTGCCGACTGCAAGGTCAACACCTGTTTTGCCGCCGACAGAGGAATCTACCTGTGCCAGCAAGCTTGTGGGGATCTGCACAAAATCGATCCCCCTCAGATAGCTTGCACAGGCAAAGCCGGTCATATCGCCCGTCACACCGCCGCCGAGCGCAATGCCGATATCGGTTCTGGTGATGTTGTGTTCAAAGAAATGTGCATACATTTTTTCGATCGTAGAAAGCCGTTTGGAGCCTTCTCCGGCTTCAAAGACAAACAGGGAGGTTTCAAAGCCTGCCGCTTGCAGGGACTTTATGACTCTTTCGGCATAGATCGGCGCAACATTAGTGTCGCTGACCACCGCCGCGCGCATAGCTTTGGTGAGCGGACGGATATATGCGCCCGCCCGGTCAAGAATGTTGTGTTCAATATATATTTCGTAGCTTCTGCCGGTGTTTACTGCAACCGTTTTCATTCGCCGAGTTCCTCCTTGATGAGCTTCCCTTTGTGGAGCAGTCCGGCAAGCTCCTGCCTGCTGCCTTTGTCAACGGCATCTCTGATCTGCGTAATATGCTCTATGAACAGATCCATTTCGGCAAGCAGAGATGTCCTGTTGGAAATGAACAGCTCGCTCCACAGCTCCGCGTTGATATTGGCTACCCGCGAAACATCGCGGTAGCTCCCCGCCGAAAAGCCGCCGTGCTTCGGACAGCACGGGCTCATCACATACGCACACGCTACCGCATGGGGGAGCTGTGATGTGAAAGCGATCATACGGTCGTGTTCCTCGGGGGTGGAATAGACGATCTTGCCGAAGCCGATCTGACGCATCAGTCCGGCAAAGGTGTCAACAGCCTTCTGCGGGGCACTGCCGGGCAGAAGAATACAGCTTGCACCGCAGAACAGGTCTGCATCAGATACCTCAAAGCCGTTTTTTTCCTTGCCTGCCATAGGGTGACAGCTCACAAACACAAAGCCGTTCTCTTTGGCAAGTGCTTCAAGCGCGGGGAATATAGACGATTTGATACCCGAGGTATCCGCCACGATACAGCCCTTTCTGATCTTGCCGGCATTTTCGCGCACGAACTGTACGGCTGCTTCGGGATAAATGCCGAGAATGAGCACATCGGCATCGGCAAGAGAATCCGTGCTGCCGATCTCGTCAACAGCACCGCACGCGAGTGCCGCCCGAAGCGGCTGCGGACTGCGGTTCACACCGCAGATATGATGGTCGGTATATTTTGACAAAGCCTTTGCCATTGACCCGCCGATAATGCCGAGTCCTGCAACGACAATTTTCATTGTCCGTTCACTTCCTTATAGGAATAATCCATTTATTTCAACTGTTCATGATCTCGTCATACGCTTTTTTGAGTGCGAATACCTTTCTGGCGACCTCATCGAACTTATCCGGGGTAAGTGACTGTGCACCGTCAGAAAGAGCGTGTTTGGGGTCATTATGTACCTCGATCATCAGACCGTCTGCACCGGCGGCAACGGCGGCAAGTGACATCTGCTCCACAAGAGAGGACTTTCCGGTCGCGTGGCTGGGGTCTACAATAACGGGAAGATGAGAACGCTTTTTGACTATGGGAATAGCCGAGAGGTCGAGGGTATTTCTGGTGGCGGTTTCATAGGTTCTGATACCTCTTTCACACAGGATCACCTTGTCGTTGCCGCCTGCCATGATATATTCGGCGCTCATGAGCCATTCCTCGATGGTGTTGGCAAGACCGCGCTTGAGGAGGATCGGCTTGTCGGTTTTTCCAAGCTCCTTGAGCAGCTCAAAGTTCTGCATATTGCGCGCGCCGACCTGAATGATATCAACACTTTCAAACATATCAATATGATTGACCCTCATAATTTCAGTCACGATCGGCAGACCGGTCACTTTTCTTGCACCCTTGAGCAGATCAAGACCTTCGGCTTTCAGTCCCTGAAAGGAGTAGGGCGAGGTGCGGGGCTTGAAAGCGCCGCCGCGCAGAAAGGCTGCACCGGCGTCCTTGACGCGCTGTGCCACATAGTTGATCTGTTCCTCGCTTTCTACCGAGCAGGGACCTGCCATAATACACAGACTTCCGTCACCGATTTTCTGACCTGTGGGCAGCTCGATCACGGTATTGTCGGGGTGAAATTTACGGTTTACCTTTTTATACGGCTCCTGCACGCGCTTGACGCTCTCAACGACCTCCTGCGCAGAAACCCAGTCCTCACCGATCTGCGTGGTATCACCGATCAGACCGAGAACCGTGGATTCTACACCGACCCAGGTGTTGACGGTAACGCCGTATTTTTCTTCAAGAGTGTTTTTGAACAGCGCGACCTGTTCTTTGGTGGCATGAGGGTTCAATACGATGATCATGATAGGTTCCTCCCTGAAAAATTTGTTTTTTGTTTTAAAATTAAAAACGGAATCCTCGGCGGATCCCGTTTAAAAACCTGTTATGAACAATCTGTACCTGACGTAAGATACTCTGTACGGATTTGTCAAGGCTTACCCGGAAATAACCGCCGAATTGGTGCACGAATGATTTTCCCATACGAAACCGCATGAAAATGACCAGGCATATCCAAAAAATCGTGCATCAAATTTTTTCACGGTGAGGCTTTCCTTTCAGTCAGATTGATATGACCATAATAATATGTTTTTGGGGATTTGTCAATATCGCTGATGAAAAAAAGAAATATTTTTTTTTGCTCTTTATGAACTATTGACAAAAAGAATGAAACAAGGTATGATACTATTATATATTCAAATGCAGTGATCGGGAGGAGTAGTGCCGGCGTCTGTGCATAGAGAGCCGCCGTTTGGTGAAAGGCGGACATAGCACGGCATGAAGGTAGCCCGTGAGCAGCTCCGCTGAACGGCGGCTGTGTTCTGCGGGTGTGTGAGGGACTTTATGTTGTTCGTTCATACAGGATCGCAGCGTTATGACAGTCTGCTTATTAGGTGTTGCCGTGAGCCGGGCGTTATTCCGGCAGTATTCGATACATCAGTGCGGACTGTATTTTTCTGCTGTGCGCGGGTGTGTCCGATATGCAGCAAAATTGTAAGAGTGGTACAGCGGGGTTTGTTTCGGTTTATTTTGGCTTCGTCTCTTTGCTGATAAGAGATGGGGCTTTTATTTTTGCAAATAATCAAAAACGGAGGTTTTTTACTATGATGTTGAACGGTTCTGAAATCATCGCTGAATGTCTGCTGGAACAGGGTGTAGACACCGTGTTTGGCTATCCCGGCGGAGCAGTGCTGAATATTTATGATGCACTCTACAAATACAGCGATAAGATCACCCATATTCTCTCTTCACACGAGCAGGGTGCTTCTCATGCGGCAGACGGCTATGCACGCACCACCGGAAAGTGCGGTGTCGTGATCGCAACATCGGGTCCCGGCGCTACCAATCTGGTGACCGGTATCGCTACTGCCTATATGGATTCGATTCCGCTGGTTGCCATCACAGGCAATGTTACCAATGACCTTCTTGCCCGCGACAGCTTTCAGGAGGTAGATATCTGCGGTATTACAATGCCTGTCACCAAGCACAACTTTATCGTCAAGGACGTTCATGACCTTGCCAATGTGATACGCAAGGCATTCAAGATCGCCATGTCCGGCAGAAAGGGTCCCGTGCTGATCGATATTCCCAAGGACGTTACGGGTGCTGTGTGTGAATACACTCCCATACAGCCGGAAGAGATCACCAATCCGCTTCTGTCACCGCAGGCAGATTTTGAAGAAGCAGCCAAAGCCGTCAATGCAGCAAAGCGTCCTATGATCTATATGGGCGGCGGTGTTGTGAGTGCAGATGCGGGAGAACAGCTCCTTGCATTTGCCGAAAAAATCGACTGCCCTGTTGCGACCTCTGTCATGGGTCTGGGCGGATTTCCCGAATCACACCGGCTCTTTATCGGTACGATCGGTATGCACGGCGGCTATGAAACCGGCAAGGCTACCGATAACTGCGACCTGATCATTACGGTTGGCGCAAGATTCTCCGACCGTGTGGCGGGTGACAGAGAAAAGTTCGGCAAGGATGCCGCTATTATCCAGCTTGATATCGACAAGGCAGAGATCAACAAGAATGTAAAGATCAACTATCCGCTCATCGGTGACCTCAAGGATACTCTTGCGGCTCTGACAGCAGCATCTGACAAGGCAGACCACAGCGATTGGATCGATCAGCTCACAGAGTGGAGTAAAAATTCAAAGATCTGTCAGACACCCGATTCAGACAGCTATGCACACCCCTACTGCCTGATCGACGAGGTAAGAAGCCTTACCTCCGATGAGGATATCATCGTTACCGACGTTGGTCAGCATCAGATGTGGGTATCACAAAAATACCGCTTTGAAAAGCCCCGTACCTGGTGTACCTCGGGCGGACTCGGCACAATGGGCTATGGTCTGGGTGCGGCAATCGGTGCGGCTGTTGCCAATCCCGACAAGAGAGTCGTGCTGTTTACCGGTGACGGCAGCTTCCACATGAACCTCAATGAGCTTGCAACGGTACGCTCCTATGATCTGCCGATCGTGATCGTTGTGATGAACAATACCGTTCTCGGAATGGTGCGTCAGTGGCAGAAGCTGTTCTATGGCAGACGCTTCTCACAGACCGACCCCCACAGAAAGACCGACTTTGCAGCCCTTGCCGAAGCCTTCGGCGTGAAGGGTATGAGAATACATAACGATGCCGAAGCCGGAAGCATACTCAAGGAGGCATTTGCACTCGATGAGCCGGTAGTCATCGACTGCCGTATTTCTCCCGATGAAAACGTTCTTCCCATGATTCCTCCCGGCAAGACGGTTGACGATATGATCACAGAAATGGAGTGACAGCTATGCAGAATAAACAAATTATCGGACTTCTTGTTCACAATCACCCCGGTGTCCTTCTCAGGGTCACAAGCCTGTTTACCCGCCGCGGTTTTAATATAGACAGCCTGACGGTCAGCCCCGCGGGCATTGACGGCTATTCCAGAATGACCATCAGAATGAACGGCGATGACAGAGAGGTCGAGCAGTTCATCAATCAGATGCTCAAGATCGTGGACGTTAAAAAGGCGGAGGTTCTGCCGGAGGATTCCTCTGTTGCATCAGAGCTGATACTGGTAAAGATCAGCTCGGCAGGAGATACACAGAACGATATTCTTGCGGTAACCTCGGCTTATCACGCTTCGATCGTCAATATCGGCGCAAGCTCACTGACGTTCAGAGCGTCGGGTTCACCCGCCCAGATCGACAAGCTGATCGGGGAGCTTGCTCCTTACGGCATTATGGAGATGGCGCGTACAGGTATCGCTGCTCTTGACGGCGGAGATATCTGCCTTTCAGACAGATAAACTGCATTACGATCCTTCATAACGCAGGCTGCCGCCCAAAAGCGGCAGCCTGTTTTGCTCCAAAGCAGAAAAATCCCCGCTTTTGATACAAAAGCGGGGAAACCGGCATAATAAAAGCTTGAAGAAACAGCAAATCAGAATGCTGTCTGAATCAGCGGTTGTTCTCGATGTAGTTGACGAGATCCTCAACCGTCTTGATATTCTCGATCTCAGAATCGGGAACCTCAACCTCGAACTCGTCCTCGATGGACATCAGAAGGTCAACAACGTCCAGTGAATCTGCGCCGAGATCGTTCATGATCGATGTTTCGAGTGTGATGGTGTCCTCTGCAACGTCGAACTGCTCGCTGAGAATTGCCTTAACTTTTTCAAATACCATAAGTGAATTCCTCCTAAAAATGAATCTCTTTAGCTGTTGAGAAAAAATTGCGTAGATTATCTTTCCTGATTATAGACAAGCAGCCGTGATTTATGCTACAATATCTGACAGGGAACCGGCTAAGCCGTTACACAACTTTTCTATAATCAAATATTATTCGTTATTTGCCTCTTTGTCAATATCAAATTTATATTTTTTCCCTATGATTATATATTTTTTTATAATTTCTGATTTTTTGGTCGTTTTATATAAAATACAGGAGGAATTTTTATGACAAAAAGAAAATTCGCGGTGATCGGTCATCCGATCGGACACACCATGTCACCCTTCATTCATACCCGTTTGTTTGAGCTTGCACATGAGGAGGGTGTTTACAGCGTCATTGACGTAGCACCCGAGGAGCTTCCCGTGCGTATCAAGGAGCTTGATGAGCTTGCGGGCTATAATATCACGATTCCCAACAAACAGGCGATCATTCCGCATCTGGACGGTCTGGACAAGAAGGCAGCCCTTTACGGCTCTGTCAATACCGTTAAAAACGCTGAACAGAGGATCGGCTATACCACCGACCCGGACGGCTTCCTCAAGGCACTTCAGGCGGGCGGTATACCCTTTGCGGGCAGAGTTCTGATTTCAGGCTGCGGCGGAGTAGCGCGTACCTTTGTGTATGAAGCGGCGCTGGCGGGCTGTGATATCACCATAGCAGTACGTCCGGAGGATGCTGCTGTGAGAGATGCGCTTGCTTCCGAGGTCAGAAAAAAGATCGGGGAAACAAAGCTGTCGGTGTGCCTGCTCAATGAAATTGCGGGAGATTTTGATCTGCTTGTGAATGCAACACCGCTGGGAATGTTCCCGAAGGTCGATGCAATGGCTGTTTCACCTGCCGTTGTATCACGCTGCCGAAATGTATTTGACGCAGTATACAATCCCCTTGAAACCAAGCTGATTCAAACGGCAAAGTCCAACGGCTCTGTGGCGGTGGGCGGTATGTCCATGCTGGTATGGCAGGCAGCGGTATCACACGAGATCTGGGACGGCACTGTATACAGCGTAGATGATATCGATCAGCTCATCGAGGACAGTGCCGCAGAACTGAAAAAGAAATTCTGAAAGCTGCCGCCGATCGCTGTATTCATGGAATCATCATCACGGAGGATCAACTCATGGGAAGAAAGAATATCATACTCTGCGGCTTTATGGGCTGCGGCAAAAGCACGGTGGGTGCGCTTCTTGCAAAAAAAGCAGGAATGTCCGTATTAGACCTTGACACCTATATCGAAAAAAAAGAGGGCAAAACAGTATCGCAGATCTTTGCCGACAGCGGCGAGGAGCATTTCCGCGCACTGGAGCGCGAAGCGGTACAGGAGCTTTCCGAAAAACGCGGACTGGTGATCGCCGCAGGCGGCGGTACGCTGACATTCCGTGAAAACGCAGAAGAATTCAAAAAGAACGGTGTGATCGTTCTGCTGGACATCTCTGTAGAAACCGTTGCCGAGCGTCTGAAAAACGACACCACCCGTCCCCTGCTGAACCGTCCCGACAAGGACGAAGCCATGCGGGAGCTTTATGAAAAGCGGCTGCCCCTCTATCGTTCTGCTGCCGACATCATTGTTGATGCCGACCAATCCCCCATGCAGGTCTGCATGAAAATCATGTCTAAACTCTCCGCCGGATATTGGGGCTCTGCCCCAAACCCCGCAAGGGCTGCCCGCCCTTGACCTCGGCAGGGGGCTCGAGCCCCCTGCACCCGCAGCTTTTCACTATACAGCTAAACTTACATACAATCACTTGTTCTTCTATAGGGATAAAGCAAAACCATTATTATTCACTACTCATTATTTCTCTCCTCAAGGGCTGATAGAGAAAGCTGACCGGCAAAAATAGTTTCTCTGATAATCTGAAAAGGGGGGTTCTTATGGAAAAAGATGTTTTTTCTCAAATGCAGTATGACGGCGCGGAGCCGTATGTGTTTATCAGCTATTCTCACGCGGACAGAAGCAGAGTCAAAAGCCTGCTGGGCTTTTTGTATCAGAACGGTGTGCGCTTCTGGTATGATGAAGGTATCTATATGGGCGAAGAATGGCGGGAAAAAATCGATGGAAGATTACGGGACAGCAAAAGCTTTGTACTGTTTATGTCCAACGGTGTGGAACAGCGTCCCGAGGTGATCCGCGAATTGAAAATGGCGATGAAAAAGCGCGATGCAGATCCTGAGCATTATAAGATCCTCATCGTATTGCTGGAGTATGTTGCGATCTCCCACCTGTTCAAAAATGAACCGGAGATCATTGCGCTTTTTGAAAAGCTGCAATATCTTTCTCTGCCGAAATACGGCGGTATCACAACACCGTTTCTGCGGGCATTTTTCAACCGCCATGTGTTCCCCGACTATCTGAAGGATCCGCAGCGCAGCACCGGAAGTCTGCTGCAAAAGAAGCTTGCAGGACTTGACGGCGATACATCGCTCGATAACTACAACAGTCTTTATGACGATAACACCTATATCTATCCTCTGGCAAGGCCTGCTCTGTGTAAGGTGAATGACATCAGCTTTCATGCCGTCAGAATGGGTGAAACAGACCCGAATACGGTCTATCCGCTGTGCATGGATAACCAGTGGTGTCCGCCGGAGGTCTTTTCAGAGCCGTCCTTCAAGGCAAAAGGCTTATTGGCGGAGGACATCGCCCAAAAGCGGAATCATATCCAGCGGCTGGAAATTTTCAGGGCACTGCTCCACAACTGGCAGCTCCTGATCAACCGTGCTTCTGTATTCAATACGGAGGCTTATACAAGACTCTACACCTCTCCCGATGAAAAAGAAGCGTTCGGAGAGCTGCTCGACAACGGCTCACTGGTGATCTATCTGATGTATGAATATGACCCCTGTCAGATACCGGAATTCGGTGTCAAGCCGGAGATGAAGCTCTGGCGGGAATTCTGCCGGAAGCATACACCGTACTGTATCAAATTCGACTGGGAGGACGCAGATAACGAAGAGCTGGAAAGAAGCAAGAAGCTGTCAACACGTTTCAGAGAACTGCTGCTGACAACCGCAGACGACCCGTTCCGTATCGAAATCCTGTGCGACGCGATGGATATTCCCGCAGACCAAAGAGATGCTTTCCGCCTTGTATGGCAGGATATCAGAAAGCAGGTCATACAGTGCAATGAGAATGTTCCCATCAATAAAATATCCGATTACAAACGGCAGCGCTTCTATGAACAGTATATCGTCAAGGACGGTACACCTGTGCCGGAGTGTATCGTGGATTATGATAAGCCCTTTTCTGTAGAGCTGAAACAAATCGTTGATTTCGTTTATGCGATCAATCTGCCGCTGGCACTGGGTGTACAGCCGATGATCAATTATGATAATCCGCTGCGAAAATACCTTTTTCTGGAAAGAAGGGGCAATGAACAGCTCAGGGTGCTGTCTGTTGATGAGCTGTATTGCTCAGTGATCTCCTTTATGCCCGATTTTATCAGGCAGGATATGTTTGTCGCAGATGCGCCGACACTTGACCTCGATAAGGTGAACCGTATCCGGAAGCTGCCGGAATGGCACAGCTATATGGAGGCGGTCGATGCCGGACGCAAGCGTTCCGGACTGAACGAGATCGACTTCTCTGATGTAGCGGCAGTCTGGACACGCTACAGAGCACTGACGGAACAGTGCAGCAGGCTTTTCCCTGAAATGAACTGGCGGCAGACAAGCGGCAGTGTGTCGTTTATCTATCATTTCGGCGAGTATATGCTGATCTGTGTCTATGATGCTGCCGCTAACAAGCTGCGGATCCGCCGCAACACCGATAACATTCTCTCGTCAAGAGCAAGAGAAAACATGACGATCGATTTTGTGTGCGGCAATATCTTTGAAACCAATATCAAAGAGAACTGTTTCCTCATCGAACAGCGTCTGTTTGACGGTCTGATGCTGGAGCAAAGCGGCATAGCCTATGAGAAGATTTTGCAGGCACTGATGGAATATGACCATGAATTTGTTGACGGGGAGGAGCGGGCATGAGCTTCGATGCGTTCTATGAAACAATGCTGCAAAGCCGTGAGTGGCAGGAGTATGCGCGTCTGATGCAGGAGCGTCCGCAGCTGTTTGCACAGTCGGAGCTGCTGATGATCGAAACCGATGCCCGCAAGATCGCCAAATATGAAATGGAATCCGGCAAAACCATCGGTGTGGTATATCAGAGTCCCTACACGATGATGGTGGTGGATCTGGTTTCCTGCAACGGTCGTTGCTTTACCTACGAGCGGTCACTGCCGACAGTCGCCCGCGGTGCTGTGGTCAGTATGCCGATGTATAACGGCAGGTTCGTTCTGCTGCGGCAGTTCCGTCATGCCATGCGAGAGATGCAGTATAGCTTTCCGCGCGGCTTCGGTGAGATCGGATATTCTGCTGCCGAAAATCTGAAAAAGGAAATTTCCGAGGAGATCGGTGCAGAGGTCACGGACTGCCGGCTTTTGGGTGAGGTCGTCAGCAACAGCGGTCTGAGCGGAGAAAAAGTGAGCGTATATTTTTGTGAGGTGACCGAGCCGCAGAGCAAAAAGGGCTACGAGGAAATTGACGCGATGCTGACGGTAAGCCGTCCGGAACTGGAAAGCATGATCAGAAACGGAGAGATCAATGACGGCTTTACACTATCGGCTTATGCGCTGTACTGCACGGTCATGTCGGCTGATACGAACCAAAAGCAATAAACGAATGAGGGCGGAGGGGTTCTGCTTCTTCGCTCTTTTATAGCTGACAGAAAGCTTTTTCACAACAGCACTACAAACAGTGATCCCCGATTATTTTCATAATCGGGGATCACTGCTTTTTAGGAGGAATGTATATGAAGTAAACTTATAATCAAAATAAAAATACAGGAATAACAAGGCGGTCATTCTTCAAAGAAGAACAGCTCTTCAAATCTCTTATCCAGCGCAATACACAGCAGCAGTGCCAGCCTTGCACTCGGACAAAACTGATTATTTTCAATCGAACTGATGGTCTGTCTGGAAACGCCCACCATTTCTGCAAGCTCGCCCTGCGAGATGCGTTTTTCCGCACGGGCAACACGGAGTCGGTTCTGAAATACAAGCTCATCCATCTCACGCATACCCCATAAAGAACAGCACGGCGGCAATCACCGCAGCAAGACCCATTGCGATGCCCGCGATCAGATAAGCAGGTGTTTTCAATTTTTTATACTGATACAGAAAGGTGGTGCAAAGGTAGGCAACAATGATAACAACGAATTCATAAAAGGGTTCTCTATGAACCGCCTTTACAACGCTGAAGATCAAACAAAGCACCCCTACCACAACCGCACCTGTTCCGAAAGAAGCGTTATAGACGCGCTGTTCCCGCTCATCAAGTGCATTACGGTGATTCTGCTTATTTTTCTCCAGAATTTCCTTCTTATCCATCGAGGCTGTCCTCCGATACATCATCGCACAGAGTGCTCTGATCTGTATTTTTTACCGGAATTTTCCTGTAAATATATAGTAACACACTCTTTGCAATTTGTCAAGTATTCTTGTCAAATTTTCTCTTAAACTTGTCAGTTTTTTTTATAAAGCACATGATTTTTCCGCACGCTGTTGAAGTGATAATATTTTACCTGCTATACTGCGCATATACCGCGCTCCGGCAGTTCATACTAATATCGGTATCCGCCGATTGATCCGGCGCATGACCCATATCTCAGAGCCTGTTCATGATCACTGCACGTCATTTTTTCTGTTATCGAAAAAAGACGCTTCAAAAAGCCCTACAGTGCAGATACCGATCAGGCTCTTACGGAGGAATAACACCATGACATCTAAGGAATTGCTTTATGTGGAAGATGCACTCGGTCACGAGCAGTATTTTCAGGCACAGTGCTGTGAAACAGCCAGCCGTATTCAGGACAGCGATCTGAAACAGTTCGCGCAGGATATCGAACGCAGACACAAGGAACTATTCCGCGGCTTTTACGGTCTGCTGTAAGGAGGATCACAATGGACGACAGAAATCTGATGGAAAATATGCTCCTGCTTGAAAAGGGTGTGTGCGATCTCTTTCTGCACGGCGCCATAGAGGCTTCTACCGCTGATGTACGTCAGCGCTTCACGGATTCGCTGAACACTTCCCTCGGCATTCAGAACGAGATCCACTCTAAAATGGAAGCAAAAGGCTGGTGTCAGGCAGATCAGGCTGATGACAGCAAGATCAGCACAGTCAGAATGAAATATAGCTCACCGTCACACTGCTAAAACCGCCAGCGTAAAGGAAACACTGCGTTTCCCGAAGTCGGAAAAAGGGCTGCGGAACACCGGAATATCTGTTACCGGTATTCCGCAGCCCTGTGTTTCATTGCCGAAACAGCAGACCTCCTGCGGTTGCTTATTCTGCCTTTGCAGCTTTATCGGGTTTCACCTGATCGTCCTTTTTCTTTCCCTTTTTGATTCCCAGAGTAAACCAGCTCAGAACAGGTATCCTTGAGATCAGCTCAAACAGGAGCAGTCCTCCGCCGAGAGATGTCACGATACCGATCAGGTAGTAGACAAACGGCGGCATGGATACCGTTTTTGACAGAAGCAGTGCGGTGCCCGACAAGGTGATATAGTGAAAAACATAGATACCGAAGCTTCGTGAGGACATATATTTCAGGAATTTGTTGGTTTTGTTTCCCCATTTCCGGAAGCTGCCGAGTATTGCAAGGCAGGCACTCCAGCAGAAGGCAACGGCAGAGGGACAGCCTACCACCGGCATATCTGCATAATTGTCGCCGTAGTGCAGATAAAGATACACACCGCCGAGTATGACAGATGTGATGATAAGCGGAATACTGAACCGGCTCAGCCGGTCAATGACCTCATCATGCGCAAACACAAAATATCCGAGCAGATATGTAAAGCCGTAAATACCGAAGCGATAAACCACAACCACCGGAGTGTTCAGCACCTGACCCGAAAGGAAAACAGGCAGCACCAGCAGGATCAGCAAAGGCGTATTGAACTTTTCGGTCAGCTTATAGAGCTTCCCTTTTTCGATCTTTGCGATCAGAGCCAATATAAGCGAAAGAAGCCACAGAAGCTGGGCAAACCAAAGCACTCCCTGTCCGGAAAACGCCATGATGAAATAATTGACGACTGCGGGCACATTTTCGGGAATACTTTCAAAAGCGTTGCTTATTGCCATGCTGATGTAGCCCTGTATCCAGAAAAACACAAAAAGACCCAGCGTAGACGGAACCAGCAGCTTCAATGAACGGGAGGCAATAAACTCCTTGATCTTATGCTTTTCGAGATAATATCTGGAGCACATTCCTGCCACAATGAAAAGCAGTACCATGAACCATGGATACAGCAGATACATGATACCGTCCTGCCACTGATTCTGATGGAAAGCTCCTACCGTTCCTGCACTGACAATACCGTTATACATGAAAATCACATGGTACAATGCCACAATGCACACGGTGATCCAGCGAATGTTGTCAAGATAATATCTTCTCATACACATCCCGTCCTTATCAATGATTTTAAAATTATACACTGTATTTCCTCTTTTGTCTATCAATATTCTAAAAAATCCCGATTTTTTTGTTGAATTCTGTGCGTATTGCCTGATTCAATCAGACAGAAAAAAAGCGCTTTCACGGGAATTCCTGCCGCAGAGAAGATTCTTACTGCCTGAAAGCGCAAACAGATCATCACAGCGGCTCTCTGTTTCATACATACGTTTTCCCTCCGGAGAAAGCTGTCTGACATCACGGTACTTCATGATAACCGGCAATGCCGCACTTGCTTTCATCTGACGCAGGATAGCCCTGCCGCGCTCATTGAAGCCAATGACCTTGATATACTGCGGTTCTGCCGAAAAATCCTCCTCCGTCAACCCCAGAAAGGCATGAAACAGACTGCGGCGAAGCCTTGAAAGCGGATACCGCCTGCACTTGGCGATCGACAGGATCTCTTCCACAGAGTGCCCTTCCCTGACCGCGGCATACAAACGGTTTTCAAGCCCCTCGCTCATACCCGGCAGATGTGAAAAATCGCCTGCCGTCATCATACGCAGACGGCAGAGTATTGCCTGCTCCATGCGGACAAGCCTGCCGCCTGCGGGAAGTGCACCGGCCGCGTCATTGTAAGCCGCAAGAGTATTTCCGGGCACAAAACCGCTGTAATCCCTGCCGGACACCAGACAGTCCCTGATAAAGGATGCCGAAGCGATCGCACCTGCTGCCGTGCCGCTGTCGTGTGCCGCGCCGATTCTTTTGACGGTCAGCGGCTGTATCGGACTGTCGACATCGGCAAGTGCCTTGAGATATTCCACGGCAAGAATATTGTTTGGCTCGTCCAGTACGGCGGCAGTTTGTTCTCCGGCGGCTTGTGCGGCGGCTCTGCGTCGGGCGGCGGCATAGGTCATGCCCTGTGACAGGAAGATGCCTGTCCATCGGAGGGTTTCCTCACTCCGAACAGCCTGACAGGCCCGCCGAAGCAATGTGATGTTGCCGCACTCACTGCCAAATGCAAGTTCACTCACGCAGCCAAGCGCATCTGCAATATATACCCCGCCCTGTGCAAAGCGTTCTGCTCCCGCACAGGCATAGACAACGGGCAGCTCTATGACAACATCTGCCCCGTTCTGCAGTGCCGCCTGTGCGCGGATATATTTATCAAATACCGCAAAATCACCCCGCTGGGTAAAGCTGCCGCTCATAATGACAGCGATCCCCTCTGCCCCTTCCGCTCTCACAGCACGAAGCATTTCCCTGTGTCCGTTGTGAAAAGGATTGTATTCACATATTACTGCTGCTATCTTCATCGTTCCCCTCCGGATCTCATAAAAAAATCGGATATCTTATCAAAAATATATTGAATTTGTTGCTGCTTTGTATTATTATATATGTAAAAGTAATTTTTTGCAAATAATGTATCGGGAGGATCATCATGAAAATACTTGTTATCAACGCAGGCAGCTCATCTATGAAATATCAGCTCATTGATATGACAGACGAGAGTGTACTGGCAAAGGGCAACTGTGAACGGATCGGCATTGACGGTCACTTCAAGCACACCACCGGTGACGGCAGAGTTTTTGAAACAGATGTCACCATGTCGAACCACACGGAGGCTTTCATTCAGATCAAGAACGCACTCATCAGTGAGGAATACGGTGTCATCAAGGAGCTTTCCGAGGTATCTGCGATCGGCCACAGAGTCGTGCAGGGCGGTTCGCTGTTCAGCACGTCCACCATTGTTACCGAAGAGGTCATCAAGGGCATTGAAAGCCTGATTCCGCTTGCACCGCTCCACAACTCTGCCCACGTTCAGGGCATCAGAGCCTGTCTGGACGTATTCGGCAAGGACGTGCCCGAGGTCGCTGTATTCGACACTGCCTTCCATTCCACCATGCCCGAAAAAGCCTTCATCTACCCTGTCCCCTATGAGTACTACGAGAAGTACGGTATTCGCCGCTATGGCTTCCACGGAACATCGCACCGTTATGTTTCCGCCCGCTGTGCAGAACTGATGGGCAAGGATATCAAGGATCTCAAGATCATCACCTGTCATCTTGGCAACGGTTCCTCCATTACCGCTGTTGACGGCGGCAAGGTCTTGGATACCAGTATGGGTCTTACACCTCTTGACGGTATCATGATGGGTACAAGAACCGGTTCGCTCGACCCGTCCGTTGTGACCTTCATCGCCGAGAAGGAGCATTTCTCTCCTGCCGAAATGGACACCCTGCTCAACAAGAAATCCGGTTTCCTCGGTGTTTCGGGTGTTTCATCAGACGACCGCGACGTTACGGCAGCCGCCGAAGCAGGCAACGCAAGAGCAAAGCTTGCCATCGACATTCTCGAATATGACATTCTCAAATACATAGGCAGCTATACCGCTGTACTCGGCGGTGTAGACGCGATCGTATTCACCGCAGGCATCGGCGAAAACCAATGCTCTCACCGCAGCAACGTCTGCCACGCTCTCGGATACATGGGCGTTAAGATCTGCGACAAGCTCAACGAGCAGATGACCAGAGGCAAGGAGGGCAAGATCTCCACCGATGATTCCTCCGTTGCCGTATATGTCATTCCTACCAATGAAGAACTAGTCATCGCAAGAGATACCAAGGCTTTAGTGGAGTAATATTCTCTGTATTTCTCTATACATTCCAAAACAGGCATTTCCGTTCATGCGGAAATGCCTGTTTTCATTATCATAATATAGCCCTGTTTCTGTTGTCCGGAAACGCACTGTGTCGGTGTCGGGCAGCAGAATCCGTTATTTTCTCTCAAACTCCGTTACGACCCAGTCATAATCCCTCAGGTTATAGGGGCTGCGGCAATAGGGACAGTTTTTCTCCCGCACCGCGTTAAAGCTTGCTCCGCAGGAACGGCACTCTATATTATGTACAGAAGCATTGCAGTCATCATGCACATACACCGAACGGCAGAGCTTCATGCGGAACACATCATCCTTTTGTGTGACTCTGCGTTTTTTGACATAGGTGGTTCTTGTGTAGACATCCATGTCCAGATACACATAGTGCCCGTCACAAGCGGCATCATTCAGCCCCACACTTCCCTGATACTCCACATCAATAATGTCCTTATATGGATTCTCACCGTTTTGCTCATATACGGCGCAGTTCTTATAGTCATCGGTAAAAATCAGGGTTTTCAGCAGGTTGTTGACCTTACCGACAAAGAAATCCACAGAAAACAGCGGGTCATATTGCTGCATAAAGAGGGGCAGCTTCTTTCTGGTTCTGTTAAAGGCAGACAGCCGCGGATTGCTCCCGACCGCATCAAGCGACAAAAGCAGCAGCACAGCCAATACATACAGCAAGTATCCGGGTATAATGCCGCAGACTCCCGTTACAACCATGGAAAAAACATACTCAAAGCCCATTTCAAGCTGTCTGGAGGAATAGAAAAAGAAAAACAGAAGCGCAGACAATATCCCCAGCAATACAAACGGAAGCGGTGATAAGCAGACATACGGCTTGCTTCTCAGCGTATAATAATTGGTGATCCTCGGATAAAGGTCGGGCAGCATAAATCTTGTGCGGCAGCTCCGGCAGCCCTGCTCCAGAAGCTGCGATACGGTATTGATATCTCCGCAGTTCGGGCAGCAATAGGAAGCGTTCGGATCCTGCCCCTGTGCAAATACAACATAGGAGCTGATCGTACCCTCATATCGATCTCTTTTGACCGTCCTGCCGTCTGAAACATATTCCTTGTCAAAGCGGCAGGTCGTCACAGGAATACGGGTAACATACCGCCGATCGTTCCCCATCAGCACAGATACCCCCGTAAAGGACTTCTCATCCGTGATACATCGGGACCTGACGCTGATGTCATGCGCTGATTCCCTGTTTTTTTGCAGACGGAAGTTATACTTCATGTCCATAGAGGATGATCCGGGAATATAATCGTCATTCTCTGCCATCTGATTGATATCTTTGATCAGGCGCTTTTGTAGTCCCTTGGCATATCGGTCAGACTCGTCGCCGCCTGTAAAGCTTTTTTTGAACGCATCTATGAAGACTGCCATTTTCATCACTCCGTATCCGTTTTTCTGTTCACTGTCATTCTGCACTCCATTATAACACAGCAGCCGCTGTAAATCCACAGCAATTTGCCTGAATACACGCCAATATGTCATTGTCCGCTTATAACAAAAAAAATACCGCTTGTGTGGTTTTCATTGTTTTTAACGCTGAATTATATTATAATCTCTTTATACATATCTCATAATAAAAGAGCAGAAATGGTGTGCTTTATCAGCAGAATTAACATATATTGTGAAAATCGGATTGTAAAAAAGGTTATGAGTGCAGCATTAAAAAACGCAATGCAGAAAGCAGAGAGGAAAATCATTTAATGGCAAAAGAAATCATCATTCGTTTTGAAAAAAATGATGTTCCGGACTCCATAGATGTTCTTTTCAGCGCATCCGAGATGACAGAGCAGGTAGAAGAACTGATGAAATGTGTTTCCGAGCACGGCATAAGAAAATTTGTGGTCACGGATATTAACGACCAGAATTGTATTATACATGAAAGCGAGATCATATCCCTTTCTTCGGACGGGCGAAAAGTCCGGATCGTTACCGGGGACGGGCTTTACACGATCAGACAAACGCTTCAGAAGATGGAAAAAGAGATCAGCCAGAAAAATTTTATGCGCATATCACGCTATGAAGTGGTCAATGTCTTAAAGATACAGAAGTTTGATTTTACGATTCGCGGAACGCTTCGTATTGAACTGGAAGGAGGAATGGAAACCTGGGCTTCACGAAGGTATATACCCTCGATCAAAAAGCATCTTCTGGGAAAGGAGGAAACCGAAATATGAAAGTATTGCTGCAAAGATGTCTTTACGGCTTTATTCTGGGAATGGCGATCGGAAATGTGATCGCGATCCTGACAGGTAGCCTGAGCGGTGAACACGGTATGATCTCGCTGACACTGACAAAACGTCTGGGAAGCGAAACAACGGCACTGCTTGTTCAGACACTGCTGTCAGGGGTGTATGGAGCGATCAGTATAGGCGGTATGTGCATATATGACATTGAAGGCAAACGGTTTGGTCTGACTGCATCGGCATTATTACACTACCTGTTGGTAATGCTGTCATATATTCCGATCGCTTTGTATCTCAACTGGCTTGTCACATGGCAGGATGTTTTATTGATGGCGGTTGTGATGACGATCGCCTATGCGATCGTTTTTTTGATCATGTATGCCCGATACAAAGCGGAGGTCAGGGAATTGAACAAAATCAAAGCCGATTCACCATGGTTCACGTCCGGCAGTATACAGAAAAACTAAAAAAGGAGGCATCAAATCATGAAAAAGAACCTACTGAAACGAATTCTTGCAGCTTCTCTTGCCGTAACCATGACGACATCTCTTCCTGCCGTCACACAGGCAGCAGGAATAGCAATGCTGACGGCTTCGGCGGCTGTCAATGCACCGGTCACGGTCGTTGACAGCGGAATCTGCGGCGACACAGCAACCTACACACTTGACAGTACCGGTAAGCTTACCATTCTCGGCAGCGGCGCGGTGAGTGAAAACGCATTCGCAGGCGGTATCTATGCGTATGCCGACAGCGTTACCGCCATCGAGTTTGAAGCAGGCAGTGCCATCACTGCTCTCGGCGCAAATTCCTTCAATGGACTTACAGGTCTGCAAACGGTAACACTTGCACCCTCCATTGAACTGATCGCCGACAGAGCGTTCTATAGCTGCAGCGCACTGTCGTCTGTACGTATTGCTTCAACGAACGTTTCCATCGCTGCCAGCGCGTTCGGCAGCTGCGGCGCACTGGCATCTGTCGATATTGCTTCGACCTTCGTCAAGCTGCATCCGGACGCTTTCAGCGGCAGCACAGGCATTGAAGCCCTCGCTTTCACTGCCCTTGACGGCACGACTATACAGGGTGCTTTATACGGTCTGCCCGAAACGGCAGAAGTCACCGTCATGCCCTTCTCGAAGATCTATTCCCCGGCAGGAAAGTATTTTACAGGACCGTCTGTAGCGTATGATACCTACCAGCCGCAGTTTGACCATGCACAGCTTTACTGGGAGGATACGGAGCCTATTATAGAAGCGGCACAGGCTGACGAAGCAGGTGTCCGCATCAGCGACAAAAGAGAAAGTCTGGAGTGGATCACCAACGACAATATTGCCGGTCTGTTCACGGACGCACAGTGTGCGGTTGTTGGTACAATGGAGGGTGACGGCTCTTTTGAGAACCCCTATCTGATATGGGATACTCCGAACTGGCGCTATTTAGATTTCCTTGCACGGCTCGGCAAGCTCTCCAGCTCCTATTACGGCTGGGACAGAGGAACGAATGTCAAGCTGATGGCAGACCTCACCCTCTCCGATCAGGACAACACATTTACCACCATCGGTGGCGGCAAGCACAAGGAAGTACATAACAACGATTATGTTTACTGCGGCAACTTTGACGGCAACGGCCATACCATTACCCTTGATGTAAACGCAAGTGTGGATGACAATGAAGTCGGCTTCGGTCTGTTTGAACGTACAGGCGGCGCTTACATCAAGAACCTGCACATCTCCGGCAGAATGGTTTCTTCGGAAACGAACACCGGTCTGCTTGTCGGCTATGCGTCAAGCCACGACCGCATTATCAATTGCTCCAGTGACGCGGTACTTGTCCTTGAGGGCAGCGGAGAAATGAAGTCCGGCGCTTTCGTGGGCTATTCCTATCGCACATACCTTGAAAACTGCCATTTCACCGGCAAGATTATCGGCGGCGATGAAATCACCGCAGTCGGCGGTTTTGTCGGGGAACTCAGTAGTTCCAGCGGCGGCAGCACTCTGATAAACTGCTACT
>CACYDW010000133.1 GCA_902773325.1 uncultured Ruminococcus sp.
AATCATAGGCTGACTGTGGGGGCTTTCCGGTCGCCCCCACACCCCTTCGGATATCACTCTGAGTAAGAGTGTTTTTGTCGCCTGCTATAGTTTGTGCATATCAGCAGGGTATGCGGGGAGGTTCAGCGGGAGCGCACAGCACCTGCTATACAGCAGAGTGCAAAAGCGGCGACATCTGCCGCAACGATCGTGGAGCCTACCGGAGTACCCGAAAGTATGGAAATGATGATTCCGGCGAGAGCGCATACTACCGAAATAACTGCCGAAGCGATCGTTACCGATAAAAAGCTGCGGAATATCCGCATAGCCGACAGTGCCGGAAAAATGACCAGCGCAGAGATCAGCAGCGACCCGACCAGATTCATAGCAAGGACGATGATGATAGCGATAATGACGGCGATCAGCAGATTATAAGCACCCGCTTTTGTTCCTGACGCGGTAGCAAAGCTCTCATCGAAGGTCACGGCGAAAATTTTGTTATAAAACAGGACAAACAGTGCCAGTACGACAGCCGATAATCCCACACACAGCCACACATCTGTATCGGTCAGCGTGAGAATAGAGGTAGAGCCGAACAGAGTGCTGCAAACATCGCCCGAAATATTGGACGAGGGGGAAAACAGGTGCATGATGAGGTAGCCGAATGCGAGTGCGCCGACAGAGATCATGGCAATAGCGGCATCGCCCTTGATTTTGGTATTCTGTCCGGTTCTCAGCAGGAGAATGGCACTGATCACGGTGATCGGCAGAATGATGAGCATATTGTTTGTGAGATTGAGTACACCTGCGATCGCCATAGCACCGAATGCCACGTGAGAAAGCCCATCTCCGATAAACGAAAACCGTTTCAATACCAGTGTTACGCCGAACAGCGAGGAGCACAGGGCAATCAGTACACCGACAATGAGAGCATACTGCACAAACGGGTACTGCAAATATTGTAATAGCTTATCCATTACCGCACACCGCCCTTCGTCTTTTTATGTCCGGAACGCTTTTGTTTTTTTCCGGGACTGACAGCCGCACCGGAAGCGGGTGCAGGGGGCAGGGGTTCCGACAGCGGCACAGAGGTATCCGAAAGATAAGCGCCCTGTGCGATAAAGAATTGACCTATGTCGCTTTTGATATATTCATCGGTAGTGCCGAAGAATATTTTCTTTCCGATATGCAGGATATGGTCGGCATATTTTGCGGCAGAGATAATATCGTGAGAGATCATGATGATGGTAATTCCTTCATGATTGAGTTCCCTGATAAGCTCATACATTTCAATTGTGACCTTAGGGTCAAGTCCGGATACCGGTTCATCGAGAAGCAGGATTTTTTGTGTAGCGCACAAGGCTCTTGCCAGCAGCACACGCTGCTGCTGACCGCCCGATAGCTCCCGATAGCAGCGGTCAGCGAATTGGCTGATCCCCATTCGTTCCATGTTATGGCGGGCAAGTTCTTTTTCCTGTTTATTATAGAACGGTCTTAATCCGCAGCGCCCCTGACAGCCGGAAAGTACGATTTCCTTTACCGAAGCGGGAAAATCCTTCTGTACGATCGTCTGCTGCGGGAGATACCCTATTTCTCTGCGGTTGAGTCCGTCACCCGCCGTGATTTTGCCGCTGACAGGGCGGCAGAGGTTGAGCAGTGTTTTCATCAGGGTACTTTTACCGGAGCCGTTTTCGCCGACAATGCAGAGATAGTCCCCTGCATGGACTGTAAAGCTCAGACCGCTCAGAATTACGCTGGATTCATACCCGAGCGACAGGTTTTCTACGTTAAGCAGTGCCATTTTTATTTCCTCCGTTACAAATGCCGTCCGCCGTATTTGTACGATACAGCAGCGGGAATTGAAAACCATTTTCAATTTTAACAGCATTTCTCCTTCCTGTCAATACAATTGAAAATGGAAAGTGGAATAGTGACTGCCGGCAAGACACAGACAGCTAAATTCCGGGTCTACGGGGGCGTATCTATAGTAAATGACATTATTTTTGTTGTCTGCTATCATCAGTGCTTCCTTCAATTTCCATGGTATTATGGGGAGGTATGCAGACCGTTTTGTTATTGAACTGAAACCAGAGCGGCAGACTGCTGTGATTGATAATGAAAGACCGGCTGATTTCCGCCTGCTCCATTGCTTTGAGATAATCCACGATCTCTATGGATGTCATGGGCAGTACATCGCTGCGGCGGCTGATGAGCCGAAAAACGGATTTGATCTGCTCCCAGCGGTCATAAACATCAAGGTCGTATGAATGCCCTGTGATCAGGCAAAGAGCAAGCTCCTTATCGGTTTCAAGAAAGCCCTCCACAAAGTCCTTCAGCATATCAAAGGAATGGAATATGCTGCCGTTCCATCCGTAATAGTCCTTGATCGGTGCGTAAGAAAGACTTTCCTCGGAGGTTCGGCAGTATGCAAAACCGCAGGTTTTCACACACTGCCTGATTCGTTCGCTGTAGCCATGAAACGGCAGTGCAAAACCCCTCACGGGCATTTCAAAAAGCTGTTGGAGGTTTTCCTTGTCGGTCAGAAGTTCCTGCATGATCTCCGCTTCCGGGAGCTTGTCTAAATGAGGGTGGGTCAGCGAATGGCTTGCCACCTCATGTCCGCGATAGAGAGCCTGTGCCGCAGAGGGCGGCAGCCGTCTGATCACCGTACCGTTTTGATGTGTCCATGCAAATTCTTCGCGCATGAGCTGTGAATTGAGGTTGAAGGTACCTTTCAGTCCGTATTGATCAAGTAATCCGACAAAACGGATATCCTGTGTAACCCCGTCGTCAAAGGTTACGCCGAATGCTTTTGGCTTGCCGTTGGGATAAAGCTTTTTAACCGTGTTAGCCATGGTGAATCCTCCCGAAATGTATGTGCTTCTGCATTATAGCACAGATCGCTATGAAAAAAAAGCGTTCCCCCTCCCGAAATTCATAAGAATAAGTTTGTATAATACAATTACAGCAAAAGAGCTGATTCATAAATAAATCAAAGGAGAGATTACTATGCAGGAAACGATTTTTGTTCAGACCAATGGTACAGAAACGCAGGTTATCAGACAGCCCGCCGCTGCCATAGATGCGACGCTGATAAAATGTCAGACAGTGACAGGCGTGGCGGCTGTGGTGATGACACTGCTCAGCAGCATTGTTCTGCCGCTGTTTGACGGAAGCTGGCAGTTCCTGAACCTGCTTGCAGCCCTTGCCGTGTCTGCGGCGATCATCATCATGGTTCAGTATCCGCGCAATTCCGAGTGCTCTGTGCACTCAACGGCAAAGCGCTTCTGGCTGCGGATTCTGGTGATGATTGTGAGTTTTTTCTCGGTTTGCTTTTTCCTGCCGGGAATTTACGAGCTGTATATGGTGATTGCCGGACAGGATTCAATCAACGTTTCGCTGACGAATGCCGTACAGAATATTACTGCCGCTGTGCTGTATACATCAACGGCGATGTCGTTTTTAGGCGCATACTGTGTCGGCAAAACGGTATCTGACGGTCAAAAGACCGCGATTGTCGATTCTAATGTCAGAACAGCGGTTTTTACCTCGCTGACACTGTTGTCTACGATTTATTTTTCCTGCTTCATGCAGCAGCTTTTCATGCTCAAAAGTACGGACGGCTATTTTACATGGTATAAGGAGCTTGCAGCGGTGATGGCCTCGGAAACACCGTTTGATGCGTCTTTCACGATCACTCCCATTACCGTACCGGTATTCTTTGATGCGCTCGGAATGATGTTCACGTCGAAGCTGACCTGCATTGCGGCAATTATTCTTATGGTCATGCCGTTTGCCGTACCCGTTGCAGCAGCCTGTAAGGGTACATACATTGAAGCCAGAACGCTTATCAAGGAAGTCATCGCCTTTCTGAGAAAAAGCGTGATCATCGGAAGAATCATGAATGCCATTCAGAACCCCGGACGCGGTTACTGCGTGGAATGTGAGTGTGAGGTCGATATGGTGCGTTTCGTGCCCTTCTCCAGACCCAGACTGACGATCAATGAGGACGATATTGTTCCCCGAATGCTGGAAACTGTTCAGAACACTATGGACGGCAAGGGTGTTGCCTTCCGCTCGGAGGATCTTGTTGCAACCTATCTCAGGCATGACGCGAAGGTTTTCAGAAAAAACGGTGAAAAGCTGCGTACCCTCTACTGCTGCAAGAATTGCGGCATGACGATCTATCCGCAGTTTGCAGGCAGACGCACCAAGGGCACAGGCATTGTCAACATCCAGCTGCTCGGCGATACAAGCTCCGGCAAAAGCTCCCTTCTCACCACGCTGTATCATTACTATGGACGGTTGATAAAGGGCACACCCGAATACCAGTACTTTGAGAAGCTGTATATGCAGCTGATCAAAGACCATAAAGCACCGGAGTCCGACCGTGCGGTCCTTGTCAAGTCGCCTGTTCTGATGATGGAGCATGACGGAAAATACATAGCGATACATGATGTTGCAGGCGAGAGAAGCGAAGAGATCGGTTTCAAGGATATCAGGGGAGGTATCTATGTTTTCATGATCGATATCGGCAGTTCCGACAGCTTTCACAAGGCATTTCAGTATCTTGCAATGCTGCATGACCCTGCAAAAATAGTGATATGTATCACGAAAATTGATAAGTATCCGGAGTATGACTGTATGGAGATGCCCGACACGCAGGCGGAAGAAAGCAGCGGAGGATTCAGAAATACCGTTGCCGGCGCAGCGCACCGCCTTACCGCCCGCAAGGACAGCGAACAGGCAAGAACACAGCGTTTTGTACAGGCATTTGCCAACAGTAAGAATTTCAGTAAGAACTTCAATAGCTTCTATGAAAGATGCTGTGAGCTTACAAAAAGAAAAGAACGGGTGGCAGTCGTAGCCCATGCCGCTCTCGGTACGGATACCGATACGAACTATGTTCTCAAGGGTGAATATGCACCGAAGTATATTGCGGAAAATCTCAGTACCTTTATCAGCTAAGGGGGCAGAAGTATGACAAAAGTTGATAGCAAAGAGCTGCACTGCACCTATGTCGGCGGTATAGGACGTACCCCGCAGGGCTATACGCTTGACGAGGTTTATAACAATGCAGAGCAGATCTCCACGCGTTTTCCGGGGTTGAAGGTCAGCCCCGACGGAGCAACCAACGTGTATTATCTTTTTCCGCTTCGCAGCAGCAGCACGGTCAGCCGACTGCTGCTCCGTCTGGAGGATAAGACCTACGATGTGAGGGATTCCCATCACGGCGAGCTTTATGATGTCGACTGCCGCGGACTGCCGGCTTATTCCGAAAAGCTGGGAGCATCTTTGGTGAAGGCGGTGTGCGGTATGTCGGATGTTGTTACGGCAGACAGTGAACCTGCGCTGGCGGCAGCTATGAACCGTCTTTATGCGCTGATACCCACCCGACTCAAACGGGGAATGATTTTTTCCTTTACCGATGCTGTATCCGATAATGTCATCAGAGTGCGTCCGGATCAAGCACCGTCAGAGAGCCCCGATGAGGTGTTTGTATACTATGCGGCTTATCCCGAAGAGTATTACCCCTATTTCAATGCGGCGATCGAGGAGCTGTATTCCAAGGGATTTTACACCGAGGGTATCTATGAAGCACTTTCCGGCGCTGTTGCCCGGAAAAACAGCGAGATGAAGGCGGAGGTCGAGCGTCAAAAGGCGGAGGAAAAACGCAGACGATTGCAGGAAAAGGCTATGAAGGAGCTTCAGCGCAGACAGGCACAGGCAGAGCTGGAACGTCAGCGCAGACAGCAGCAGGACGAAGAACAGGCGCGCAGATTTGCAGCACAGGAACAGCAGGGCGGTGGTTTACAGGATGCTGTCAGCGAAGCACTCCCGCCGATCGGCAGCCGCGATACGGTACATCGTGTTCCCGCAAAAAAGCTGACCGCTCCACAAGGCGAAGCTGTGACACATACTTCTTCCGATCATGCCCGCCGCAGCGAATCCAGAGGCACTGTAAGTGTTTATCCCTTGTGTCAGAGCTACTATAAAAATCCGCTGTATGTACACGCGCTGATTTCATATTATACCGGACGTTCCAACCCCCGTTGGGCGGGTATGATATGGGACGAGGTCAGCGTAAGTGATATTCTCGAATTCGTGGAGCTGCTCGGAGGCAGCGGCGCATTGGTCTGCTGCTGTGAACCGCCGGAAAACCACAGGTGCCGCCGTGTTTACAGAGCGGTAAGAGAGTATCTGATCGGTGATGAAAGAAACGCCTCTTTATACTACGCGATGTTGTTTTACTGCAAAAAGAATACTGCCGAGGAATTCTGCTCTCAGGCGGCAGACCCTCAGAGAGCTATGGAAGATCTGCAAGAGTATCTTCTTGCAAAGCCGGACGAAGATATGAAAGGCAGTGTTCCAAAAACAGCAGACCCTAAAAAACCGGTCGCAAGACTGCATGAAATGAAGAAGTCTTTGAAAAAAATCAGAAAGTAACCAATCAAAATGCAAACACCGAGCGGAGGTGCTGCAAATGAATGTGCAAACGATCATGAACATTGCGGGCTTGTTTTTCTTGTGTATGCCCGTGGTGTATGGTGTGGCAGTCAAAAAGGACAAAAGAGCCGTTATTGCAGCAGCGGTTGTGCTGTGTGTGGCGGTTGCGGTATATATGTCGGTGTCATCATTCTTTAATGACCTGAATGAGGAAACCTCTGCGATCTTCCATACACAGCCGCTGGATACCGGCAAAGGAAATTATTCCGAAAGAGGTGTGGACTACCGTGATTTCGTTTTTGAAAGTAAAAGGCATATCAAAAACATTCTCCTGATCGGTACAGACCGTCAGCCCGATCAGGAATCGGGCGGCTTTGCGGTGGAATCGCTGTATCTCATATCCATCGATCTCGATTCCAATGCCCTCTATCTGATCTCCCTGCATCTTGATGATGATGTGCGTTATACGCTCGATCAATCCGGCGAACAGTCTGTATGCAGGTTAGGGGAGGTCGCCGGCAGAACGGGGGCTGTGCAGGGGCTTGTCAATGCGATACGGCTCAATATGGGGCTTGATATCAATGAATACCTGATTGTGACCCGACAGACCTTGAGAAATATGATGCAGGTGTTTTTCCCCGGCGGCATAGAAGTACCGCTGACAGAATTGGAGATTTTAGGTATCAATCAGAGCCTTCCTTCACAGAACCTGTCATTCGGACTTGATGAAAAGTCCTCTATGTTTGCCGAAAGAAGTGCCTATACCTCTCCCGATGATGACAGACTGACCTTCGGGGCAAGGGAGCTTGCCTATCTCAGGGCAGTCAATAAGGAGCAGGAGCTGTATGATATCAACCGCCTGCTTGATGAAGCGCAGCGTCTGCTTCATGATGCAGAATCCGGAAAAACCAAGCTCGGTGACAAAGCCGATGCGTCCTCGTCCGGAGAGGAAACGCAGACGGACAGGGAACAGGCTCTCATCGATCTTATCAGAGCACTCGACCCCGAACGCCGTTTCGATGAGGAGCACGAGGTGCTCTATTCGCTCGATGCCAATGAACTGCTTGCCTATATGCGTATGAGCAGTCCCTATCAAGGCGGGACAGACCAGCGGCAGCTCAACACCCAGAATCTGATCGTTCAGATCCTGCCCGATTTGCTTGGCAAGCTGAGTGACCGGCAGGCGGTGAAGCAGTTCGCGCAAAAATGCGGGGAAACCGAGGCAATCGTGACCTCCTATGGCAGCCTGCATGATCTTCTGACCGACCTGATGTTCCCGATCAAGAGTATCCATAACGGAAAGGCACTCTCTGAAAGCGGAGAAGCCAAAAAATCCCTTCCCTATCAATCGGTCAACTACACCGGCGAGCTTTACGGCGAATATTGCAGTATGCGCCGTCAGGCATGGGACTTGCTGTATCAGTGAACGAAAGGAGTGTCAGCTTATGGAGCTTTTCAGAAAGACGGATTCGCTGCTGTTTCATTGGAGTGAATTCCTGAATTTAGCTGTTCTCTGTGCGTTTTACAGTACGATTGACCGAACCTTCTTCTGGCTTTACGGAGTGTTTCTGATGTCCGTGGGCATTATGAAGCTATGGGGCAGGTATATAGAGTCCCGCCGTTACCGCACAGCCCTTGACAGCGTGACGGAGCATTGTACGCTGCTGGGATATGTGATGGCACTGAGCGAATTCGCGCTGATTTTTCTGACGTATACACAAATTTCGGTGGTTTCGGAATTCGTTGTCATAGCGGCATTTTTTGCTGCATTTGCCGGCTATTTTGCTTTCAGCGATCTTCCGGATACGGGAAAGATCAAGCTGATCGTGCTGATCGTGTCCTCTGCGGCACTGCTGTTCTGTTTTGTGTGCAGAAATTTTTCGTGGACAACAGAGCTTGCACGACTTGTGTTTGTGATGAGCCTGATCATGCTGTTTGAACGCAGGGAATCCTATCTGCTCGGTACACTGCTGATGATGGCAGCGGCGGCAGTCATGCTTCTCAATCACGAGGGCGGAACGGTTTTTGCACTTGTTTTAGCCTTTGATGTATTCTGTGTGACATCAGATGTTCCGAAGGTCAGGCGCATAGCACTGATCCTGACGGGGATCGCTTTTCTTGGCTGGCTGATCATTTTCCTTTCGCCTGCACTCTATCAGATGCTTTATGATACGGTTTCGCAGGTGTTCAGCGGCGATGACAGCAGCACAAGAGCAACCATTCACAATACCATGCAGAGAATGTTTTTCCGCTATGAAAGCACCGATCAGCTCATGCTGATCAACCGCCTGATCAGAAGCAGAAGCAAAATGGAATGGTTTACGGCACTGTTTTCCATAGAACCTTATGTGGAAATTATTGCCTACGAGAATGGCGGCAGCACCTCATCTGCCGATTACGTGTTTTCTCTTATCATGTATCATCTCGGACCGTTGGTGGGCTTTCTGTTAGCGGTATCGGGTGTGATGTATTATTCCCGTTCGGTGATCCGCCATTCATCGGACGCATACAGAATGATTCCCGTGCTCCTGCTCACACAGACCCTGGTACATACGCTGGGCAATCTGATGCTGACACCGTTTACAGGCGTTCCCTACATTTTTCTCTCTCACGGCGGAGCGAGTCTTTTGTGCAATTTTGTGATGATCGCACTGCTGACCGACCATGAACTGAAGGAGGGTTGAATACGATGAAGTGTTCCAAAAAACTGCTTGCCGCCGTATTGTGCAGCAGTATGCTGCTTGCTGCGGGTTGTGCCGCAGCCGATACTCCCGAAAAGTTGGATATCTACCCCGAGGTATCGGCAAACGTACCGGCGGCTGCCGGTACGGACGGTCTTATACAGCAGAGTGCCGCGCCCGAAGCTCCCCTTTATAACAGAGGTACAATCTATGATATCAACGGCAGGGTGATCGTGTCTACCGTTCAGCAGAGTGCCTCTGACGCTTACAGAAGCTTTTCAGAGGAATATGCTTCTACGCTTGCCAATCTGTTTGCGGATACTGCCAACGGCTTCGATGAGGTGTTTTCGCCTGTATTGCGGCAGAGAAATGTGGAAGCGGTCAATATTTACGACAGTATCGGGCAGTCGGTAAGACTGTCGCTGGACGCAGAGCTTTCTTCCAAGCTTGTCGGGCTGCTCGAAGCGGAGAATATCCGCGGTTCGGTGGTCGTTATGCGGAAGGACGGTTCCATCGCGGCAATGGCATCTGCTGCCGCGCTCGATCTCCTTCGTCTTGGCTCCGAGGAGGGGTATGCGGAGTCGCTCGACGGTACAGGTGCTTTTACCAACCGGACGCTTGCTCTTTATCCGCCGGGGTCTGTTTTCAAAATGGCCTCTGAGGTGATCGCGGATATGAGCGGCATCAATGTTCTTACCGATGAGGGGAAAATATATCGCGGCGGAAGCAGCATACAGAACTGGGACTGGGAGCAGGGCGGCTATTATCCTGTTGACAGAAGCAGACTGGCTGCTTTCGCCAGCTCCAGCAATGTTTACTTTGCAAAGGTATTTGAAATGACGGGACAGGAAACAGTGCAGCGTATTCTTGCTGATGTATTTATGTTCGGTGATGAGATAGAGATCGCCTGCGATTTCGGGACGCTCACCAATACCCTGTCTATCGAGAGCGATGACGATCTGATGCGTACCGGTTTTGGTCAGGCAAATGTCCGCACCTCACCCTTGTATCTTGCCGCACTCACCAGAGAAGCGGTGTATGGTTCGCTGGTGCGTCCGTTCATGCTGTATCAGATCGTCAATACACGCGATTATACGCAGCAGACGGGGGAGGGCAGCAAGCCTTACGACACGCTTGCAGAGATCCCCGCCGAATGCAGGGAGCATCTCAGGGAATGTATGGCGGCGGTCGGCTCTGAGCTTGATCTTTCTGTGCCGGAGGGCTATACGCTGTATGCCAAGACGGGCACGGCACAGACGCAGTCGGCGGATTGTCTGTATATCTGCGGCGGATTGGTCAGC
>CACYDW010000134.1 GCA_902773325.1 uncultured Ruminococcus sp.
ACACACGGGGATAGCTCGTTGATACTGTATGGGCTACCATACTTGAGCGAGAAGCCCCCACCTCTATAGGTGGGGGAGTATGTCACTACGAATGAATCAGAAGTTTGCACCGTTCCAGCCCCAGTGGTCGACCTCCTCATATTTTATGTAGATGCGGTTGGCAGGGACAGACAGGGTTGCTGCGATAATTTCTGTGAGTCTGGCAGTCAGATTGGCATAATCGTTTTTGCTTGCCTTGCCATAGAGCTTGACCTCCACAAATGCCGCAGGCGATTGGTTGTCACCCTGAAAATACATACGGCAGTTGTCCTCAAATCCCAGCATCAGCCATGGCTCACTTTTGCCGATGAGCGAAATTGCTTTGCCAAATTCTGTTTTAAGGGAAAGCTCCTGTTCTTCTGTTATACAAATGTTCGTTTTTGTGTTGATAAACGGCATGGTAATCACCTCATATTCAGATTATGAAGAAGCTGACGGCAGTCAGCCGTTCAGATTGTCAATGTTTTTGGTAGCGCGGTAGCGGCAGAGCAGATAGCTTGCCGCATTGAGCAGCATAACAAAGATAAACAGCATAATGATGATCATCAGTGCGCCCAGCTCGGTAAACCGGAAGAGCAGATATGCTCCGGCACAGGTCGCGGCTTCCAGCAATATAGCTACAGCCATATTGAAGAATACGTAGTAGTTGCCCCTGAGGGCATTGAGTTCATCGTCCCATATCAGCTTGGGACTGATGGAGTCCATGAAGATGCCGAAGTAAGACACAAACGACACCGAAAGCAGACTCAGCAGACAGCAGAACAAGGTCATCTTGATGCCCATGCCCAGATAGATGGCTGCGGCAATAACATACACCAGCATACCGCCGCCGCTGATGATGATGCTTACCATTGCTTTGACATTGAGCTGTTCCATATAGGGCATAGGGATATATTTGATGAACGCAAAGTGCTTGCCCTCTCTCGTAATGGCGGAGGATGCAATGCTGTTAGCGGCAGTTATGAGTACCGACAGTGATGAAATACCCAGCAAAAACAGCAGTACGGACTCCTCGCTGCCTGTATGGATCCCATAGATGAAGGAGTCGAGAAAGTTTGTTTTGCCCTGCAGCACATAAAGCAGATACAGGAATACCGGCCATATCAGATTGATCATGACGCAGTTCATAAAGTAGGCGGGTGTTCTGACCAGAATACGGAATTCCTTTTTGAGATAGGTTATGGTGCGTGAACGCTGGCGCAGCTTTTCCAAAGATGCCGACAGCGGCTTTTTTGCAGAAGCTGCGGCGTGGCTGATGCCTGATACGGTCCTGAAATAAATCAGCTCCGAAAGCATCATAAACAGACCGATAGCGACCAGATTGATGCCGATATAATACAGCATATTCACGAATGTGTTGTTCACAGTCGCGCCGACCAGAAACTGAATATGCGGGAAAATAATGTTCATTACGTTGAGTATCGGGTTACCGGGAGCGGAAATCGCATTGACAAGGTGTTCTGTATCCAGTCCGCCGCTCTGTGATACAGCAGCAGCAATGCCGATGATAACAGCGAACGTGAGAAAGCTTGTGATTTTGTTGACCGTGTCCTTGTTTTTGACGAAGTGGCATACCAGCATGATCAGCATACAGATCACGGCACAATAGATCAGCGGTATGATCGGCAGAGTCAGCATACCCAGCACCGCAATGATCCACGATTGAAACGGTGCGCCCGAAGCAATAATATAGCCCGCAAATGCCGCGATGATGACGATGAATTCCATAACGCTCTCGCTGATGAGGGCGGCGGTGAATTTGGATAGTATGATCTGATACGGCTGAAGCGGCAGCGGCAGCAGATTTTCTATATCGCCTGAAAAATAGAACACGCTGAAAATGACATTCAACCCGAATACAAACGAAAAAACGGAAATCAGGTGCAGAAACAGCGTCACGGCATTTTGTCCCGACCCGAGCTTGATGAGCGGTGCGGTCAGGGAATAGATCATTACGCCCACCAGAAATGCCATTGGTATCATGATCAGAAAAACGGCAATAA
This sequence comes from uncultured Ruminococcus sp., assembly GCA_902773325.1. GTDB lineage: Bacteria > Bacillota > Clostridia > Oscillospirales > Acutalibacteraceae > UBA1213. The sequence goes on from CACYDW010000134.1 coordinate 2,043, forward strand.
AGCTCATGACGAAATAGAATACCTTATTGCGTTTTTTTTCGCCCCCCGAGGGTTCCACAGACTTGATGAGGGCACTTACTAATTTAAGATAAATACTCATTTTTCTGTCAGCTCCAGGAAGATTTCTTCAAGCGAATCGCTCTTGCTTGAGTTTTCGAGGTTTTCGAGTGTGCCGTCATAGAGAATATCTCCCTTTTTGATGATAATGACCCTGTCACAGAGCTTTTCGGCGACCTCCAGCACGTGGGTAGAGAAAAAAACGGCATTGCCTGCGTTTGCGTGTTCGCGCATCATCTGTTTCAGTTCATAAGCTGACTTGGGGTCAAGGCCGATCATTGGTTCATCGAGGATCCATACGGGAGGATTGTGCATCAGAGCGGCAACGACCATGATCTTTTGCCGCATACCGTGAGAATAGCTCATGATCGGTGAAGAAAGAGCCTCGTTCAGTTCAAAGCGTGTGCTCAGCTCCTCAATGCGCTCCTGCCGTTTTTTAGTCGGTACATGGTAGATATCGCCGATGAGGTCGAGAAATTCTGTTCCCTTCAGCCGCAGGAACATATCGGGACTGTCGCTGATATAGCCGATGGATTCTTTTGCTTTCATGGGGTCTTTGCGGATATTGAAGCTGTTGACGGTGATTTTGCCCACGTCTGCCTTTATAATACCGGTAAGCATCTTCATCGTGGTGGTTTTGCCGGAGCCGTTAGGACCTATGAAGCCCACGATCTCTCCGCCCTTCACGTTGAAGCTGATGTCATTTACCGCGCGGATCGTTTTATTATATACCTTAGTAACGTTTTCAAATTTGATCATATACAATCACCCAATCGTATTCTATCATATTATACATATTTTTGCAATAGCTTTTTGAAATTATATAAAAAATGACGCATTGCGTAAAAAAACAGCTTCTGATTCCTATAAAAAATCAGATTCATTGGCAAAAATTCCAATTATCATATTGAAAAATCAGCAATCATGCGTTAAAATATATAGATACGAATCATCATGGTTCATTTTCTGCGATGGTTTTAGTATCGGGAAAGCGGAGTGTACGCGGTGCAAAAACGGCAGTATCGCTCCGGTGGTTTTCCGATATGAACGTGTGATAAACGGAGGTCAAGAGTATGACAGCAAAATTTGAGAGAATAGACGGACATGATGAGATTTTTTCCAGTCCGGAGTATATAAAGGACTCTGTTGTGTTCAATGCAATTGAGTCGGCGAGGTTTGACGATAACTATGTGCTGTATTCAGACCATAAGAGTGCGGTGATCACTACCTCAAAGAGCAGCAACAGAGTGTGGATATGGACGTCCGAAGCTATCAGCGATGACACCTCAAAGCTCGTGGACATCAGCCGTTTTGTGAGGGACTGCCGTATTCCTAAGGTGGAGCTGTATGTAAAGCAGGAGATCTCAGACAATCTTTCCGATATATATTCCCTTGCTTCCACCGATATCAACTATTCTGTGAAGGAAGAGCTTTCTCTTGCAGTCTTTATGTATCAGGGCGAAAAACAGTCCGACAGCAGCAGTGCAGACGGTCAGATCATCAGAATAGATAAGGGTAATGCTGACCACGTCCGGATGGTTACGGATTTTTTCAGAGCCTGCTGTGATGAGTTCCGCTGGCATGATAAGTTCGACAGAAAGGTGGAGGAATATCTCAATGCCGAGCTGTATGCGCTGGTAAAGGACGGCAGAATGATCGCCAATTCCGTTATCGGCAGCCATACCGAAAAATATATCCGCATCAAGTCCATTGCTGTATTGCAGGAGGAGCGGCAGAAGGGCTACGGTACTGCCATGTGCCGCTTTGCGGTCAACAGAATTCTTGATGACGATCATATCCCTATGCTGTATGCCCATATCGGCAACGTGCCGGCAATGGCACTCTGGAATAAAGCCGGATTCAGGATGTATGATAAGATTTACCTCATCAAAATTGCCAACTAAAAAGCATCATAAATATATCACAGTCAGGAGGAGTTGCTTATGCAGAAGCATAACGGAGAAAAATTCTATATTACCACACCGATTTATTATCCTTCGGGAAATCCTCACATAGGTCACTGCTACACCACAACTGCGTGTGACTCTATTGCGCGATACAGAAGAATGCAGGGGTATGACGTGATGTTCCTTACCGGAACCGACGAGCATGGTCTGAAAATCGAGCAGAAGGCAAAGGAACTGGGGGTTACACCCAAAGCGTATGTCGATGACATCGTTGTGATCTTCAAAAGGCTCTGGGAATTCATGGGTATCCGCTATGACCGTTATATCCGCACGACCGATGATTATCATGTTACCGCCGTACAGAAGATCTTCAAGGCACTTTACGACAAGGGCTATATCTACAAAGGTGAATACAAGGGAAAATATTGTACTCCCTGCGAGAGCTTCTGGACGGATTCACAGCTGATCGACGGCAAATGCCCCGAGTGCGGCAGAGCCGTTACCGAAGCAAAGGAGGAGGCATATTTCTTCAGAATGTCCCCTTTTGCCGACAGGATCGAAAAGCTTCTCACCGAAACCGATTACCTCCAGCCGCGGACAAGGGCGACAGAGCTGGTCAACAATTTCATCAGACCCGGTCTGGAGGATCTCTGCGTTTCAAGAACCAGCTTCAAGTGGGGTATTCCCGTAACCTTCGATACCGATCATGTGGTTTATGTGTGGATCGATGCACTTTCCAACTACATTACCGCTCTCGGCTATGACAACGACACCTATAACGACTATGACAAATTCTGGCCTGCCGACGTTCACATGGTAGCAAAAGATATCATGCGGTTCCATGCGATCATCTGGCCTGCAATGCTCATGGCACTGGATCTGCCCCTGCCGAAGCACCTTGCTGTTCACGGTTGGATCACCTTCAACGGTCAGAAGATGAGCAAATCGCTGGGCAATGTGGTTGACCCGTTTATTCTCGGTGAGCGATACGGCGCAGACGCGATCCGTTACCATATCATGCGCGAGATGGCTCTCGGTGCAGACAGCTCCTTCTCCAATGAGATCATGATCAATCGTATCAATACCGACCTTGCCAATGGTCTGGGCAACCTCGTTTCAAGAACCGTTGCCATGGTTGATAAATATTTCGGCGGTACGCTGCCCTCTGAGCGTGAGAGCGGAGAATTTGACGATGACCTGATTGCCTGTGCTACACAGCTTACTGCCAGGGTAGATGAGCATATCGATAATACACGCATCAATCTTGCCCTTGAAGAGATCTTCAAGGTTGTGTCAAGAGCCAATAAATATATTGACGAAACGACACCGTGGGTTCTCGGCAAGGACGAAGCCAAAAAGGCAAGGCTGGCTTCTGTGCTTTATAATCTTCTCGAAACCATCCGAATCGTATCGACACTGCTGTCTGCCTTTATGCCTGCAACCATGCCTCAGGTATGGGAGCAGATCGGCGCGGACGAACAGACGGCTGTATATGATCAAACGGAGCGCTTTGGTGTGCTGCCTGTGAATGTAACGGTTCACAAGGGCGGTATCATCTTCCCGCGTATCGATGCCGAAAAGGAGATCGAGGAGCTGAACCGCATTATCAGCGAACAGGCAGCCGCAGCCGAAAAAGCGGCACAGGCCGCCGCACCGGACTCCAAGCCTGCTGAAAAGACTGCCGATGAAGCACCCGAGGGTCTTGCTATGATCGGAATTGAGGATTTTGCAAAGGTTGAACTGCGCGTTGCAAAGGTTCTTTCGTGTGAGCCGGTGAAAAGATCGAAGAAGCTGCTTCGGTTTACGCTTGATGCCGGTGACGGTGAGAGAACGGTTGTCAGCGGTATTGCACAGTATTATAAGCCGGAGGAGCTTATTGGAAAGAGTATTGTGCTGGTTGCCAACCTGAAGCCCGCGAAGCTTTGCGGAGTTGAGAGCTGCGGCATGATTCTTTCGGCAGAGGACGGAGAAAATGTAAAGGTTATTACAGTGGAGGGCATGTCGCCCGGCAGCAAGATCAGGTAATATCATTCATCAGGAAACAGCATGATCACTTTTTTACGCTGAATATAAAAAATAGTCCCGGAGTATTCTCCTCATGGAAAATACTCCGGGATTTTTGACGCACCGGCTGTTATCGCGCACGATTACATATTTACGATGTCACTTTCCTCTAACAGACGAATACCGTTTTCAACGAGAATCTGCTCGGCAAGGTCGTTATCTGCCACACGGAGTACCACGGAGGCAAATTTTTTGGATACAGTAATGAAGGCATACATATACTCGATATTGATGTTATGCCTTGCAAGAATATTGACGACCTTTGCAAGAGAACCCGGCTCGTCCGGAATGGATATGCCGACCACCCTGGTGATAGAAACAAAGCAGCCGGAGGATTCCAGCGCTTCCTTTGCCTTATAGGGGTCGGTGACGATCAGGCGGAAGATGCCGAAATCCTGTGTGTCGGCAACGCTCATGGCACGGATGTCAACGTTGGCGTTGGCAATGGAATCGGTGATGGTAACCAGCTTTCCCTCTTTGTTTTCGACGAAAATGGATAATTGATTGACTGCCATAATAAGTCCTCCTTTAATCAGATAGTGATGCCGTAACGTCTGCGGTTATCTATGACGCGAACAGCCTTGCCTTCGGAGCGGGCAATGCTCTTCGGTGCGACCAGATGAATCTTCGGATTGATGCCGAGCATAGCTTTCATTGCGTCCTGAAGCTTCTTTTCTTTTGTGGTAATATCTTTAGGTGCATCGGGGAAATCCTCGGTCTGCATTTCAACATTGATCTCAAAGGTGTCGGAATTGTTTACTCTGTCGAGCACGATCTGGTAGTTGGGCGCATAGCCGTTATTGAGCAGAACTGCTTCGATCTGGCTGGGGAATACATTGACACCGCGTATGATCATCATATCGTCCGAACGTCCGAGAGGCTTGGTCATTTTGAGGAAGGTACGTCCGCAGGAGCATTTTTCACGCGTCAGAATACAGATATCTCTGGTGCGGTAGCGCAGCAGCGGGAATGCCTCCTTATCCAGAGAGGTGAAAACAAGCTCACCCTTAGAACCGAGCGGCAGTACCTCGCCGGTTTCCGGATCGATGATCTCGGCAAGGAAGTGATCCTCGTTGATGTGCATTCCGGACTGCTCCTCACATTCAAAGGCAACACCGGGACCGCTGATCTCTGTCAGACCGTAGATGTCATAAGCCTTGATGCCAAGTGTTTTTTCGATATCCCGGCGCATTTCCTCTGTCCATGGCTCTGCACCGAAAATGCCTGCCTTGAGCTTGTTATCCTCTGCTTTATAGCCCTTTTCGCGGAGGGATTCTCCGAGATAGGCAGCATAAGACGGTGTACAGCACAGAATGGTTGAATTCAGATCCATCATAAACTGAATCTGACGATCGGTATTGCCGCTGGACATCGGCAGCGTCAGGCAGCCGACCTTATGAGAGCCGCCGTGCAGTCCGGCACCGCCTGTAAACAGACCGTAGCCGTAGCACACCTGACACACGTCATTGTCGTCTGCACCTGCTGCTGTCAGTGCTCTGGCACAGCATTCCTCCCACATATCCACATCGTTCTGTGTATAGAATGCCACAACACGCTTTCCGGTGGTACCGGAGGTGGACTGTATCCTGACACAATTGTGCAGATCGGTGGCAAGAAGTCCGTAAGGGTACGCTTCTCTGAGGTCATCTTTTTTGAGGAAGGGAAGCTTATACAGATCATCGGTGCTTTTGATATCATCCGGTGAAACACCCTTTTCGTCCATCAGGTCACGGTAATACTTGACGTTATCATATACGTATCTGACCTGTTTTACAAGCTTCTGATCCTGTAGTTTTTTGATTTCCTCCGCAGGCATGGTTTCAAATTCAGGTTGATAATATTTTTTCTGCATACTTGTCACACTTTCTTTTGGAAAACTCAATGGTTATAACCCAGTCGGAAGGCTTCTTTGTTGATGTTAATAAAGTTGGGTTTAACGCACTTCTCAATAGCAGCTTCCCACTTTTCATAGGGAATATCAAAGTATTTTGCAAGTCTGCCCATCAGCACAATGTTGCAGGCTTTGGCAGAGCCTGCCTGAGAAGCAAGCTCCAGTGCATCAATAGCGTCAACATTTACACCCTTGCTGCACATTTCGTCCAGAATGTTTTCCGGATAGACAGCATTGCCGATGATCACAGGCATCGGGTCGATCTGCTGGGTATTGACGATAACCGTTCCCCCCTTGCGAAGGTTGCGGACGTATCTTGCTGCCTCAATTTTCTCAAAGCTGACGATGAAATCCGCTTCTCCTTCCTCAATGACGGGAGAGCAGACCCGATCTCCGAACCGTACATAGGTCACAACGGAACCGCCGCGCTGGCTCATGCCGTGTACCTCACTGACCTTGACATCAAAGCCCTCGTCAACGAGCAGTCTGCCGAGCAGCTTGGAGGCAAGCAGAGAGCCTTGTCCGCCGACTCCAACGATCATGATGTTTTTTGTAGCCATGATTATTCAACCTCACTTTCAAATGCGTCAAACGGACACAGACCGGCGCATACACCGCAGCCGATACACAATGTATTGTCAATAACGGCATGACCGTCGCGGAAGGAAATGGCAGGGCAGCCGAACTTCATGCAGCGCTTGCAGCCTCTGCATTTATCCTTGTTGATATGCAGCGGTTTTTTCGGCTTGACATACTTGAGCAGGACACAGGGACGTCTGGAGATGATGACCGAAGGCTCGTCCTTTGCAAGCTCCTCCAGAACGGCTTTTTCACATTCCTCTAAATTATAGGGGTCAACTACCCTTACAGAACGGATTCCGACAGAACGGCACAGACTTTCAAGGTCGACCTTTCCGGCAGGATCGCCCTTGATATTCAGACCGGTGGTGGGGTTCTGCTGGTGGCCTGTCATGCCGGTAATGGAGTTATCCAAAATAATGACGGTAGAATTGGACTGGTTGTAGGCAATATTGATCAGTCCGGTGACGCCGGAGTGCATAAAGGTGGAGTCACCGATCACACATACGGTTTTCTGTTCCGTTTCGCTGCCGCCTGCCTTATTGAAGCCGTGAATACCGGAAACAGATGCGCCCATGCAGAGCGTCATGTCCAGTGCATTCAGCGGAGGCATAGAGCCGAGCGTATAGCAGCCGATATCGCCCAGTACGGTGATCTTGTTCTTGGCAAGAACGTAATACATACCGCGGTGGGGGCAGCCGGCGCACATCATCGGAGGTCTTACCGGAACGTCTGTATCCAATGAAACGTTTTCCTTGTCAGCAAGACCGAATGCGCGGGCGATCGTCTTCTGAGAGAACTCTCCGAGCATCGAGAACTTTTCCTTGCCGATCACCGGAACACCGATCGACTTGCAGTGTGTTTCAATGATCGGGTCAAGCTCCTCGATCACATAGACGGTTTTATTCTGCGCTGCAAAGTCACGAATGAGATTTACGGGCAGAGGGTTGACCATGCCCAGCTTGAGCACGGAAACGCTGTCGCCGAATACCTCCTTGACATACTGGTAGGAGGTCGAAGAGGTAATGATACCGAAATCGTGAGAACCGTCACCGGATTCCACACGGTTGATGGCAGCGGATTCTGCATATTCCGTCAGCTTTGCGGTTCTTTCCTCTACAAAGGGGTGACGTGCGATCGCGTTGGCGGGAGCCATGATATATTTGCGGGGATTCTTTTCATAGGGTTTGGAAACCTCTGTGCGTTCACCTGTTTCCACAATGCTTTGTGAGTGAGCAACGCGGGTACACATTTTGATGAACACGGGTGTGTCATACTGTTCGGAAATCTCATAGGCGATTTTTGCGAAATCAAGCGCCTCCTGAGAGTCGGCAGGCTCCAGCATGGGAACCTTTGCTGCAACAGCATAGTGACGGGAATCCTGTTCATTCTGAGAGGAATGCATTCCCGGGTCATCTGCAACGCAGATGACCATGCCGGCATTGACACCGGTATAGGACATGGTAAACAGCGGGTCAGCCGCTACATTCAGACCAACGTGCTTCATGCAGCAGGCGGAGCGCTTGCCGCGCAGGGAAGCACCGAATGCGGTTTCGGTTGCAACCTTTTCGTTGGGTGCCCACTCGCAATAGGTGTCATCGAATTTTGCGAATTCTTCTGTGATCTCGGTACTCGGAGTGCCGGGATAGCTCGAAATCACACAGCAGCCGGCCTCATACAGACCGCGTGCCAGTGCTGCGTTACCGATCATAAGCTTTTTCATGATAGGATACCACCTTTATATTATAGTCGGGTTACTGATTTCTCAGGTCAACGATACGTTTTGCTTTTCCCTGGAAGCGTTCGATCGTTTTGGGTGCTACGAGGGTCACTTTAGTTCTCAGACCAAGAATGGACTGCATTTTGCCCTCAATGTGTTTTTTCAGATCGCTCAGACGCTGGTAATTTTCCAGCAGATCGGCATTATCCAGCTCCACCTTGATCTCAAGGCTGTCGCGGTAATGCTCACGTGTGATGATCAGCATATAGTGCGGAGCAATGTCCTTGATGTTGATGAGGATATTCTCAATCTGGGTCGGGAAAACATTGACGCCCTTGATGATGAGCATATCGTCGGTTCTTCCCATGGTTTTTGCCATACGGGCATGGGTTCTGCCGCAGGGACAAGGCTCATAGGAGATTTTAGTAATGTCCTTTGTACGGTAGCGGAGTACCGGCATACCTCTTCGTGTGAGTGTTGTGATAACCAACTCACCGACCTCTCCTTCTCCAAGACGCTTTCCGGTTTCGGTGTCGATGATCTCAGGCAGGAAATGGTCTTCGGCGAAGTGCATACCGTTTCTTGCTTCACAGTCGCCGGATACACCGGGGCCGCCAAGCTCTGTCATGCCGTAGTTGTCGGATACACGGATATTGAAGTTGGCTTCGATCTGTGAACGCATGGCGGGTGTACACGGCTCAGAACCGAGGATTCCCAGACGCAGGGAATAATCAGACAGGGGATAGCCTGCCTCCTTTGCCGCTTCAGAGAGATAGAGTGCGTAGGACGGTGTTGCAACCAGTCCGGTAACACCGTAGTCACGCATCATCATGAGCTGTTTTTCGGTATTGCCCGAAGAAGCCGGAATAACAGTTGCACCGATGTTCTCCAGACCGTAGTGCAGTCCGAGTGCTCCTGTAAACAAGCCGTAGCCAAAGCTGATCTGTATGATATCCTCGGAGGTAACACCGCCGGCAACAGCAACGCGGGCAACGCAGTCTGCCCAGATTTTCAGATCCTCTTTGGTATAGACACCTACGGTGGGCTTTCCGGTCGTTCCGGAGGAAGCATGGATACGCACGATATCCTTCATCGGAACAGCCGACAGTCCGAAGGGATAGTTGTCGCGGAAGTCGTCCTTTGTGGTAAAGGGAATGTATTCGATGTCAGACAGGGTCTTGATCTTAGAGCCGTCACCCACACCGGCATCTGTCAGACGCTTGTGATAGAGAGGGACATTATCGTAGCAGTATTTGACGGTTTGTTTCAGACGTTCGAGCTGAATAGCTTCGATCTGTTCACGCGGGAGGGTTTCAATTTCTTTTTGAAACATCATGATCATCATTCCTTTTCATCATTTATTTTTTATTGCCTTTTTTTGCGGGCTTTTTGGCGGTGCCGGATTTTTTTGCTGCGGCAGGCTTTTTTGCCGAAGGGGTTTTGTCGGCAGCAGGTACAGGAGAGGCAATTTCCTCGTCAGCATCCTCGTTGATCGATTTCTTAGACGATACGGTTACCTTTTTATTATAGCAGGAGAATATCTGTTCTGTTCTTTCGGTATCCTTTGCAGGAGCAATCAGGGTGATCAGCGGTGTGATCACAATGCCTGCGATCATTGCCAGCATACCGGCATTGATGGGAGATTTGAAGTATTCGAGTACGGGATTGCCGAAGGATACTCCTGTCAGGTTGCATATAAAGGAGGCAATGGAGATACCAAGGCCGATCACAAAGTTGATCCATACGGCGATCTTCGGAACGCGCTTCATATAAAGACCGTACATGAACGGCGCAAGGAACGCTCCTGCCAGTGCGCCCCATGAAACACCCATCATCTGAGAGATGAACAGAACGGGTGAGCTTGCCTGAATAATGGCAATTACTGCCGAAACAGCAATGAAGAATACGATAAAGATACGCATAAGCAATACCTTTTTCTTTTCGGTCATAGGCTTTTTGCCGCAGAATACGGGGTCAATAAAGTCGATGGTGAGCACGGAGCTGGATGTCAGAACCAGACTTGACAGGGTACTCATAGATGCAGAAAGCACGAGTACAACAACAATACCGATGAGCACCGGAGAAAGGTTTTCCAGCATGGTAGGAATGACATTGTCATAGCCGCCCTGCGGTTTTCCGTCTGCGCCGGGAGTACCGAACAGTCTGCCGAAGCCGCCGAGGAAGTAGCAGCCGCCGGCAACAACAATGGCAAAGATCGTAGAAACGATCGTACCGGTGCTGATGGATTTTTCTGACTTGATGGCATAGAATTTCTGCACCATCTGGGGCAGTCCCCATGTACCGAGGGATGTCAGAATGACAACGCCGATCAGTCCGAGGATATCGGGGCCGAAGAAGGAGGTATATGCACCAAAGAACTCTGTTCCGGCGGATGTTTTGGTCGCTTCGGCGGAAAGCTGTGCGATACTCTCGGAAAGCCCCCCGTGAACCTGCAAAACAGCAATGATGACGGCAACAATGCCCACGAGCATGATAATACCCTGAATAAAGTCGTTGATCGCGGTTGCCATATAGCCGCCGAGTACAACATAGACACCTGTCAGAACTGCCATAGCGATAACACAGTAGGCATAGGGAATGCCGAATGCCATACCGAACAGGCGGGACAGACCGTTATAGAGTGAAGCGGTGTATGGGATCAGGAAAATAAAAATAATGGTAGACGCGGCAATTTTGAGTGCCTGTGAGTTGTATCTCTTTGCAAAAAAGTCGGGCATGGTGGCGGAATCAAGGTGCTGTGTCATGACCCTTGTACGTCTGCCGAGAATATTCCATGCCAGCAGTGAGCCGATGAAGGCGTTGCCGAGTCCGATCCAGGTGGACGCAAGACCGAACCGCCAGCCGAACTGTCCGGCATATCCGACGAAGATAACGGCGGAAAAATAGGAAGTGCCGAAAGCGAATGCTGTCAGCCAGGGACCGACCGAGCGGTTGCCAAGTACGAAACCGTTTACATTGGTTGCTTGTTTGCGGCAGTAGATGCCGACTCCGATCATGATGACAAAGAACACGACCAGAAACAGGATTTTGATGAACATATCCATGTGCTTTGATCTCCTTGTTTTTTCTTTTATAGAATTATATTCTGAATAATATGTGCTATTGTGTGTAATGCAGCGGACACACCGCGGCACATATTAAATCATACAAGGTTATAGAGGTATTGACAATGGTAATTGATTTCCATACGCACGTTTATCCCGAAAAAATAGCAGCCGCAACGATACGGTCACTGGAACAGTCGGCATTGGCCGTCCGGGCATATACCGGCGGAACAAAGGCAGACCTGCGGGAAAGCATGAAAAAAGCAGGAATCGATAAATCCGTTATCCTTCCTGTTGCGACCCGCAAGGGGCAGTTTGATTCGATCAACCGCTATGCAGCGCAGATCAACGAAACCTGTGATGATCTGGTTTCCTTCGGCGGTATCCATCCGGACGATGAGGATATTCCCGGAAAGCTGCGTTTTCTGCGGGACAGCGGTTTCAGGGGCATTAAGATCCATCCGGATTATACCGGCACATTCATTGATGACGAGCGCTACATCAATATATTAACGGAATGTGCCCGGCTCGGACTGCTGGTAGTGACACACGCGGGTGTTGACCCGGCATTTGAGGTGATCCACTGCACCCCTCAGCGCGGCAGAGCTGTATTGGATCAGGTGACGGCGGCGACAGGCGTCAGCAAACCGTTCCTGATTTTTGCCCATCTGGGCGGAATGTATGTTCACGAGGACGTTGAGAAATATCTGTTGGGAAGTAACTGTTATATTGACATCAGCTGTTCCTTCTCATCTCTGCAAAGCTTTTGTGACACAGACGATGAAGATGTTGTGCGGGTCATTCATAAGCACGGAGCGGATAAGATTCTGTTTGCAACAGACAGTCCTTGGAATGACCAGCGTGCTTATGTGGAACACTTCAAAGCACTAAAGGGAATCAGTGATACGGAAAAGGAGATGATCCTCTTCCGGAATGCCGAAAAACTGCTGTCCGGTCAGGATTAAAGCAGTATCATAAAACGTACTTTTAGATTATAGCACTTTGCAGTATTAAAGTCAATCGATTTTGCGGGTGGCGAATGCCGATAACCAACCGGAATATGCCACAAATTTTACCACAGCTTTTTATGCACAATGCTGTCAAAACAATCTTGCGGTCGGGAGGGATTTGTAATGAAATACAAGGTAGTGGAAATTATTGAGCCGGATTTCGGCTGTGAGGGTCTGCCGGACGGCAGTGAGCCGATGTGTGAGGTGGTTCTGGAGCAAGCCTGCGGGGAGCAGATCACCGTCACAATTGCTGACGGCGCGCTGTATGCCGGAAACATCAGGGAGGGCGATATTGTCATTTACAGCGGCGGCACTCTTGTAAAAGCCGACTAACCAATATCCACCCGCATAGCTATACGAACATGATCAAATAAGAATAAAAAAGACAGTCTCGGTCTAATAACCGGGGCTGTCTTTTTTTTGTGCGTAAATTCCCGATGGGGTAAGGTGAGTTGAAAAGCTCAGATTATGGTACAATGTCGAACGTGTTTCAATTCCCAATAGGGTAAGGTAAGCGGAAACTCATGAAAAAACTGTTCGAAATCCGGAAAAAGTTTCAATTCCCAATAGGGTAAGGTAAGTTGATTCGATGTACGCTTATAAGTTTCAATTTGAACGGTTTCAATTCCCAATAGGGTAAGGTAAGATTGCAATGGTAGCAGCTGCGATAGTAACAGTAGTTTTAGTTTCAATTCCCAATAGGGTAAGGTAAGTACTATGTCTAGAGTAAAGTCGGCAGCAAACACATTGTTTCAATTCCCAATAGGGTAAGGTAAGTCAATAGAATTTGCCTTCAAATACGGGAAACTTTACCTGTTTCAATTCCCAATAGGGTAAGGTAAGGGGAAGAGGAACACTATTTGTATCATGAAGTAAATGTTTCAATTCCCAATAGGGTAAGGTAAGATGCGGATGACAATTGGTAAATATGCCTAAGTTACGATGTTTCAATTCCCAATAGGGTAAGGTAAGCGCGGATGGAAGATTGAGGATGTTCGTTTCCTCGGGTTTCAATTCCCAATAGGGTAAGGTAAGAACAGTATTTTGTGTTCCATATTTATTGTACACCATAGATATAGTTCTGTCAATAGAAAAGCCGTACTTTTTGCAGCCTTTTTGCAGCCTTTGTTTAGCTGATATGAGCTAAACGGGGAATGCAAACCGTGTTTGGGGCATTGATTTTGGTTGATTTTAGCTTTTTGGGAAGGGTTGACTAAATTACAATATCCTGTTAATTCTCCCATGAAATAATGGCTCAAAACAATTTACAAACAGGAGTCAAATATGGTATAATAATCTGAATAGTTATATGAAACGGGTGAAGAAAATGTCTGTTGATAAAAGCAAGATCAGAAATTTCAGTATTATTGCACATATAGATCACGGTAAATCGACCCTTGCCGACAGGATTCTCGAACAGACCCAGTCGGTCGCTGTGAGAGATATGGAGGATCAGCTCCTCGATAACATGGATCTGGAGCGCGAGAGGGGCATTACCATTAAAGCCCATGCCGTTACCCTGCTGTATCAGGCAGATGACGGCGAAGAATATATCTTCAATCTGATCGATACCCCCGGTCACGTGGACTTCAACTATGAGGTATCGCGTTCACTGGCGGCTTGTGAGGGTGCAGTTCTGGTGGTAGATGCCTCTCAGGGTATCGAAGCACAGACCCTTGCCAATACCTACCTTGCACTGGATGCCGGACTGGAAATTGTGCCGGTCATCAATAAAATTGACCTGCCCAGTGCCGACCCTGACAGGGTGAAAAACGAGATCGAGGATGTGATCGGTCTGCCCGCAGAGGATGCGCCGTGTATCTCTGCCAAGGCGGGAATCAATATTCACGAGGTCATGGAACAGATCGTCAGCCTGATTCCCCCGCCGCAGGGCGATGACGGCAAGCCCTTGCAGGCATTGATCTTCGATTCCTACTATGACAGCTATAAGGGCGTTATCATCTATGTCAGGATCAAGGAAGGCGAGGTGCATATCGGCGATACCATCAGACTGATGGCAACGGGTTCGGAATTTACCGTTGTGGAGCTGGGTTTCATGCGGGCAACGACCCTCGAACCGACACAGGCACTCTATGCCGGAGAAGTCGGCTATATTGCGGCATCGATCAAAACCGTCAGCGATGCGCGCGTGGGCGATACTGTCACACTGGCACAGCGTCCCGCCGCTGAACCGCTGCCCGGCTACCGTTCGGTTCAGCCGATGGTATTCTGCGGTATCTATCCTGCGGACGGCGCGAAATATCCCGACCTGCGTGAAGCACTCGAAAAATTGGAGCTGAACGATGCCGCGCTGTCGTTTGAGCCTGAAACCTCCATTGCTCTCGGATTCGGCTTTCGGTGCGGTTTTCTGGGACTGCTTCACATGGAGATCATTCAGGAGCGTCTGGAGAGAGAATATAGCCTCGATCTCATTACTACCGCTCCCAGCGTTATCTACCGCATTACCAAAACAGACGGTTCGGTGGAGTATATCGACAATCCCACCAACTTTCCCGATACCATGCTGATTGCCAGGGCGGAAGAGCCTGTGACAGATGCACATATCTATTCCCCGTCCGAATATGTAGGCAACATTATGGAGCTTTGTCAGGACAGACGCGGCATTTTTAAGGATATGAAATACATCGATTCCGACCGCGTGGATATCCACTATGTACTGCCGCTTGCCGAAATCGTCTATGACTTTTTTGATACGCTGAAATCGCGCACACGCGGCTATGCTTCATTTGACTATGAGGTCGCGGGATATGAGGAATCCAAGCTTGTCAAGCTGGATATCATGCTCAACGGTGATGTTGTTGATGCGCTGTCGTTCATTATCCATGCGGATAAGGCATACAGCCGTGCAAGAAAGATGGCGGAGAAGCTCAAGGAGAAGATCCCGCGCCAGCTCTTTGAAGTGCCGATACAGGCTTGTATTGGCGGAAAGATCATAGCCAGAGAAACCGTAAAGGCAATGCGCAAGGACGTTCTTGCAAAGTGCTACGGCGGCGATATTACCCGAAAGAAAAAGCTGCTCGAAAAGCAGAAGGAGGGTAAGAAGCGTATGCGCCAGCTCGGTACGGTAGAAGTACCGCAGGAGGCATTTATGGCGGTTCTCAAGCTTGATACGGATTGAGCCGGATAAAAAAGCATGACATCATTATTTACTGATAAAGAAGCGCGGATTCTGCGCTGAGGAAACAGCAATGAAAAAACAGGTTTTATTATATAATTTTGAAGGCGAAAGGCTTTCTGAGGTAAAGCGTACCCTGCTGCCGCTGAAAACGGCGGTCAGGGTCGTTGAAAAAAGCGATTTCCACCAGACACTCGGTTTTCTGACCGGTACGGAAGGCTTTGAGCGGAATGAAGCGCCGTGCAATGCGGAATTTGACGAGGAACTGCTGGTGATGAGCGGCTTTGTCAGCGGCGATATTGACGCGCTGATTCGTGCATTCCGGAACAGCGGTGTGAAAAGGGTGGCACTGAAAGCCATTGTAACACCCACTAACCTGCACTGGAACGGTTCTGAACTGTATCGTGCTGTTAAAGAGGATCACGAGAGAATGAAGAAATGAGCATCTACTATACATATATATTGCTTTGTGAGGACGGCTCCTATTATACAGGTATCACGACCGACCTGCGCCGCCGTGAAGCCGAGCATCTTGCGGCAGGAAAAAAGAGCGCAGGCTATACACGCTCCCACAGGGCAGTGAGAATGCTCGGCGCATGGCAGAGTGAGAGCCGCTCGGCGGCATCACGTCTGGAGTATGGCATCAAAAAGCTCACAAAGCCGCAGAAGCAGAGCCTACTGCTCCATAACGACCTGTCGGTCGTGAGCGGCAGACTGAATCCGCAGGATTACAGGCGGCTTGAAGGTATGGAATCCTGCGTACCATGACAACAGCGGGTGAAATGAATGGGAGATTATGAAAAGGTTCTGAAAAAATACTACGGCTATGATACCTTCCGCGACGGGCAGGAGGATATTATCAGACATATCATGAGCGGCAGGGATGTACTTGCCGTTATGCCTACCGGCTCGGGAAAGTCTGTCTGCTATCAGCTTCCCGCCATTATGTCTGACGGTATCACGCTGGCAATTTCTCCGCTGATCTCACTCATGCAGGATCAGGTGCGCTCGCTGATCGCCAACGGTATCCGCGCGGCATACCTCAACAGTACCCTTACACCGCGCCAGATGGAGTTAGCTATTCAGAATGCCGCAAGGGGTGTATATAAAATTATCTATGTATCTCCCGAACGCCTTGAAACAGAAAGCTTTGTGGACTTTGCCGTCAACAGCCCCATTTCACTGATCGCCGTAGATGAAGCCCACTGTATCTCTCAGTGGGGACATGATTTTCGTCCGAGCTATACGGGAATTGCGGATTTTATTGACAAGCTGCCCTTACGTCCCGTTGTTGCGGCATTTACCGCCACAGCAACCGGTATGGTAAAAAACGATATTGAGCGCAGTCTGCACCTGCAAGACCCCTACCGCATTACAACGGGCTTCGACAGACACAACCTCTACTTCGGAACATACAGAGCCGTTGATAAAATGAGCTTTCTGATGGATTATATCGAGCACCATAGCCATGACTCGGGTATCGTCTACTGTAATGCCCGCAAGACCGTAGAAATGGTTGCTGATGAGCTTCAGCAGGCGGGATTTTCTGCGCTGCCCTATCATGCAGGCATGAGCGACAGTGCACGTGCCGAAAATCAGGACGGTTTCATTTATGACCGCACAAAGATCATGGTCGCGACCAGTGCCTTTGGCATGGGTATCGACAAGCCGAATGTGCGGTATGTGATACATTACAATATGCCGCCCAATATGGAGGAATACTATCAGCAGGCGGGCAGAGCCGGCAGAGATGGCTTGCAGTCGGAGTGTCTGCTGCTCTACAGTGGCAGAGATGTGAAGATCAATGAGTATCTCATCAGGAATAACCGCGATAATTCCTCCCTTGAGGGAAAGGAACTTGAAGCTCACATTGCTAATCAGCTCGAAAAGCTGAAGCTGATGACGTTTTATTCTACCGGTACGAAGGAATGCCTGCGAAAGCGGATCCTGGGATATTTCGGTGAGAGCTTCCGTCCACCCTGCGGCAATTGCAGTGTTTGCAGCGGTGAGGAGGATTTCAGGCGGTATGATCAGCCGGCGACATCCGTTGGCTCTGCAAACAACAGGGTTCTGCTGATCGATGAAGCGCTGCTTGCCCGTCTGGAAAAATGCCGTGCGATCTTTGCCCGCAACAAGGGTGTGCCGGTTTATGCGATCGTAGGCGACACCACGCTCAGAGAGCTTGCCGCAAAAAAGCCCCGCAGTTTTCCGGAGCTGTCACAGATCAGCGGTATGAGCGATGAGAAGCAGTCACGCTATGGCAAAGCACTGCTTGATGTAATCAACGAATATGAAAATGACGCGGAGTTTTAACCGCTGGTATAATCATATATAAATATACAATTTGTATATTTATAAACGGAATATTTACTATATGTATATAAAATGTATAAATATATGACGAATACAAAGTGTTACATATTGTATAACTCTTAAAAAATATACTATCCGTATATAGAGGTAAAATGAATGACACGAGAAACAGCTAAACGCAAAATCAAAGGTTTTCCCCTGGCACTGCAAGCCGCTGCTAAAGAGGATATCGACAACCGCGCCTATATAACGACCGAGCTTGTTCCCGTTTTTGAATTGGAAAGCGGATATTATCAGATGACGGTGAACTATAAGATACGGCTTGCAGACGGTTATATTTATGGCAAGGCGGCAAGTCTTGATGACTTTATAAAGATGCACGAATCCGCTGATCGCGGAGAGGTGTTCTATATTATGTATCTTGAGAAATCGCGTATCATTATTGAGATAGAAGAAAAGGCAGATTGACAGCACAAACTCCGGATTATACGAATTGTATATTATACAAACTGTAAAATTCTTTACTGCAATAAACTGATTGTATAATAAATATAGACTTTTACAATTCGTATAATATTTCTGCCGACAATCCTAAAGACAAGGAGGAAACAACATGGAATATGTGCTTGAAACACAGGAACTCACCAAGATTTATGACGGTATGCCGGTTGTGGACAGCGTTACCCTCAGAATCGGTCAGGGAGATATTTACGGTTTTGTCGGCAAAAACGGCGCAGGCAAAACGACCTTTATCAGAACGGTACTCGGATTGACAAAGCCGTCCGGCGGCAGCTTTTCGTTCTTTGACGGTATGGAGCTGCAGCAGGCAGGGAAAAAAATCGGCAGTCTGATCGAAAGCCCTGCTCTCTACCGCAATATGACGGCACGGCAGAATCTTGAGTTATACTGTACCGCTCTCGGTGTTGACAAAAAATATGTAGATGAGATTCTGGATATCATCAAGCTCAAGGATACGGGGAAGAAAAAGGCAAAGGATTTTTCCCTCGGTATGAAGCAGCGGCTCGGTATCGGCATGGCACTGATAGGTGATCCGGAACTGCTGATCCTCGACGAACCGATCAACGGACTTGACCCGATGGGTATCGTTGAAATCCGTGAGCTGATCTTAGAAATGAAAAACAGGGGCAAGACCGTCTTTATTTCCAGTCATTTTTTGGGAGAGCTGGAGAAAATCGCTACCCGCTACGGTATTATTGCTTCTGGCAGACTGGTAGAGGAGATATCTGCCGGGGAGTTGAAAAAAATCTGTACGGCAAGAACGATTATCCGTACAGACGATCCTCAAAAGGCTAAAAGGGTGATCGAAGCCCATCTCAAAACCGATGCGGTGGAGGAGGGCAAGGATTCCGTTACGATCAATATGCCGCTTGAGGATATCGGAGAGCTTACCAACAAGCTTTTTACCGAAGGAATTACCGTTAAGGGTATCTCTAATGACGACAACAGCGCTGAGGAATATTTCATCAAACGAATGGAGGGGAAATAAGCATGGGCGGATTGTTGAAAGCAAACCTGATTCAGATGAAAAGAAGCCGCGCCTTTATTGTATGTGTGATAATTTCCCTGTGCTTCGGTATTTTCATGGCACTGCTTTACAGCTACGCATGGCAAAACAATGAGGTTACGATCCAGACAGTGACCACACTGGTTACACAGTACGGAATGGATACCGACATTGTTGATGAGGCATTCGGTATGCTGCCGAAGAATAATCTTTGGGCATACATCAATATACTGCTCAGTGACGGCAGTATCATTTATATAGCGGCGGTTGTTGTCAGCTCGCTTGCCGCAGCGGAATATACTTCCGGAACACTCAAAAATCTGATTGCAAGAGGCTATTCACGGCTTGGGATTTTCAGTGCCAAGCTGATCTCCCTGCTGATCGCTTCTTATATCATTGCGTTTGCCTATGTGGCGGGCGGCAGTGTTGTAGGACTGATTCTCTACGGCTCGACTACCACGATAGATACCGATAAAATGCTGACGGCTCTTATGGCTTATATATGTCTGTTTGCGGCACTGGGGGCAATGTACTTTATGATCGCCACGATATGCCGGCGCTCAGGCGCATCTATTGCGGTGTCGATCGTTGTTCCGCTGTTTATAGCGTCGGTTTTCAGTATTATGGCAATGGCATGGAAGGACATAACGGATATTTCTCAATACTGGATCATCAATCAGATCGTAGCGGCGCAGAACTATGTGCTGGAAGGGTCTGCATGGATACCGTTTGTGTGTGCATTGGGCTATTTTGGATTGAGCTGTATGGTTGGCTATGCCGTATTCAGCAGACAGGATATCAGATAAATACAGCCTGCGTCTTTACGGCACAGGAGATCTTACTAATTATGAAAGGCGTTGACGGAAATGAGTATGGGGAAAATACTGGTAGTAGATGATGATATCAATATCTGTGAGCTGCTCAGGCTCTATATTGAAAAGGAAGGTTACGAAGTAGTGATCGCTAATGATGGCGGTCAGGCGGTCACCAAGTTCAAGACAGAGCATCCCGATCTGGTTATGCTCGATATCATGCTGCCCGTACTGGACGGCTGGCAGGTGTGCAGAGAGATACGAAAGACATCGCAGTGTCCTATTATCATGCTTACTGCCAAGGGCGAGGTCTTTGATAAGGTGCTGGGGCTTGAACTGGGCGCAGACGACTATGTGGTCAAGCCGTTTGAAACAAAAGAAATTGTGGCAAGAATCAAGGCAGTCATGAGGAGAGTAAAGGGTGTTAATGCCGTGAGCGATACGGTCAGACAGACCGAGCGCAAGGAGGTACAGTATGATAAGCTGATCATCAATCTTACCAACTATGAGCTGATCGTTGATGGTGCGCGTATTGATGCGCCGCCCAAGGAGATGGAGCTGCTTTATCAGCTTGCCAGCAACCCCAACAGGGTTTTCAAGCGTGACCAGCTTCTTGACATTGTCTGGGGACTCGACTGTTATGTGGATTCCAGAACCGTTGATGTGCATATCAAGCGAATCAGAGAGAAATTAGAGGGTGTTTCGGATAAATGGGAGTTAAAGACCGTTTGGGGAGTAGGTTATAAGTTTGAAACTAAGTAAAAAATTCTTTCATCTGAGAACGTCCCTGTTCCGGAAGTATATGAATGTAAGTATCCTGATCGTCTTTCTGAGCTTTCTGCTGTTGGGAACGATTCTGACGTTTACCTTCACGAATTACTGGTCGGAGCAAAAGCGTACACAGCTTGACGCACGTGCAGCCAATATATCCACGTTTATCAGGCAGAATTCCGCAGTGAATCCGGGTGTAAGCGGTGGCAGTGACTCGATCTATATCAATCAGTCCGATAAGATAAGGGAATTTCTGGAGCTTTATGTCAGAGATGCAGAGGTAGATATTATTGTTACAGATACCAACGCACATTCCGTTCTGGTTGTCACCAGAGATGAAAACATGACGTCTTATCTTACCGTTCCTCCCGAAGCGGTCAATCATACTATACGTTCCGGTTCTTATTTCGGGTTTGAAACGCTCGGCAGGGTTTATGAAACAGAGCATTATGTCTGTGCCCGACCGATCTATTATAATAACGGCGGGGGTATAATGGGCATTGTGTTTGTAGCGTCCGGCAGTGATGATATAGAATCGTTTACCAGTATGGTGATGAGAATCTTCCTGCTGTCGGCAGTTGCGGCTTTGTCTGTATCCGTGCTGGGAATCGGAATTTTTTCCTATAACATGGTAAAACCGCTGCGGCAGATGGCAGAGGCGGCTACCAGATTCGGTAAGGGTGATTTCAGTATCAGAGTAACGGATACCGGCGGCGATGAGATCGGTCAGCTTGCCGTTGCCTTCAATAATATGGCGGAATCGCTGGCTTCTTCGGAAAGCATACGCAGAAGCTTTGTTGCGAATGTTTCTCACGAGCTGAAAACCCCCATGACAACCATAGCGGGCTTTATTGACGGTATTCTGGACGGTACGATCCCGCCGGAGCGTCAGGGCTATTATTTGCATATTGTGAGCGATGAGGTCAAGCGGCTGTCGCGGCTTGTACATTCGATGCTGGATCTGTCACGGTTGGACAGCGGCGAACTGAAGCTGAACTACCAGACATTCGATATGCTCGATACCCTTGTGACGATCATCATTACCTTCGAGCAACAGATCGAACAAAAGCATATTGACATCAGAGGACTGGATCTTATCAGCTCCAAGCTGGTGTATGGTGATAAGGATCTTTTGTATCAGGTCATCTATAATCTGATAGAGAATGCCGTTAAGTTTACAAACGAAAACGGCTATATCGAGTTCAATATCACCGAAAGCCTTGAGCGCTTTGATTTTACGATCAAAAACAGCGGTACAGGCATTAAAAGCGGAGAGATCGGCATGGTATTCGACCGGTTCTATAAAACTGATAAATCCCGCAGTCAGGATAAAAAGGGTCTGGGTCTGGGCTTGTATCTGGTAAGGAGTATTATCCGGCTGCACGGCGGTGACATTACCGCAGAAAGTGTTTACGGAGAATACTGTGAATTCAATTTTTATATACCCAAGCGCCAGATCAATAAAAAACAAGAAAAAAAGGCGCTGCCGTGACGGTGATCCATAACGTCAGACGATAAGGAACAGGAGTGAATAATATGGCTGATGAATTTGAAAGGGAAGATGCTTCTGCTGCCGGTCTTTCGGAGAATCCGCAGGACAGCATAAACAGCAGCTTCGGCAATGTTCCGCAGAACGGCGGGAACAGCGGCTTTGGCAATGCCCCGCAGGACAGCAGGAATGTCGGCTTCGGCAATGCTCCGCAGAACGGCGGGAATAGCGGCTTCGGCAATGCCCCGCAGGACAGCAGGAATGTCGGTTTCGGCAATGCCCCACAGGACGGCAGGAACGGCGGTTTTGGCAATGCCCCGCAGGACGGCAGGAACGGCGGTTTTGGCAATCTCCCGTACGGCAGCGTGAACGGCGGCTTCGGAAATCCCCCGTACGGCAGCGTGAACGGCGGTTTTGGCAATCCCCCGTACGGCGGTATGCACGGCGGATATTATGGATACCCGCCCTACGGTGGCTATCCGCAGCCCAATATGCCGTTTGAATATCAGAATCTGCCCGCTTCAAAAAATCCGCCCGCAGGGAACAAAGGATTAAAGGCTTTTTTGTGGGTAATGTTCTCGGTGGTGATGCTGGGAGTGGTCGGTCTGGGAGTCTGGATCGTTCTTTCCGCATCGGGCGACAATATAGCAGAGGAATCAAGCTCCGGCAGCGGAATGACCCCCTATCACGGAGATACGGATTCCTCCTACAGTACAGATACCTCTCTGCCGGACGCACCTCAGGCGAGTGCAGACATCAATGGACCGCAGATCTCCACCTCTGAAATATCCGGTACGGAAGGCGATACGGCGGCAAGCCGCGCTTACAAGAAGGCATCGCCGTCTGTAGTGTGCATTACCTGCTTTACGGCAGGCTCTGACTATGTGCTGACACAGGACAGCTCCGGTTCGGGTATTGTCATTTCTGCTGACGGCTATATCGCTACCAACAGCCATGTGGTTAACGACAGTAAAAATACGGGTGTTATGGTTACGCTCAGTAACGGAGAGCAGTATCTCGGTACGATCATCGGGATAGACACCAAAACAGACCTTGCAGTGATCAAAATTGATGCCAATAACCTGACACCGGCGGAGTTCTGTAATTCGGATTCTGTCTATGTCGGTCAGAATGCTTATGCGCTGGGAAATCCCGGTGGTTCAAAGTTCTCCAATTCGCTTACGTCCGGTACGATTTCTGCGGTGAACCGGCTGCTTTCCGTCAGCAGCTATGTCAGATATATTCAGACAGATGCCGCGATCAATCCCGGAAATTCGGGTGGTGCACTGATCAATGATGACGGGCAGATCATCGGTATCAACACGGCAAAGCTGGTCGGTACGGACTATGAGGGAATGGGCTTTGCCATTCCGAGCAATAAGGTTGCCGAAATTGTCAATCTTCTCATCAAATACGGTTATGTCAATAACCGGGGCACACTCGGCATTACCTGCAAGGAATGCAGCCTGTATGAATCCAAGAGCCGGAATGTGCCGCAGGGTATGATCATTACCAATATCAATGATGAAAGCCCGCTTGCAGATACCAATGTGCTGGTGAATGATATCATCATCGGTGTCAATGGTACCACGATCACGGGATTTTCGGACTATGTGGATATTGTTGACGAGTTTTTGCCGGGTGATACCGTTACCCTGACCATTTTCAGGACGTCAACGAAAAGCTCCTCACATGCTTATACCTTTGACGTGGATGTTGTGCTGATGGAGGACACCGGCGAGTAATATGATAACGGCGGGTTCCGTATGGCGATATTTATTACAAAGCGGGCGGTTGATCAGGGCTGCCCGTTTTTCTTTGGAAACCGGCGGATATCACACGGCTTTCAGAGTCGTATAAACAGGATAACGAAAGGGTGCGGTCAAAATATGCTCAAAATACTCAGATATTTTTCCAAGAGAGAATGGGGGCTTTCCTTTGTAATGCTTCTGTTCATCATATTGCAGGTATGGTTCGAGCTGACAATGCCGGATTATATGTCCGATATTACCATGATGGTTCAGACGTCCGGCAGTAAGATAAACGATATTATCGCCGCAGGCTGCAAGATGCTTGCCTGTGCACTGGGAAGCCTGATGACAAGCGTGGTGGCGGCAGTCATTTCCTCAAAAGTCGCCTCGCGTTTTGCGGCAAGGCTCAGAGAAATGATTTTTACGCGGGTACAGTCCTTTTCTATGGAGGAAATAGGACGGTTTTCTGCGGCAAGCCTGATTACCCGCAGTACCAATGATGTCACCCATGTGCAGATGTTTATTGTGATGGGTATGCAAATGCTCATGCGTTCACCGATCATGGCGGTATGGGCAATATGGAAGATCGCCGGCAAGCAGTGGCAGTGGACGCTTACCACGGCATCAGCCGTAATGGTTCTGTTTGTTGTAGTGGGTGTGTGTGTGCTGGTGGCACTGCCCAAATTCAGACAGATGCAGGTACTTACCGATGATGTTAACCGTGTGACACGAGAGAATCTTACGGGCATCAATGTGGTGAGAGCCTATAATGCGGAGAGCTATCAGGAGGAAAAATTTGAAAGGGCAAACAATAATCTCACGCGTACGGCACTTTTTACCTCCAGAACCATGTCGTTCATGCTCCCCAGCATCCAACTGATCATGAGCGGGCTTTCACTGGGCATTTATTGGCTTGGTGCAGTGATCATCAACGAAACAGGTATGTTTGACCGCGCGGCGGTGTTTTCTGATATGATCGTGTTTTCGCAGTATGCCATTATGGTAGTAATGTCGTTTATGATGCTGGTAGCCATCTTTATTATTATGCCCCGTGCATCGGTTGCTGCGGGCAGGATCAACGAGGTGCTCCTTACCAACCCGACTATTCATGACGGCGATCAGACGGACGGCGATACGGGTAAGTCCGGCGAGGTTGTATTTGACCACGTAAGCTTCCGCTATCCCGATGCTGAGGAGGACGTGATTCAGGACATCACCTTCACTGCCGCAAAAGGTGAAACAGTTGCCCTGATTGGTGCGACCGGCTGTGGCAAAAGCACCGTTATCAACCTTATTCCGCGTTTCTATGATGTCACGGAGGGTACGGTCACGGTAGACGGCGTGAATGTCAGGGATTATCAGCAGAAGGCTCTGCGCAATAAGATCGGTTACGTATCGCAAAAGGCGATTCTCTTCTCGGGAACGGTACAGATGAACGTTGCCTATGGTGACAACGGCGGCAGTGCTCCGAGCGGACGTGAGGTTGAGGAGGCACTTTCGGCTGCACAGGCCATTGAATTTATCGAGAAGCTGCCCGATGGTACGGAAAGCTTCGTGGCACAGGGCGGAACCAACTTCTCCGGCGGACAAAAGCAGAGAATGTCGATTGCCCGTGCCATCGCCCGCAGACCGGAGATCCTGATCTTTGACGACTCGTTTTCGGCGCTGGATTATAAGACCGACAGGTTACTCCGAAATACGCTCAAAGAAAAATGCGCCGATATAACCAAGATCATCGTGGCACAGCGTATCGGAACGATTCGTGACGCGGATAAGATCATCGTGCTCGAGGACGGCAAAATTGCAGGCATCGGCAGACATAAGGAGTTAATGCAAAGCTGCGAAACCTACAAGCAGATCGCATTGTCACAGCTTTCAAAGGAGGAGCTTGCATAATGAATAACAGTGAAAGAAGAAACCCTCCCCGCAGGCATGGAAGAATGGGTCCTCCCGGCATGGGCGGCGGAGAAAAGGCAAAGAATTTCTCCGGAACATGGAAGAAGCTGCTCCTGTACTGCAGAAAATACATTGTGTTTATTGTGATCGCACTGCTCTGTGCGGCTGTCGGTACGGTGTGTATGCTGATAGGCCCCGACAAGCTTTCGGATATGACAGAGGTCATCACGGACGGCATCAAGCCGGATACCGAAGCACTGGCCGCCGTTACAGAGAAAATGACCGAGAACATCACGAAAAATATGACTAAAGTGGTGAGTGCCATTACCGAAAACCTCAGTGATCAGGAGAGCCTGATGAAAAATGCCGCCGCGGTGATGACCTCGGAGGATATCTCTGACGAGGACAAGGCCGCTTTTCAGAATGTAGTGGCGGGCTTGCGTACATCGGGTGATGCCGCAGCAGCGCACGCGGCGATCATGTCATTGCCGGACAGTGTATTGAATGTGCTCTTCAGCAGCATTACCGTCAATGATTCCGAAATTCCGGCGGCAGATCAGATACGGGCGGTTACAGTACTTTCCTCCCTCGAAAATGCCGCAGACAGTGATGAAGCCTTTCAGGAAATACTGGAAAAGCTGCCGGATCCGGTCAGGGACGCGCTCTATACGACCGTCGTTGTCAACGGTGTGGTCATCAGCGGAAGCGATCAGCAGAAAATGCTCCGCACCCTCAGCACCATGGACGTAACGGATTCGGCAGCGGCACTCAGCAGCATGGAGGGGCTGCCCGCTTCCGTCAAACGGCTGATCAGCTCATCTGTGGATATGGATCAGATATTTGTGATCGGCATGACACTGGTGGTGCTTTATTCGCTGTCCTATATCCTTGCAGCATTGCAGGGATACATTATGGCAACGGTTACCCAGCGCGTTTCAAAGCGCATGAGAACGGATATCTCCCGGAAGATCAATCGTCTGCCGATGTGGTTCTATGACCGGACGGCAACGGGCGACATACTTTCAAGAGTTACCAACGATGTTGACACCATCGGTCAAAGCCTGAATCAGAGTATCGGCACGCTGATATCGGCGGTGGTACTGTTGTTCGGAAGCTTGTTCATGATGATAAAAACCAACGGTATTCTCACGATTACCGCAGTACTTGCCAGTCTGATAGGCTTTTTCCTGATGTTTGCGATCATGGGCAGAAGCCAGAAGTATTTTTCAAGGCAGCAGAAGCACCTTGGCGAGCTGAATGGTCATATCGAAGAGATCTACGCGGGTCATACCGTTGTGAAGGCATATAACGGAGAGGAAAAGGCACAGGCGGCCTTTGACGAGATGAACAAAAACCTGCAGGACAGCAATTTCAAGGCACAGTGTCTTGCCGGTATGATGATGCCGTTGATGGGCTTCATCGGCAATTTCGGTTATGTTGCCGTATGCGTGGTGGGCGGTGCGCTTGCCCTTGACGGACAGATCGGATTCGGAGTGATCGTCGCGTTTATGATCTATGTGCGGTATTTTACCCAGCCGCTTTCACAGATTGGTCAGGCGATGCAGTCATTGCAGTCGGCAGCGGCGGCAGGTGAACGCGTCTTTGAGTTCCTCGAAGCAGAGGAAATGGAGGACGAAAGCGGCAAGACCGCTTCTATAGAAAAGGCAGAGGGAAATGTTGAATTTTCTCATGTTCGCTTCGGCTATGAGGGCACAGACAAAACGGTTATTCACGACTTTTCTGCTTCTGCTCAGCCCGGACAGAAGATCGCTATTGTCGGCCCCACGGGTGCAGGCAAAACAACGCTTGTCAACCTGCTGATGCGCTTCCATGAAATACAGGGCGGCGAGATCAGAATAGACGGTATTTCCACAAAGGATCTGCCGAGAGAATGTGTACATTCCCAGTTCTGCATGGTATTGCAGGACACATGGCTGTTTGAGGGCACGCTGAGAGAAAATCTGGTATATTGCACGGAAAACGTATCTGACGAGCAGGTCAAGCAGGCGTGCAAGGCGGCAGGCTTGTATCACTTTATCAAAACGCTGCCCAACGGACTCGATACCGTCCTCAACGATAACGTGACGCTTTCTCAGGGGCAGAAGCAGCAGCTTACCATAGCCCGCGCGATGATCGCCGACAAGCCCATGCTGATTCTTGACGAAGCGACCAGTTCGGTGGATACCCGTACCGAGCTGAAAATCCAGAACGCTATGGATACCCTTATGAAAAACCGTACCTCCTTTGTGATCGCACACCGTCTTTCCACGATCAAAAATGCCGATCTTATTCTTGTATTGAAGGACGGCGATGTGGTAGAGAGCGGTACGCACGAACGACTGATGGACAAAAACGGCTTCTATGCCGAGCTTTATAACAGCCAGTTTGAAAATGCCTCCTGACTATCGGAGCTTTGAAGCTGGCAGCAAAATCGATTTCTCCGGTTGAATTATAGGGCAGATTGTAATATAATAGAGCCGTTGATGAAAAAACGTATAGAAGGGAAGTATTATGATGAACATCAGAGAAGAATCATTACAGAAGCATTATGAATGGCAGGGAAAGATCGAGGTTATTTCAAGAGCACCGATCACCAATTCAGAGGAGCTGTCACTGGCCTATACGCCGGGTGTTGCAGAGCCTTGTCTTGAGATCCAGAAGGACTATGACAAGTCCTTCAAGCTTACCAGAAGAAACAATCTTGTTGCGGTTATCACAGACGGTACGGCAGTGCTCGGATTGGGTGATATCGGTCCGGAGGCAGGTATGCCTGTAATGGAAGGAAAATGTGCGCTTTTCAAGGAATTTGCCGATGTAGACGCTTTTCCGCTGTGTATCCGTTCCAAAGATGTTGACGAGATCGTCCGCACAATCTACCTCATCTCCGGCAGCTTCGGCGGAATCAACCTTGAGGATATTGCAGCACCGCGCTGCTTTGAGATCGAGCGCAGGCTCAAGGAGCTTTGTGATATTCCCGTGTTCCATGACGACCAGCACGGTACAGCTGTTGTGGTGGCAGCGGCGATGCTCAACGCTCTGAAAATAGTCAAAAAGGATATCAAGGATATCAGGGTCGTTGTGAACGGTGCCGGTTCGGCAGGTATTGCTATCACCAAACACATTATGAATCTTGGTGTGCAGAATGTTGTGCTCTGCGACAGTGTTGGTATACTCTGCGAGGGTGATGCAAGGTTGAATCCCGAAAAAGCAGCGATCGCCGCCGTAACCAACCGCGAAAAGCTCACCGGAACACTGACGGACGCTATGAAAGGTACAGACGTATTTATCGGTGTATCGGCTCCCGGTGTTGTGAGCGAAGAAATGGTTCAGTCCATGAACAGTGATGCGATCGTTCTTGCAATGTCTAACCCCACACCTGAGATCATGCCCGATCTTGCTAAAAAGGCAGGTGCGAGAATTATCGGCACGGGACGTTCGGATTTCCCGAACCAGATCAACAATGTTCTTTGCTTCCCGGGTATTTTCAGAGGTGCGCTGGACTGCCGTGCAAAGGAGATCAACGAGGATATGAAGGTCGCTGCTTCCTATGCAATCGCTTCACTGGTTGACGAGAGTGAGCTTTCGGAGGAATATATTCTTCCTCCTGCGTTTGATAAACGAATCGGCAAAACCGTTGCAGAGGCTGTTATGGCAGCCGCCAGAAAGAGCGGTGCTGCAAGAGCATAAATCCTTTTTACTATCAGATCAGAACACGATTACGAAGCCGCAAGAGCCAATTTCTCTTGCGGCTTTTCCGGTGTTTTATGTGTGTTCGGATTTCTGTACCGGCGGAGTGCCTCCGCTGTCAACTTTGCGTTCAAGTTTCAAAGAGTCAAAGCTTTATTGCCGCGCCAATCTCCCGTTTTAAGAGCGATAGCTCGGTTGTATAGCAGTATAGGTCAGACTATGCTGTCCGACTGATGAGCAGAGGGTACTTTTCTCTGTTGATGAGCGAAAACGCGAAACAGGGTGCAGCGTCGACGCTGCCTGAGCGAAAACGCGAAACAGGGAGCGCAGGTTCTGCGTCGCTGCTGCTGCGCAGGAGATTGACTTTTTGAGAAGGATACGGTATAATGATGTCCGGAGTGAGATAAACAGCTGCGGATACAAAGCCGAAAGGCTGTACCCGAGGAAAGTCCGGGCTCCACAGGGCAAGGATAACGGCTAACGGCCGCCGGGGGTGACCCCAGGGAAAGTGCAACAGAGATATAC
>CACYDW010000135.1 GCA_902773325.1 uncultured Ruminococcus sp.
CATAGAGGAATGATTACCCCTAATCCATTCTCCTTTCATCATTCTCTGCATTACGGCTTGGTTTTCGCTCTATTGTAATACAGGCTTATTCCGATTTTATCTGCATTTATTAAAACGGAAGGTCAACAAGACCGTTATCTACTGCATATTTGTATAATTGCTCCCACGCTGCTATCAAGCAGCCCTCAACAAAGTCCGGCGGATAGTTCCGCAGCGATGTTCCGGGTGGGAAGTAACCTCTTTTTTCAACGATTGTTTCAATGTCCTCAACGGTCATGGATTTTGCTCTCATCAGGTCTGCCAATGCCTTTGGAACATAATCGGGGATAGAAGGAGCAGCCTGTGTATGGTTCACCACTTCAACAGGTATTCCCTGCTCTTTACAGTTCTCAACAAGCTGCTCTATTGTCACAGGATCGGAAGCTTTCACGGCTTGTTCAGGTTCGGCAGGCTTCGCGGTCGGTATTGCAGATACAGAAGCTGAAGCTGATGACTGAGACGGCGCGGTATTTTCAACAATATGTGCAATCTGATTGTAATCAAACGGCAGTACATCAGGCAGACTATGCCTGTTTTTTGCGTCCCATGCTGCTGTATGTGTAGTGTACATAATGCGCTGCTGACCGCCCTGCCCCTTATATTTTTTATCACCCGTATTGACAACGATCGTCTTATAATTGGCAAAAAACAACGCGTCAGCCCATTCTTTCAGCATGGGCGCGGTTTGTTTCGTCAGCTTCAATTCCCATCTGTCATACGCGCCCATCTCATCAGGCTGCTCAACCTTGTTCATTTTTGCGTGAGCCGCAATTACTACGTTGATACCTGCATGGACGACTTCTTCCAGCTCATTGAGCAGCCTGCCGAATTCTTCCTGAACATAGACGTATCCTTTGCCCCACCCGAAATCTTCTATACCGTCTTTTTGTGCTTTGTCGCATATTTTTTTGATGCACAACTTCTCTGCCCAGTCGGCTGTATCAATAACCAATGTATTGAACTCTGTCGGGTGTGATCTCACGTACCCGACCTCCTGCATCAGCATTTCCCACGATGTCGGCGGGTCAAAGCGGGCAACGTCAAGTTGCTTTGTACTGCCCTCCGTGTCGATGAATACGGCATTCGGAAACTTGGAAGCAAATGTGGACTTACCAACCCCTTCCGGACCGTATACAACGATTTTTTGAGCCGATTTTATCGTTCCTCGTGTGATGTTCATCAGAATTCTCCTACCTTCCATTTCTTAGTTTCTGTTGACTTGACTTCTGTAATATACCCATCTTCGATAATAACGGAGCACTCATCTCCTACAGATACACGCGTTGCTATTGCCTGTAGTCCCTCAGATTCAAGCCACTCGCCAAACTCGGCAAGTGTATCAATATCCATCTGTTCAAGCTTATCAAGCAGGACAAAACCGCATTGAGGGTTGAGCTTGCGGACTATAGCTGTGGCAACCTTAAGCTGCTCAGACCCGCTCATGTTATTCCAACTATGACCTTTATATATCAGCTTGCCGTCTGTTACTGTTAATTCAGGCAAGGGCAAGTCTGCATTCGAAAGAAGCTCCTGCCGTGAACATCTGACGGATTCAATCTGTGCGGTTAACGCATTATATTCCTGCTGATAGATTTCTGCGTCCATTTCAGCCTTTTCACGTTCAAGATTCGCACGTACCCGCTGATTGATCGTTTCGATATTTCTGATATTTTCTTCCAGCTCCGCTGTGCTTTCGTCATGCAGGTATGATGTAGACTTCCGGGCTGTTTCAAGGTCTGCCAGTGTCTTTGTCAGTTCTTTTGACCTTTCTTCCATCTGCTTTTTCAGCCTTTGGATTTCCTCTGAAAGGTCATTCGCGCGCTTGGTAATAATATCTACTTGCTCTCTTTTACGCTGATTCTCTCCGTTCTTGGCTAATATATCCTGTTGCTGCTTAATCAATTCCGACACCGATACCGGTTCAGACGGCACTCCGCTGTATATTGGCATTTCGTTGGCATGTTTCTTTTTTTGATCTGCAATTCTGCCAACAGCTGTACGCTGATTATATAATTGCTGTTCTGTGATATCCAATTTTGCCAACTTATCGCCAACACCTATTATTTGCAGCAGTACATTTGCCTTTTCCTTTTCTGTCATACCGAGAAATCGCGGCAAATCAAGTGCAAGCTGCCCGATAAAACTGTCTAAAAGCTGCTGACCGGATTTATTTCCCGCCGGATCAGTCACTTTAAGACTTCCGTTTTTTCCGCTGCGTTCTACAATCACACCGTTATCAAGTGTGATCTTTAAGTGCGGAGGTATGACAGACCCTTCCCGCTCTGCTTCGGCAGGGCGGAATTTATTTCCGCCCAAAGCCCATGCTATGCTGTCCAACACAGAAGTTTTCCCTTGATTGTTTTTGCCGCCGATTACTGTCAATCCGCTTGATGTAGGTTCGATTTTGACTGCCTTAATGCGTTTGACGTTTTCCAGTTCCAATGTGTTGATTTTAACTGCCATCTTGTTTTTCCTCCCTATATGTATGTTTCAGCAGCCACATGCGGGCTGCTTGTATCTGCGAAACCGTCAGGCTGACATATTGATTACCGTCTACAGCCATGACAAGCACTGTGCCGTATATACGACCCCAGAGTGTTTTCAGC
>CACYDW010000136.1 GCA_902773325.1 uncultured Ruminococcus sp.
CCTAAAAAAACGAACTTTTTGCCCATGTCTGATAAAGCAAATAGATCATAAACAGAGAAGTATACCGCAAATTTTTGAAAATTAATTTCTGTGCAACTAACCAGAACCTTCTACCTTAAACAAAAATCAGGAATCAATCCGATTTTTTTGATTCTGCGGCAGATGATCCTTCCAAACACATTACATAGAGTGCTGATATATGGCTCATAAACAAATCCTGTGCGAAATGTTGAAACAATGCTCAGGTAAAAGTATTTCCCCACCATAAGCCACGATCGATGCAATAATTCCTCCGTCCTGCATTTGTAAAGTGTCATTTTAGTAACAAAAACCGACATTTTCTTGTATTTTCAGAGCAGTATTCATCGGACTTCTGTCCGATAATATGCTTCGTGAATGATATCTATCGTTATATTGACAACAATATCCTATCATTTTTATATTTTTTCTGTCCATAAATTATAATTATTCAAAAAAAAGGCTCTTTAACCAAATTTCGCAAAATTTATGCTTGTTTTTATGGAATTTGTATGATATGATATAGTTATGGATATGCGGTAATATTTTGGACTTATCGCGGATAAGAATATTCCTGCCTGTATAGAATACACGGTATTTTCAAAGAATATTCTTATTGACTTAATTGTAAACGGAGGTATTCATTTATGTTTTGGGAAAGGTTTTACAGCTTATGCCTGAGAAACGGAAAAAGACCCAATCCTGTTGGAAAAGAGATCGGGCTGTCCTCCGGCATTATCAGCAAGTGGAAGCATGGAGGTATTCCTAACGGTGAAACTCTGATGAAGTTAGCAAAGTACTTTAATGTTTCAACAGATTATCTTTTAGGCATCAGTCCGTATATCCAGATCAATGGTGAATATGTTGCTATGGAATATACCGATATTGAGCTGAAAAAGCAAATTGCTAATAATATAGAAAAGCTTGACAATAAAGGCCTTACAAAGGTCGCAGAATACACAAAGGATCTTGTTGAAACCAAAAAATATGAAAATGATTACTATCTCGAAGGATGAGCCAATGCTTGTCTGTCGATAAGAAATCGTTGTATGTTACAGCGTGTCGGTTGATTTCCAACGCTGTTCACGCGGAGAAAAGAAAAAATTGAAAGCTGTTCGTTGATAACAAAATCTATAACTAAATCGTAAAACCCGCCCTGTTGACTGCGCTCGCAGCCAACGGGGCGGGTTTTTGGGGAGAAATGAATATTTACGGATAAACTGTTCCTTGCTTTGCGGTGCAGCTTTATGCTGCCCGCAAAACAAAGCTTTTCAGATTCAGGCTGCTACTGCCTTGAAGGTCAGATATTTCTTGGCAACAGTGCCCTCGCTGTCAATAGCCTTGACGCATACCTCGTAGGAGGCTATTTTTTTAGGTGTGATGGTCACGGTTCTGTTGGTGCTTGCGTTCTGTGCGGTCACCCAACTGGAATCAGAGGTCTTTTTGTAATATACCGCATATTGGTATGAACCGCTGCCGCCTGTTGCCGATGCGGTGACCTTGACGCTCTTGCCGAGATTTACGGATACTGCGGAGATCTTCGAGGTGTTGGTAAGAGCATTTGTGACCGTAAAGCTCAGATAGGTTTTTGCTGCCGTTCCCGCGCTGTCAATAGCCTTGACGCATACCTCATAGGAGGCTGCTTTTTTAGGTGTGATGGTCACGGTTGCGTTGGTGCTTTTGTCCTGTGCGGTGACCCAATTGGAATCAGAGGTCTTTTTGTAATATACCGCAAACTGGTACGAACCGCTGCCGCCCGTTGCCGATGCGTTGACCTTGACGGTGCTGCCGAGGTTTACAGATGTTGCGGAAAGCTTCGAGGTGTTGGTCAGCGGAGCTGTAACCTTTACCGTGAAGTACTTTTTCGAAATAGTGTTGGTGCTGTCGATTGTCTTGACACAAATGGTATAGGTCGCTGCTTTCGCGGGTTTAACGGTAATGACCTTGTTGGTGCCGGGGGACTGTGCGGTTACCCAGTTGGAATCTGTGGTCTTTTTGTAGTATACGGCATACTTATTGGATCCGGAACTGGAGGTTATCGTCACGGTCACGGTTTCACCGAGCTTGATGGAGGTGGAAGAAACCTTGATCGTGTCGACAGGTGAGGTGGTCACCTTTACCGTAAAGTAGGATTTTGCGATTGTGCCGGCACTGTCCTTCGCCTTGACGCATACATCATATTTCACCATACTGGTGGGCTTGATGGTAATGCTTGTGTTGGAGTTGTAATCCTGTGCGGTAGTCCATGCGGAATCAGAGCTTTTCTTAAAGAATACCGCATACTGGTATGAACCTGTGCCGCCTGTTGCCGATGCGGTGACCGTGACGGTGTTGCCGAGAGGAATCGAAACAGCAGAGATCTTAGAGGTGTTGGTGAGAGCTTCTGTGACGGGGTTGAC
Source organism: uncultured Ruminococcus sp. (assembly GCA_902773325.1). GTDB lineage: Bacteria > Bacillota > Clostridia > Oscillospirales > Acutalibacteraceae > UBA1213. The sequence goes on from CACYDW010000136.1 coordinate 2,418, forward strand.
CGTGATTTTTGCTGTTGCTGTCGCAGTCGAGGCGGAATCCTGTGCCTTGACGGTAACGGTATAGGTACCTGCTTTGGTGGGTGTCCATGTACAGGTAGAAGCCGTGCCTGCCGTACGAATGATCGAGCCGTCAGAGGAGGTAAAGGTATAATTGACCGTACCGCTTGCGCCGGTAGCATTTGCCGAAAGCGTCACCGTACCGCCGAGGTCGAAGGAGGCGGGAGAAGCCGCAAGCGTGACCGCAAGGTTGCTCACATTCTGCGGGAGGTCAACCAGTGCTGTACCGCCGGCAAAGAGCTTTTTCTCGTTTGCTTTCATGGCAAGACCCGAACCATTAGGATACTGTGTGCCTTCGCCGTTGCTGAAAATCACTCTTACAGTAGAAGAGGAATCAAATACATCGGGAAGCAAATAGATCCAGTAGTCGCCGGCTTCTTCTGTCATGAGCACACCCGGCCATCCGGCATTGACGATGGTTCCTTCATTATAATAGACGTAGCAATAGACCTGTGACCAGCCGTAGGCTTCGTTATCAAATACAATACCGGGGCCTGAAAGCGTGGGATATCCGCTTCTTGCGCCCTTTTTGGTGAACTGGAAGCTTTTGGTCTTTTTCGTGCCGTCAGATGCTATCGCCGTAATGGTGACGGTAACAGCAGAATCGGGCTGTGTGGACGAACCGATCGTAATTTCCTTGGAGGTGCCGCTGATGACACCGCTCACACCCTCGGAGGTGGTGTAGAATGCCTGTGCAGCATTCTTGACAGTCATGGTGACCTTGGTGGTATCGGTGGTGAAGCTGGTTTTCTTGTCGGCAGTAGCCGCCGAGATACGCAGAACCGTAGGGGGTTCGGGTGATACCGTACCGTAGTCAACGGAAGGATTGTATACAACGGCAATACCGTATTTGTTGGCGATCGTACCCGAAATAGTGCTGCCGGATACGGTGAATTTGTTGCCGGAGATCTGGTCGTAATAGGTACCGGCTGTCATACCGCTGACATTCAGCGATACAGCACCCGCACCACCGCCGTTGACGATCACGATACCGGTCGAGCCTCTCAGGTTATAGGCAAGGTTGCCGCTGCTGCCGAGCCGTTCGCTTTGTCCGACAAAATAGTTGCGGAATCTGTTGACAGCTACCACAGCGGGGTCAGCCCATGTCAGCGAACCCACGTCGCCGATCTGTGTCTGCTCACCGTCGAGTCTGTCGAGGATCACGGCAGTGGACTGTCTTGCCTTGGATACATCGTTGGCAAGGATATCCGAGGAATAATAGGGACGTGCAAAGAACAGTCCGGTAGAATCCTTTCTGGAGGCGATGATCGCCCATGTCTTGATGATATCGGCATCATTGGCATCATAGGACGAGCCGCCGCCCATGTAGGTATCGTGTGATTCTGCCCAGAGCACACAGCGATTGCCCTTTCCGTGAATGTAGCTGCAATAGTTCGAGGTCGCCAATGCGCCGACAGAGCCGTTGATAACGCTGTTGCGCAGGTTGTCACTGGTGGAGTTATCGGTAATGGACATTTTGCTCAGGTAATAATTTTCGGCGTTGGTATCATCAAGGCGGTTCAGAACCTCGCCGTAGAAATAAACACCGTCATAGCCGTTTTTCTGCTTGTAGTAAGCTCTTGCACCGTCCAGAACCACATCCCAGAAATCAGAAGCAAAGGAAGGGTCATCCGCAGGAGTTTCGATGTGTTTGGCAGCATCGAAGCGGAAGCCGTCCGCACCGCAGTCGATACATTCCTTGAGCAGGTTCAGCACCATCTGCTGTACTTTGGAGTCGCCCGTATTGAGGTCGGGCATACCCATATTGCCCTGTGTAACGTCAAATCTGCCGTCACTGGTGTGTGTCCATGAGGTGCTGATATGCCAGTAGGAGGTATCCGTAAGCATCTCGGGCTTCCAGAATTCGCCTACCTGCGGGGAGATATCTGCCATAACGATATCTGCACTGCCGATCTTATAGCCCTTGACATTGCCCATGTGGTTGGCTACGATATCCACGATGACCTTTACACCGTATTTTTCCGCTTCGGCGCACATGGCTGTAAACTCTTCCTTATTGCCCAGCCATGTATGGTCGTTGTCGCAGATGGAGAAGGTGACCGGCTGATAGAGCTTCCACCAGTTGCCGTCCTCGCCGCCCGTACCGTTCGGAATACCGACATTGCCGTAAGCAACACCCTCCCAATAGTAGTCCTTGGGCTGCTGAACAGGAGAAGTCTGAACAGAGGTATAGCCTGCTGCGGCAATATCCTTCATATACTTCTTGATGTTGTTGTAAGACCAGTTCCAGCAGTGGAGGATGACACCCTCCTGACTGGTATCCGCCAGTCAGGAGTCTGTTGTGGCTGCCGCATCTGCTGTTTGTGCAAAAATGCTGTCAGCGCCGTTGAGTCCGGCGAATGCCGAGCCGATCATCAGAGCGGAAAGTGCCAATGCCGATGCTCTTCTGACGACTCGTCCGCCGCGCGGGGTTTTCCATAGATTCATCAAAACCATCTCCCGATTATATTATTTTTCAGTCCGGCAAAGCCCTTCCGGACTGTCACCAACATTATTGTACACGATTCATAAGCTTTTGTAAAACACCCGAAGCCGTACCGAAATGATTATTCTTGAAAAAAATATCATTATTCCGCACTATTTTTCAGTCTGTTTATACAAGTTTTCGCGGGCTTCAATTGGTCATTTTCACAACGATTCTATAGCAATTTGTGTATCATGTACATTCCTTTCGTGCTTTTATAGTGTATCTTCCACAATAAATTATTTTGTATCCTTGCATAATTTTCAACCCGACACCGCACCCCAAACAATTCATTTTGTATAATCCAACCTTGAAAGTTTTACAGCTAAATGATGATTCAAGAAACCGGCGCAAAAGTCAAAAAAGACCTCCGCTCATAGAGCGAAGGTCGGTTTTTCAATCTTCCTGTGAACTGCCGCTGCTGTCAGGCGCAGCAGTCACCTCTGACGCTGCGGATTCCTGCATACTCCCCTGACTTTGCGCGGTTTCAAATATATCTGCAACCATATTGAACGACACTAAATACACCGCCGTGCCCGAAAGCAAAAGGGCAATCAGCAATACGATAAAGGTGAATATCGTTCTGACCCGCTCCGAACGCTTCGTCAGTCGGAGGATCACCAGAACGATCATACCCACTATCAGCATACCCGCCAGTACTGCGGCAGTAATTCTGAGTCCGAAATCTGCACTTGCAGGATCAAAAAAGGTCATGTGTTACCTCCATGCTCTGCCATGCGGCAGGATCTACAAAGTCCGTAAAATACCGTGCGAAAAGGGTCAAGCTCAAACCCGTGCTCCGAATAAATATGGCGGTAAAGCTCATCAAGATGGCTGCATTCCAGATGGATCAGCACGCCGCAGCGTTCGCACTTCAGATGAAAATGCTCACGACAGCGTTTCTCCTGCCCTGCGTACTGAAAACACGCACCCGTCTGTGCATCTACCGTATATTTTCTCACGCAGCCCTGTTCAACAAGCTTTTCCAGATGTCTGTAAATGGTAGTGACACCCACAGACGCACCCTGCGCCGCAAAATAGTCGCTGATCTGGTTCACCGTCACATGGCTTGTTCTGTGATCGATCATATATTGCAAGATTGCTTCGCGCTGTTTCGTTTTATACCCGTTTGAGCCTGACATTTTCTCACCTTACCATCTGGAAATTCTGTTTATCAGCGTATTGCCGTCCTGTCCCCGCACTATGCAAAACGCCCGTATGACGGCTGTATCGGTAAAGTTCCATACGGACTGTCCGGAAAAGATCAGGACTTCTTTTTTTTCTTCTTTCCGGAGGAAGTATTCTTTTCTTCCGCAGCAGTCTGTTCAGACGGAGCCGTTTTTTCCTTTGCCTGTTTTGCTTCTTCGGTAATATCTGCACCGTGTGCAACCGCGTATTCTTCGGCGGCCTTGAGTGCTGCCTTTTTCTCCTGTTCAAGCTGCTTTTTAAGCATGAGGAACTTCTTTTTGAGGGTTACGGACAGATAGGGCTGAATCTGGCTGAGGGTCTTATCGTTCGGTGTAAACAGGAGCAGTGCGGGCTGCTGTTTCTTTTTATCATGTACGACCATATAGAAGGTATCGGGATTGGTTTCATACACACAAGCCATAAAAATATTCTTGTAGGCTGATCGGTTCACCTTTGGTTTCGCGGTTTCGGGGTCAATATATCTGTCAAGGTCATCAATGGATTTGACATCAAAGGTCGTCAGACGTTTTCTCCTTGACTTTCCCTTGATACGGTCAATCCTCATCTCTCCCACCACAAAGGTATATTCATACTCGATACCCGCGTTTTTGATCATATAGTAGATCAGCCATATACCCAGACCGAGCATCAGCAGTGCGATCGGTACAAACCAGCCGAAAAATGCCGACAGATAAACGCTCAGGCACATGATCGTTACAGCCATAATCAGACTCACTACCAGTGTTGTCACGGTTGAAACAGGCATCTTGCGCTTGACGATCTGCTCAGAATAGTTACCGATATTGTCAACCTCAATAAACTTTTCGATATTATTTCTCCTTTTTGTTGAGCGGTATCTGCCCGCGGGCAGTCCGAAACCATTCAGATAAGCTCCATTATAACATACACGTCTGTTTTATTCAAATGTTTTTTTATTGAACTATTCAGGAGTATGTACAAACCTGCGGCGGTGTGGTATGATAATGGTATTCTGAATCTGGAGGTGCACTATGTTTTGTCAGGAACTGCCCGGTATTGAATGGTTTACCAATGATAATCCCTACACCGAAAGCTACGATCTGCTCCACTATATCATTCTGCCCGATGTGAAGGAGGAGCTTCTGGTCGTAAAGTTCTGGATCGGGGAATTCTGCTATGAAAAGAGTCTGGATATCATCTCTGAGGAGCGCAGCTTTCCGCTGACGAAAAGCGGCAGAAGCGACATGATCGAATATATCCGGCAAACCGAATTCCAATACAACAACAAATGAATATACGTGTTTGCGCGTTTTGAATTTTGCTATTGAAAAAATTGCAAAAATAGTATAGAATAGTATTGCGCGTTTAAGATACGCAATACTATTTTTTACGAAAAGGATGAGGATCATGCCAAAGCTTAACGAAAACTTTCTCAAACTCGAAAAGAATTATTTGTTCATCAATATTGCAAAAAGAATCAATGCGTTTATTGAAGCCAATCCCGATAAGAAGGACAGGATCATCCGCATGGGTATCGGCGATGTGACCCTGCCGATCGCGCCGTGTGTGGTAGAAGCCGTCAAAAAAGGCACTGATGAAATGGGCGTCAAGGAAACCTTCAAGGGCTATGAGGACAGCGGCACAGGCTATGACTTCCTGAAAAATGCCATTGCACGGTATTATGCCTCCTTCGGCGCAGATGTAAAGCCCTCTGAAATACGCATCAGCGACGGTGCAAAATCCGACTGCGGCAACATTGTCGACATCTTCGGCGAGGACAATATCGTACTCATTACTGACCCCGCTTATCCGGTATATGTAGATTCCAACCTGATGAGCGGCAGAAAAATCATCTATGCCAACTGTACCAAGGAAAACGGCTTCTGCGCTGTACCCGACCCCTCGTGTCACACAGACCTGATCTATCTGTGCTCCCCCAACAATCCCACCGGAGCGGCTTTCACCACTGCACAGCTTAAAGCATGGGTGGATTATGCGATTGCCAATCAAGCTATCATAATCTATGACGCAGCCTATGAAGCGTTTATCACAGAGGACGATGTGCCGAGAAGCATTTTTGAGATCGAGGGGGCAAGACAGTGCGCCATTGAGATCTGTTCGCTGTCCAAAACGGCAGGCTTTACGGGTATGCGCTGCGGCTATACGGTCATTCCCGAGGAGCTGACTGTCACAGCCTCTGACGGCACTCCGGTAAGCATTTCTCAGATCTGGGGCAGACGTCAAGGTTCTAAATTCAACGGCGTTGCTTACCCCATACAGTGCGGCGCGGCGGCAGTATTCTCTGACGAGGGCAGGGAGCAGATCAAAGTCAACCTCGAATACTACAAGGAAAATGCGCGTATCATCGCCGCAGCACTGGACGAGCTGGGCATCTTCTATACAGGCGGAAAGAACTCCCCCTATATCTGGCTGGAGTGTCCTGACGGCATGGGCTCATGGGAATTCTTCGACCTGCTTCTGACAGAAGCCAATGTGGTAGGAACACCCGGTGCAGGCTTCGGCAAAAACGGCGAGGGCTTCTTCCGGCTCACCTCCTTCGGCGACAGAGCTAAAACCATTGAAGCCATGGAACGCATCAAGAAGCTGCTCGGAAAATAAAGAAGATCAGGGGCAAAGCCCCCGAACCCCAAAAGAGTTTCGCTGTCTGCGGACAGAAAATTCTCATTGACACCTGCAATATATACCGATACCCCCGTACACCATCGGCGCACGGGGGTATCGCTGTATAACGGACAGATCATCTGATGTCCGTCAGGATTCAGTCAGAGCCGCGAAGTCCTCTTTTGTCAGACGATGATAAGAAGCGTGTCCGAACAAAAGCTCAATGCAGTAGACAAAATCGTCCGGTTCTCCGTTTTCAAAATATACGACATAATTAAACTCATCATTGTCGGATTCCCTACACACGACCGCATCGGAGTATTTACGGAACACCCGCAGAATATCCTCCATTGTCATAGAATGGTGATGTTCCCTGAAAAGTCCGATCAGTTCGGTCAGAAAGCCGCTGTCCCGAACGTTTTCATGCACGAAGGCGACACCCTCGGCGGGGACTGTAATGCAGAATCTCCCCTCAAACATTCCAACGCTGATTTTTCCCAGTGTATCGGCAGCATATACGCAGAAGCCCTCCAGTACCTCCCGCATTTCTGCGGTACTGCAGTTGGTACCGAGCAGGCGGTTGAGGGAATCCACCGGATAGTTCAGTCTGACGGCATTGGGTGTATAGCCGATCTTGATTTGTGATTCCTTAATGGTATATATCAGGTTATCCCTGAGCTTATCATAATTGACAGCAGTCATATCTGCACCTTCTTATGTGATTTAACGGTTCTGTGCTTTCACAGCGGCAGCCTTTTCCCTACCGCACTTCTGCGCTGTATGATAGATACTGCCATAGACCATACCGTCATGTTTTTGTACGGCAATTATATTACATTGCCGCTCCGATGTCAACACTCCATAAAATAAAACAAATCCGCCCGACACCCATCGCTGTATTGCAGATGGTGTCGGGCGGTGTATCCTTAATGGTAAAAGTATCGGGTGTTCATATATCCACTTTCACATAAAGCATTAACAGCCCCTTAAATTTATTTTCAAAAAATGCTTGCAATCACGGCAATAGTATGCTATACTACTGATATCGGATTGGTCGATGGTTATCTGATATTCCTCCATAGCTCAGTCGGTAGAGCGCATGACTGTTAATCATGATGTCACTGGTTCGAGCCCAGTTGGGGGAGCCAGAAACGCC
>CACYDW010000137.1 GCA_902773325.1 uncultured Ruminococcus sp.
ATTTTTTATACTTTGATAAATCATCGGCTGACTGTGGGGGCTTTCCGGTCGCCCCCACACCCCTTCGGATATCACTCTAAGTAAGAATATTTTTGTCGCCTACTATAATAAAGCAGAATAATATATTCTTCTATGGGGAAAAAGCAAAATAGCAAAATAGCAAAACAAACTATTATTCACTATTCAGCATTTCTCCTAAAGCTTTTTATATTTGATAGAATTATATCATCACTTTTCTATGATGTCAAATGGCAGCGTGCTGTTTAAGGCGGATTATGATTATTTGTCGGAATAACGCTGTTGTGTTCTAAAATATCTGCTGCGGAAATAAGATAGAGTATATGAAAACCGAAAGGAATGTTACGCATGACGGAAACCAAAGACAGCTTTACCTCTGCTGCTGAAATTCTGTGCGACGAGCTGAAAAGCATTATGCAGCAGATCCCCGAAGGCAAAAAGGCACATATTCAGGAAATCAGGCTCAGAAACGGCAAACCTCTTGCACTGAGTGAGGGTTCGGCGGCAATGTTTGTTGATTCATCTGGCAAAATTCTCTATTCACCCGGAGAACGAGCGTTCCGGGTGACATCGCGGCATATTTACGAAACCTTTCGCAGGCTGTGCAGCTATTCTGTATACAGTCACCAGAACGAGATCAGAAACGGCTTTATTACGGTAAAGGGCGGTCATCGAGTGGGACTGTGCGGTACGGCGGTCGTCACAGACGGCAGGGTGTCTGCCGTCAATGATATATCATCACTCAATATCCGCATTGCGCGTCAGGTGTCCGGTGCGGCAGAGGAACTGATCGGGACGGTGTGCCCGCTCGAGGGCGGACTGCTGATCGTGGGTGCGCCTGCCGCAGGAAAAACAACCATGCTGCGGGATATTGCCTATCGGCTTTCACTCGGAGTCGGCTGTAAGATCATGCGTACCTCTGTGATCGACGAACGCGGCGAACTGTCGGGTACGTATTCGGGTTCGGCATATAATGACCTCGGACTTTGTGACGTATTGAACGGATATCCGAAAGGGGAGGGGATTATCCACGCACTGCGCGCATTATCCCCGCAGGTGATCATCTGTGACGAGCTGGGCAGTGAGGAGGACTGCCGCATGGTGTCGGAAGGCTTTAATGCGGGGGCATATATCATAGCGACAATTCATGCGGCAGGCTATGAGGAGCTGATGCGCCGTCCGCAGGCAAAGGAACTGCTCCATACAGGCGCATTCAGGACGGTTGTGATTCTGGAATCTGCCGACAGACCGTGCAGGATTTCTCAGCTGATCAGACTGTAAAACAGGGAGTGCAGCACCATACAGGGCAAATCAGACAAGCAGGAATGAAAAGCGATTGATGAACAGTTCCTGAGGGAGGGAGCAGCAAAAAAACGATGGATTATATCAGGCTTTCGGGCGGTGTCATGCTCATCGTGTGCGGAACGCTGGCGGGCATGTATGCGTCCTTGAAATGGCAGACAAAGCTGCGGGTGTATGAACAGTATCTTGCGTTCTTGACACAGGCACAATCATTGGTTGAGTATAATGCAGTGTCTGTAAAAGAGCTGATAGCGGCAGTGCGCGCCGTGCCGCTGCTGCGTCCGATTCTGGACGAAACGCGTGATCAGCTTGACAAGGGAATCCCTACCGAACAGGCATGGAGAATTGCCGCTGCCGCCGGTCTTGCGAAATACGGATTTACCCGCACGGAACGGCAGCTTTTCTATTTCTGGGGCGACACATTCGGCAGCAGCGATATTGACGGAGAGATCGCCAAGCTGCATCTGCACTGTGATTTGGTGACACAAAAGGCGGAGGAACTGCGGCGGGAGCTGGACGCAAAGAAAAAAATATGCCGTATTACGGGAATGTTTGCAGGCACGCTTGCGGCGGTGCTGTTGTATTGACGGAGGAACACATGAATGTAGATCTGATATTCAAAATAGCAGCCATTGGCATCATTGTTGCCGTGCTGAGTCTGGTGCTGTCACGTTCGGGCAGAGAGGAACAGGCGATGATGACAACGCTTGCGGGTCTGATCGTAGTGCTGCTGATTCTGGTTCAGCAGATCGCCAAGCTGTTTGAAACCATTGAAACGCTGTTCGGATTCTGACTGCATCGTGAATAAATGCTATGGATATTACGGGAATTTTCGCTTTTGGCATATTGTCTGCGCTGTGTGCGGCGGCACTGAAAAAATACGCGCCCGAAACTGCCCTTCTGCTGGCGGTCGCATCAGGCGCGGTGATATTCCTGACGGTTCTGGGACGCATTTCGCCTGTGATCAGTGGAATACAAAGCCTTCTTGCACAGGCAAGGCTTACATCGGACTTCGGAGTGATTCTGCTCAAAACGGCAGGAATATGTATTCTGTGTCAGTTTGTGTCTGACAGCTGCCGACAGGCGGGACAGAATGCACTGGCGGGTCGGATAGAGCTTGCCGCACGGGTAACTGTCCTGCTGATCGCACTTCCGCTCTACGAGAATATTCTTCACACTGTCACATCCCTGATCGGAGCAGCGTAGGCTGCACACCTATCCGATTTGCTGTTCCCTTCGGGTTGGAAGAACACAGTTCTATTCCAAACATAAACGCATTGCAAAATGTATCTGAATGTGGTGAAAATGAAAAAAATACTGATATGTTTTGGACTTTTGTTTGTATTGAGCCTGACTGTGCCTGTGGGAGCTTATGCAGCGGTTGAAGCCGATGAAAGCGGCACGGCAGCAGAGAGAATCTATCAGGAACAGTCAGATGCCCTGCATACGCAGGCATTGTTTGACGCTCTGCCCCAAAAGACCCGTGACAGTCTTGCGGCAATGGGAATCACATCGCTCAATTATACGCAGCTTACCGATATCCGTTTTTCCGATGCACTGAAAGAGCTTGCTGATGCTCTGAAACGGGAGAGCAGCACACCGCTTGCAGGACTGAGCGCCTGTGTCGGCATGATGCTGCTGTGTTCGCTGACGGAGGGCTTCGGAACGACCCTTACCGACAATAAGCTGCAAACACTTTCCTCTGCCGTAGGAACAGCCGCAGTTGCGGCGGCGGTCATTGTTCCGCTGTGCAGCACGATCGGGCGCGTATCGGAGATCATCAGCGGTGCATCAGGCTTTATGCTGCTGTATGTTCCGATCATGGCGGGGCTGATGATCTCTTCAGGCTCACAGGCGGGGGGAACGTCCTATTACTCTCTGATGATGACAGCGGGCAATGTGATCTCCGTAGTATCGGCAAAGCTGATCATGCCGATGATGAATGTTTTTCTGATGCTGTCGGTCACTTCCTCTCTGTCGCCTAAAATGAAGCTTTCGGCGGTGTGTGAAGCGGTGCTGAACGGGGCGAAAAAGCTGCTGACACTGCTGATGTCCTTGTTTGTGACAATACTGTCGCTCCAGACCTTTATCACATCATCAATGGATCACGTGAGCAAACGGGCACTGCGTTTTGCGGTGGGTTCTTTTGTGCCGGTGGTCGGCAGCGTACTGGGCGATGCACTCACGGCATTCAACGGCAGTCTGGAGCTGCTGAAATCGGGAGCGGGTGTCTTTGTGGTGATTGCGGCGGCAGTGCTGATATTGCCCGTGCTGGGGGAGTGCTTTATATGGCAGTTTGCGCTGTTTGTGATGTCGGCGGTGAGTGAGATCCTGAGTCTGCCGCAGCTCCGGCAGCTTTGCACAACGGTATCAAAGGCGGTGGGAATGCTGGTTGCGCTGCTGGCGAGTATGCTGGTTGTGTTTGTGATTTCTACGGTGCTGATTTTGCTTGCAGGAAATTCTTTGTGACAATGCCGCTGCAACAGCGCAGTCTGAAAGCAGGAAGTGAGCGATCATGGATTCAATGATGTCTTGGGCAGTATCGGTATCGGTGTGTGCGGTGGTCGTGTGTATGGTCGAGATGCTCATCAGCGACACGGCACTCGAAAAAACCGTCAGATTCGTCCTCGGGGCATTCATGCTGTGTGCGGTGATCCTGCCGCTGGGAGGGGTGGTGTCGGAACTGACGGCAGAAATTGACAGCGATGCACTTGTCTGTCGGAATACACTTCCCGAAACGATATCCCTCCGCAGGGAGGAGCTGCTCAGGGGCGAGATCGAAGAACTGATTCGCCGTACACTTTCCGACAGCGGTATTGAACCCAAAGAAATTGACGTGCAGATGGATATTGACGGCGGCGGGTGCATATCTATGATAACAGCAGAGATCCGGTTAGACCGCAGAGATGCACAGCAGTCTGTCAGGGTATCGCAGATTCTGAGAAGTGAGCTTGCGATCGAATGTAAAACCGTTATTTCCTGAAAATCCGATGGTACGATATGAAAGAAAAGAGAGGTCAGTATGTCCGGACAGAACGATCATTGCACTCCCGAAGAGGACGGAAGCAGCACCCTTGCAGGAAAGCTGATGAGCAGAGAGAATATGCTCCGGCTCATTGTTTTTGCCGGTATTGCAGGAATATTGCTGATTTTTTGTTCCTCCTTCTTCGGAAACAAAACCGAAAAAGCAGCATTGACCGATACCGCCGCTGCCGTTTCGGAGTCCGAAAGCGCATGGCAGTATAAAATGCAGCTTACGGAAGAACTCGGAAATATGCTTGCAGGTATGGACGGTGTAGGCAGAACCAGAGTCATGGTTACGATAGACGGTACGGCGCGGAATATCTATGCCACCGAAGAGGATTATCTCAAAAAGGAAAACAGCCGCTCGGCAGACGGCGATGAAAGCACCGCAGCGGAGAGCAGCGAAAAGAAAAATCTGATCGTAGTGCGGCAAAGTGACGGTTCGGAACAGGCGCTGATCATCGGCAGGCTCGTACCGGCGGTGAAGGGGGTGCTGGTCGTGTGTGACGGCGGGGGCGATGAGGAGATATGCGCGAGAGTGACGCGGGCGGTATCGTCTGCGCTCAATATTACGTCGTCACATATTTGCGTAGTCAAAATGGAAGCATGATAAGGAGGAGCATTATGACATTTGGAAAAAGACAGCTTGTGATCGGAGCATTGGTGGTCGCATTGGGGGCGGCGGTCTATCTCAACTGGCAGTTTGCCGACACACAGTCGCTCACTGTCAGCAGTGAGTCGTCCGTAACTTCCTCGAAGCAGCTCGGTCAGACAACATACGTCAATACGGAGGTGGCGGGTGAACAGGAATCTCCGGACAGTGAAGTGACACAGCCGGAAAAAACTGCCGGAACCGAATCAGACGAAACCGCCGCCACATCTGACACTGCACAGTCCGACAGCAGCGAACCAAACAGCAGTGAAGCCGTCATGACATCAGCAAGAGTCAGCCGCTCATCGGAATATTTTGAAGCCGAACGAAAAAAGCGTGCCGAATCACACGAAGCAGCCACCGAAGCACTCGAAGAGATCCTCGAAGCGGCATCTTCATCGGAGAATGCCCGACAGGAAGCGGTACAGGCAGCAGAAAGGCTTGCCAATACCATCAAAGCGGAGAGTGATATAGAATCGGCAGTGATCGCCAAGGGATTTGAGGATTGCTTTGTATCCATCAATAACGATAACTGCAGCGTCATTGTTGTATCAGGTACACTGGACGATGCCGGAGCGATCGTCATCAAGGACATTGTCAGCCGTCAGGCAAATATTGACTTTGATAAAATCACCATTTCAGAAGCCGCACAATGATGCTGCGAATGGTGCATATAACAACACCTGAATCCCGACAGGCTGCTGCTGTCGGGATTTTTGTACATACTCTATACTTGATTAACCGTGTATTGCTTTCATGAATGATTGGATTTGATATATTTCCCTGCTTATGCTCTATTTGCTGTATCAAATATAGGCAAAAAGTTCGTTTTTTTAGGAAGGGGGTTCGGGGGATAACCCTTTGTTTTCAAACAAAGGGTTTCCCCCGAGAAAACTGCCCGGCAAAATTGATTTCCCTGTTGGATTTTTTTATTATGGTCTTGCAATTTGTATATCGATGTTGTAAAATGAATACAGACTTTTTACGAACAGGAGTAATAGTATGAGAAGAAGTAACTTTATTAACGAGCATCCGGTGTTGTATGTGGTGTTCGGTGTTCTTTTGCTGATTTTCGGCATTGTGTTTATGAACAGCAATAATGCCGAACGGGCTGAGGAAGAACGGTTTATGAGCATTGCGGAAGAAATCCCTGCCCAGTGTACCAACTTCAAGACCCGTGAAACACATTCCGGCAGACGGACGACGGTTCACGTTGACGGCTATTTCACATACGAATACGGCGGCAGGGAATACAGGGACAGATTGATTACAGATGTCGGCTCGGATATTGAGGTGGGAGAATACTACTATATCTATATTGACCCCAACAACCCCGATGACTGCCGTCTGCCCTACACAGAACAGTATAAGAACAGCCAGAGCTTCGGAAGCTGGGCAATCATGGGTGCCGGCGGTGTCTGTATTGTGCTTGGTGTGGTGTTTATCTGGTTCAAGCGTAAAAGCAATACCGCCAGTGTTCCTGCAAGCAGCTCCTCGTCCGGCAGCAGCGGTTCTTCCTACAGCAATGTATTTGATACATACAGTGCTCCCCCCGAAAGCCTGACAAATGATACGTTTACAGGTGTGAATCCTTCTGCTGATAACAATCCCTACGGCGGATATCCCGCAGCACCGGACAATACCTTCGGCGGTGTAAATCCTTCCGCCAACAATAACCCCTACGGCGGATATCCCGCAGCACCGGACAATACCTTCGGCGGTGTAAATCCTCCCGCCAACAATAACCCCTACGGCGGATATCCCGCAGCACCGGACAATACCTCCGGCGGTGTAAATCCTTCCGCCAACAATAACCCCTACGGCGGATATCCCGCAGCACCGGACAATACCTTCGGCGGTGTGAATCCTCCCGCCAATAACAACCCCTACGGCGGTTATAACAACCCCTGATTCGTGACACTCTTTGCCCCGCGTAAGCGGGGCTTTTTGCTTTGTGCATTTACGATAAAAACAAGCGGCTATTTTGTATTCTTTCTTGAAAAAAACCGCATTGAAAAAGAATGATGATAGTGATAAAATGATTATGAAAAATTAAAAGACAGGAGAGATTGTATGCGAAATGTAAATTTCACCCCGATCGTTAATTTGATCACGGGTGCGGTGGTTGTAATCATCGGAATCATTATTTTAGTTTCCCATGCTGCCCAGCAGGCAGAGGAAGAAAAGTTCATGAGTACGGCGATTCCGATCGATGCCATTTGCGTGGACGTTGATGTACGCTATACCCGTTCCGGCAGAAGGACTACCACACACTATGACGCGTATTTTTCTTATGAGTATGCAGATGTTCTGTATGAGGACAGGCTTATCAAGGACGCAGGAAATCTTGAGATAGGTGCCTGGTATGAGATCTACATCGACCCGAACGACCCCGGTCACTGCGATGTGCCCTATTCGGAATCCTACCATTCCAGCCAGACGCTTGCGGGCGGCATTACGCTCGGACTCGGTGCGGTCGTACTGCTGATCGGTGTTCTCAGAGTGATATTCAGACGCGGAAGAATTTCCGGCGAGGACAGCACAAAATATCCTCCTGTCGCGGCAGTCGCTGCGGGCGCAGTCGGTTCCGGCAACAGCCCTTATCCGGCATATTCCAGCGGAAAGACCTTCGATACCTACTCAGCACCTCCCGAAAGCCTTACAGAAAACAGCGGCGCATATACGGGTTATTATAATGCTCCTGTTGACAACTCTGCCTACAACACAGATACGACATCTTTCGGTGCTGCACCGCCTTCCGACCCCTATAATACGCAGGGCGGCTATAATGCTTCTTCACCCTACGGCACACAGCCTGCTGCTGCTCCCTACAATACGCAGGGCGGCTATAATGCTTCTTCACCCTACGGCGCACAGCCTGCTGTCGCTCCCTACAATACGCAGGGCGGCTCTGTCGGCGGTAATACAGGCTTTGCAGGCGGCGGAAACGCTTCTCCCTCCAATAATTTCGGTATCAGACCCGATGCAGACCCCTTTGCGGTACAGAGCGGCTCTGTCGGCGGTACTGGCTTTGCAGACGGCGGAAACACTTCTTCACCCAATAATTTCGGTATCAGACCTGATGCAGACCCCTTTGAGGGACAGGGCGGCTATAATGGCGGCAATACAGACGGCGGTTACGGCTCTTCTCTCTACGGTATCAGACCCGAC
>CACYDW010000138.1 GCA_902773325.1 uncultured Ruminococcus sp.
ATATGCTTCTTGCTGCTTTTTTGAGCTTCTTCGGGGGTCATTTTATTCTCATCAACCCACCGATCCACCACCGTATCATCTTTTGTAATCTGTCTGAACCGGCTGTCAAGATAATAAATTCGGCTGTCACCGATATTCATAGCGATAAAGGTACTGTTGCGGATCAGCAGAAAAGCCATGGTTGTGCCCAGTCGGATTTTCTTCGATTCCCCATAATGCATCAGCTTCTGATGACAATAGTCAATGACAACCTTCAATTCATCAATAATGGTTTCGTCTGTCTGATAAAAGCCTTCCGATCCTGTTTCAAACCTTCCGGAATACCATTTTTCCAAGGCTTTTGCTACTGTATTGCTGGCAAGATCGCCCTCCGACAGACCACCCATCCCGTCACAGAGGACAGCAACGCAGGAATCCCCGACGGAGACATTATTATATCTTATAATAAAGCTGTCCTGATTCTGATCCCTGACGGCTCCGGCGTCAGTATCAAATCCGACCGCGTAATCCATAGGTTGTCACTCCCCGCCTTTATCTGTCAAAAAATCTGTATGCTTCCCTGTTAAAGGAAATTATGTCACCGTGCTTGATAACAACCGGCACACCTTTGCGGATTCGCCTACCGTTGATATAGGTGCCGTTTGTAGAATCATCTGTTACACTGCATTCTGTTTCCGTGACATGAATGACAGCGTGATGCCGCGACACAGTATCCACAGGAATAACCAAGCAGCAATCTCCTGATTTTCCGACAGTAAAGTTTTCCGTATCAAGCATAATTTTATGCTCGGGTGTATTGACAGGCGTAATGTAGGGAACACCTGTCTGAGAAAAATCATACCGTGGAACTGTTCCGCTGTCAAAATCAAGAAGATTGGTTCTTTCCTTGGCACGCGCTGCATTTTCACCCGAAATGACATCGCTTCTGGGGCTTCTCTCCTTCTGACCCGTCGTGCCAGCGGCATTTGAGCCGCCGCTGCGGTGCGAACCGCGAGAAGAATCCGCATTCAGATCGCCCAGACTTACCGGCCGGGGTCTTCCCGGATGCACAGGAGGATCGGACGCCGCAGAAGAGGGCTGCGCGGGAGGATTGACCGTCCCGGAAGAGGGCTGCGCGGGAAACGCGCTTCTGGGCTGATGAACGGGACCGGGTAAATCGTTTGCCGGGGCAGCGGAAGGAATCGTGCCGAAAACGATTATCCCGCTAGTTGTTACCGCATTTGCCACTGCTTTATCAAGAGGAAGATGCTCCGCCTTTTTCTCCCTGACTCTCTGGGCAGCTTTTTCCTGCTCTGCCTTTTCCTGCTTCAGGTCTTCCATCTCTGCGGTTGTAAAGTTATATCTGATCTCGGTTCTGTTCTTCTTTTTCTTTTCACGCGGCTTCTGTGACAACAGGGCTCCTATCACAGCAGAAAACAATGATGAAGCGACAACGCAGAAATAGGCAACCACATCAAATTCCAGAAAAGATTCAATGGCGATTCTGAAGCCACCCCACATAAACAGGCATGCCAGTAAACCGACCAGCAAAGGCATGGCGACGCCAAGAAGCAATGTTTTGTTCCGGCTTTTTTCAAGATCCTTGATTGAGATATCAGTAAATTTTTCGACCTGTGTTTCAAACCGTGAAATGCTGAAGCGTTTTTTTGATGTTTCCTCAAGCACAATACCGGTCAGCGAATAGGCATTGGTTGTGCTGACACTCATTATCATGCGGCGAAAAAACATCGCAATGCCGTTTTCGGGGGTCTCTGCTTTTTCTGATCTTCTGTGTGAGCCTGATTCTGCATCAGCCGGAGAAGCCTCATTTGTACCGGAAACATCCGGCTTGCTTTTATCATTATGATCCGAAGAAACCGGGAAACAGACAAATTTGGGCCTGTTGTCATAAATGCTGATAAACACATACGCCGGGTCCAGCAAAATGAGATCCTCTGAAAAGCCATGCTCAAGCAGTATCTTAAGCGTACGGATCATGTCAATCAGCATCGCCTGCAGATCTTCAGATGAAAAGACCTTCTCATTAAAATACTCTGCCAGTGTTTTTGTGCCGATATTATCAAAAAACAACACATTGTCATCATTTACGCTGCGAGAACAGGACAGCATAATATTGGGATTTTTATTGATTTTCTCGTAGAGAACGGCATCTATGCTGA
>CACYDW010000139.1 GCA_902773325.1 uncultured Ruminococcus sp.
AAGCTCTCGATTTTGGGAATCAGACCGATTCTCGGCTTATCATCATCGGGAAGCTGCGGGAAATCGTAAGCCGGATAGTCATTTCCCTCTA
The DNA here is from genome assembly GCA_902773325.1 of uncultured Ruminococcus sp. Classification (GTDB taxonomy): domain Bacteria; phylum Bacillota; class Clostridia; order Oscillospirales; family Acutalibacteraceae; genus UBA1213. The sequence goes on from CACYDW010000139.1 coordinate 92, forward strand.
CGATGGCGGGGCCGTCGGGGGTCAGGCATACGTCCCAGCCGACATAGCGGAACTCGGGAATCACCATAGCGGCCTTCTTGACCATTTCCTTGACCTCATTCATATAGGGCAGCTTATAGCCTATAAACGGAATACCCGTAGCGGGGTGTGCATCGTAGTTGATGAGGGCTGATGTATGACCCTGACCGATGATCTCGCCTTTATCCAGATCAAAATGACAGGCAAGACCGCCGTTTTCGAGGTTGTCAACGAATTTTCCGTTGTTGCCCATTTTGAATACTGCATACAGAATATGCGCTTCGCCGTTATTGACAAGCGTTACCACACGCAGGCAGTTCAGTGACTGCGGATAGATTCTTGCGGCATCGGGGTGCTGTACGATAACCTCCTCGATCACACCGAAATTCTTTTCGGGATCGGTGATGTATTGGTAAAGCTCCTCCGTGGTGCTGTAATCGGCCACATGAATCTTCTCGATACCCTTTCCGCTTTCACCGATATACGGCTTGGCAAAAAAGTCCTCTTTCCCCTCAACGAATTTTGCAAACTCGTCATAGCCTATATCGGCAAGGTCAAGAATCTCTCTGCCCATAAACTCGGCAAACTTCTTATCAAAAACATTCTTTTCGTCAAAAATATAAGAATATTTTTCATCGTTGAGCGTCATAACCATACGCTTGTTTTTAAGACGCGTGAGATAGGTTTTCCTCTGCTTTGCCTTGATTTTATAGAACTCAAAAATGATATAATCGTTATATCCCGCACCATATCTGAGCGAACACCCGATCATATCCCAGAAGGTGGTAAACTTGCTTTTGCCTGATTTTTCATGTACCACATTGATAGCGTCCTGCATCTTTTTGAAGCTTGCTCCGCCAAGCACACGTCTGATATATCCTAAATTCATATTTCCCTTCCTCACCCATAACATTGGGGCTCTGCCCCAAACCCCGCAAGGGCTACTTGCCCTTGACCTCGGCAGGGGGCTCGAGCCCCCTGCACCCGCAACTTTATACTATGCTACAAAAACAAATAGAACCACTAACTCTTCTATGGGAATAAAGCAGAATAGCAAACCATTATTCACTATTCATTATTTTTCCTGCCCCCAAATATTATAAAGGGGAATTTTTAATGTTGGATACTATAATTATCACGATTTTCTCTTACAGTGCGGCAAGATTATCCTCAACCGATTTCTTGATGATGGCAAGACCCTCCAGCAGCTCGGCTTCGTCAATAACAAGCGGCGGCATCAGCTTCACGACGGAATTCTTTCTGCCTGCGCCCTCAATGATCAGACCGTATTCAAAGCACTTTTCGATGACCTTATCGGCAAGACCCTTTACCGGAATATTCTCAAATTCAATGCCCCAGATCATTCCAAGACCGCGAAGCTCCAGTCGGGAATCCAGCGGAAGAATCTCTTTTTCAATGTACGTTCTGATGATTTCGCCCTTGCGTACGACCTGCTCCTCGACCTTATTTTCAAGCATATATTCCAGACCGCCCTTTGCGGCTACGAATGCTAACTGGTTGCCTCTGAATGTGCCGTTGTGTTCACCGGGCGACCATACGTCAAGCTCAGGCTTGATGAGCGTAATTGCCAGTGGCAGTCCGTATCCGCCGATGGACTTCGACATGGTTACGATATCCGGCTGAATACCCGCACGCTCAAAGGAGAAGAATGTACCGCTGCGGCAGCAGCCGACCTGAACATCGTCCACCACCAGAAGAATATCGTTATCATCGCAGAATTTGCGGACTGCTCTGAGCCAATCTGCATCAAATACCCTGATACCGCCCTCTGCCTGAATGGTTTCAATAAAGAGTGCGGCGGGCTTTTCAATGCCGCTGTGGTCATCGGTGAGCAATCTCTGCATATAAGCGACTGTATCCAGCTCGGGGAACATATAGGGTGCGGGAATGAAGGTAACGTTATTGAGGTCTACCCCTGCGCCGCGGCGGGAAGCCTTATCGGTGGTAAGCGCCATAGAACCGAGTGTCATTCCGTGGAACGCACCCATCAGCGCAAACACATTTCTGCGCTTCTTTACCTTACGGGCAAGCTTGAGGGCTGCTTCATTGGCATTGGTACCTGTCGGGCCGGGAAACTGGATCTTGTAGTTTAGTCCGCGGGGCTTGAGGATTTTTTCTTCAAAGGTTTCAATAAACTCTCTCTTGGGCACGGTATACATATCAAGCGCGTGCATGACACCGTCTGATTCAAGATACTCGATCAGCTTTTTCTTGATCACGGGGTTGTTGTGACCATAGTTAACAGCACCTGCACCGCAGAAAAAGTCTATATATTTTCTTCCGTCCTCATCGAAGAAGTTTGCGCCCTTTGCTTTGGTAAACACCGTAGGAAAGTGGCGGCAGTAGGAACGAACCTCGGATTCGTAGTGTTCAAACACAGAAGTATTCATATCATGTATCTCCGTTTCCTTTTCGTTTGCCGTAATCAAACGGCTGTCGGAATAGACCGACCATTCTTTTTTCACTCTATTATATTACAATGATTATCCTCTCATTTCAAGGAGTATAATTACCAAAAACCCGTGCACCTTGAATTGATATAATATTTATTATTACAATGAAGAAAAATACCTGTACCAAAGCTCCGCGCTCCGGTACAGGCTTTCTCTATTTTTAGTCGCTCAGACACATGACCATAACAGCCTTCTGTGCATGGAGTCTGTTTTCTGCTTCTTCAAAAATCTCATCCGCATGGGCTTCAAAGACCTCTTCGGTGATCTCCTCGCCCCTGTGTGCGGGCAGACAATGCTGCACCATAGCGTCGGGCTTTGCAAGTGCCATCAGCTCTGCATTGACCTGATAGCCGTCAAAGGCTTTCTTCCTCTTCTCGGCTTCGCCCTCCTGACCCATAGAAGCCCATACATCGGTAATGACAACATCAGCGTCAACGACTGCTTCCTTGGGTGTGCGGAACATGGCAAACTTGTCGCCGTATTCCTTTGCAAAGGCAAGAACGTCCTCATGCGGCTCATATCCCTCGGGGCAGGCAACTGAAATCGACATGCCTGTTTTGAGTGCGCCGACGATCAGGGAATTCATCATATTGTTGCCGTCACCGATAAATGCCATTTTCAAGCCGTCCAGCTTACCCTTGAATTCACGAATGGTCATAAGGTCGGCAAGGATCTGACAGGGGTGGCAGAAATCGGTAAGACCGTTGATGATCGGAATCGTACCGTAAGAGGCAAGATCCTCTACTTCCTTCTGCTCAAAGGTACGAATCATGATACCGTCCAGATAGCGTGAAAGCACCCTTGCGGTATCCTGCACAGGCTCTCCCCTGCCGATCTGCATATCTCTTGCGGAAAGAAATATCGGCTGACCGCCAAGCTGATACATTCCTACTTCAAAGGATACCCTTGTACGGGTAGATGCCTTTTCAAAGATCAGACCCAGCGACTTGCCCTCCAGACGCTTGTGAGGAATGCCGTGTTTCTGCTCATATTTGAGCTGATCGGCAAGATTCAGAATTGAAATGACCTCCTCGGAGGTGAGGTCGAGCATTTTCAAAAGATGTTTCATGGTTAACCCTCCATTACCTTTCTGAGAACAGCGAGTCCTCTGTCAATTTCTTCATAGGTGATATTCAGCGGCGGCAGAAGTCTGAGCAGTGTTTTGGCGGTAAGAATCAGCAGTCCGTTCTCAACGCACTGGGCAGCGATTTCTTTGGCATTATCCTTTTCGGTGACAATGCCGATCATCAGACCCATACCCCTGATTTCCTTCACATTGGGCATTTCTGCAAGCTTTGCTCTGATATATGCGCCCTTTTCCTTTACTTCGGCAAGGAACTGCGGGGTGGTGACCCTTGCCAGCACCTCATTTGCCGCAGCACAGGCAACAGGATTGCCGCCGAAGGTCGTTCCGTGTGTGCCGGAGGTGATCACATCGGCAAGCTTCCTGCTGCAAAGGCAGGCACCGATCGGCAGACCGCCGCCCAGTCCCTTTGCGGAGGTAATGACATCGGGTGCAATGCCATAGTCCATATAGCAGTACACACTGCCGGTTCTGCCCATACCGGTCTGTACCTCGTCGATCATGAAAAGTATATCCTTTTCCTTACATACAGCCGCAATATGCTCCACAAATTCCTTGTCAAGCGGCATCACACCGCCCTCACCCTGAATCAGCTCGATAAATACCGCGCAGACCTCGTCCGTCAAATGGGCATCGAAGTCGGCGATATGATTTGCCTGAACGTAGTTGAAGCCCTCCGTAAACGGGAAGAAATAGTTGTGGAATACGTCCTGTCCCGTAGCGGCAAGGGTCGTGACCGTTCTGCCGTGGAAGGAGTTTACAAGCGTCAGGATTTTCTGACGTTTGCCGCCGTACTTCTCATAGCTGTATTTTCTTGCGATCTTAATGGCACATTCATTGGCTTCTGCGCCGGAATTGCCGAAAAACACCTTGTCAAAGCCTGTCAGCTCACAGAGCTTTTTGGCTGCTGCGATCTGTACCGGTGAATAATAGAGGTTCGATATATGCTGAATCGCCGCTGCCTGCGCCGACACTGCTTTCACATAGCCGTCATCGGCATAGCCGAGGGAATTGACACCGATACCGGAGGTAAAGTCGATATATTCCTTGCCGTCAACATCCTTGGCAACAGCGCCCTTGCCGCTGACGAGGGCGACAGGAAAGCGTCCGTAGGCATGCATCATATACTGTTGTTCGTCATTTTTGATTTCTTCAAATGTCAATGTTATATTCCTCCCTTTACGTGGAAAACCACAAACTGATACATATAGTAAACCACATTATTTTTTATCCATAGGCTGACTGTGGGGGCTTTCCGGTCGCCCCCACACCCCCTTCGGACATCACTCTCAGTAAGAAATTTTTTGTTGCCTGCTATAAAACTGCACCGTTATAATATAAAGTAACCCGCAAACAGACCTGCCGCTATGACAGTCGCTATAACAAACAGTACTAAAAATACTTTTGGGTTTATCAGAGATAAGAATTCCTCCGAATAAAAATAATTCGGTTGGTTCGGGTCATACAAAATCCGTATTTCCCAGCCGCGGGGATATTTGTGCGGGTCGACAGCAAAGTCGGCATTGACACGGACGATCGTTCCGTTGACAATATACTCTAAAACGGGATAATAGAGAACCGTCGTTACATTGCGGTCGTCTGTGCTGTATTTCTTGACATGGTCGCAGATTCGCGCCATGACCGAAGCCGTGCATCTTGTCTTATGCGAATAATAATTGGTGTGTGCATACCGCCAGAGAAAAAACAGAATAATGGAAGTAAAGGTAAAAACCAGAGCTGTAACAAGCAATTCCGAGCCACCCATATTATTCACTCCTCAACAGTGCCGCAAGCTCTGCCCAATCGGTAATGACCGTGTAAGAATCCACCGGTAAAGCAGGCAAAGCCGCCTCCTGACGGCAGACATTCTTTTTATACCAGACAGGGCGGATACCTGCATGGTATGCACCTTCTATGTCACATACGGGATTATCTCCGCAGAACCATACCCGATCGGCAGACAGTCCCGCCCTACGCAGTGCCAGCTCAAAGATCTGCGGTTCGGGCTTCCGATAGACATATTCACAAGATGCGATGATAAACTCGAAATGATTATCGGGAATAAGCCGGTTGATTCGCTCAGAAAGTGTTTCATAGGAATACATAATGTTGCTGACAACACCCGTTCTGATACCGCTGTCATGCAGGAAATTCAGCAGCTCCCTGATATGCGGTGAAGCACAGACATCGGGTGTAGCACTGTCCCAGAAGAGCTTTTGAAGCTCGCTGTAGGGTCTGTCAAATGTAATACCGAAATACTCATACACACAGCGGTTCAGGCTGTTCCAGCTTACATCGATCAGATAGTGATGATGGTCAGCCGCACCCGTTTTGATTTCGAGGTCTTTGATCAGTGACAGAACGCGCTCCTGTATCTTGTCAACGGTGATATGACAGGGATTCGTCACTGCCATACCGAGCAGCATCTCATTGGCTTTCACAAAGTCAACGGTTTTTTCTGTGATAATGGTATTGCCGTAATCGAACAATATCATTTCAGGACGTTTCATGCTGTTCCCCCTGATTACAATCCGTTTTAATAGAACATCGTTCCGATACCTTCATCGGAGAACATTTCGATCAGAATCGAATGCGGGATTCTGCCGTCAATAATATGTGCTCTCTTGACACCGCGGCGCACCGCCTCAACGCAGCAGTCGATTTTAGGAATCATGCCGCCGGAGATGATACCCTCACGTTTGAGAGAGGGTACTTCGCTGACATTGACAACCGGAATCAGCGTATTTTCATCGTCCTTATCTCTGAGCAGACCCTTGATGTCGGTCATCAGGATCAGCTTGACCGCTTTCAGCTCAGCGGCGATCCTTGCGGCGGCAAGGTCGGCATTGATGTTGTATACATCGCCGTTATAGCCGCCCGCAACGGTCGAGATGATCGGCACATAGCCGCTCTTTGTCGCATTTTCGATCACATCGGTATTGATCTCTCTGATTTCGCCGACATAGCCCAGATCAATACCCGATGCCTTTTTATCAGCCATGATCATGCGTCCGTCAAGGCCGCAAAGACCGATCGCCTTGCCGCTGTGCTGTTCCAGGAGCTGCACAAGGCTTTTGTTGACCTTGCCGGCAAGCACCATCTGAACGACCTCGATGGTTTCTTCGTCTGTTACGCGCAGACCGTTGATAAAACGGCTTTCCTTGCCGATTTTTTTGAGCATACCGCTGATCTCGGGGCCGCCGCCATGTACGAGTACCACATTGATGCCGATAAGCTGGAGCAGGACGATATCGCTCATAACGGCATCCTTCAGCTCCTCATTGATCATAGCGTTGCCGCCGTATTTTACAACGATTGTTTTTCCTGCATATTTCTGTATATAAGGCAGAGCCTGAATGAGTACCTTTGCCTTATCGTTCGCGGAAATATTATGCATTTTATTCATCTCCGTCATGTTCTGTAATCGCCGTTGATCTTGACGTATTCATACGTCAGATCGCAGCCGTAGGCTTCTGCACAGCTTGTGCCGTCGTTCAGCTCCACAAGAATGTCGATCTCGTCCTCACTGAGAATCGTTTTGGCAAGCTCTTCCGAAAAGTCAATACCTGCGCCGTTTTTGCACACGTCTATTTTGCCGGCAGCAGATGCAAAGGACACGTCGACCTTATTGACATCTACATCACAGCCGGAATACCCGATCGCGCACAGTACCCTTCCCCAGTTGGCATCAGAGCCGAACATTGCCGCCTTGAGCAGGCTGGAGCATATAACCGACTTGGATACGCCGCGCGCATCTTCAACCGTCTTTGCACCGCTCACCTTACAAACCAGCAGCTTTGTTGCGCCCTCGCCGTCCTTTGCCATCATACGCGAAAGCTCCCTGCACACAGCGGTGAGTGCTTCCAAAAAGTCGAAATAATCCTCGTTTTCGGCTGTGATCTCCTCATTTCCCGCAAGACCAGACGCCATTACGGCAAGGGTATCATTGGTAGAGGTATCGCCGTCAATGCTGATCATATTGAAGGTATCGTCAGCAGCCGCCCTGACAGCCTTTTGCAGCATTTCTGCCGACACTGCCGCGTCCGTTGTCACAAAGCACAGCATCGTCGCCATATTCGGGTGAATCATGCCGCTGCCCTTTGAGATACCGCCGACTTTTACGGTCTTTCCGCCGATCTCGGTAACCACAGCGACCTCTTTCGGTACGGTATCGGTCGTCATGATCGCCTCGGCAGCATTTCCGGCACCGTCTGCCGACAGCTCCGAAACAAGCTGTTCCATCCCCTCCGCGATCGGTTCGATCGGCATGACCTGACCAATAACTCCTGTTGAACCTACGATCACATCTTTGGGGTCAATATGCAGATGCTCCGCCGTAATGCGGCACATTGCCTCCGCCTTTTCCATTCCGTCGGCATTACAGGTATTCGCATTTCCGCTGTTAACGATCACTGCCTGTGCACACCCATCGGCAAGATTCGCCCTCGTCACCGTGATCGGTGAGCTTTGCACCAGATTCGTCGTATAAACCGCTGCCGCCGTACACTTTTTCTCACAGTATATCAGCGCCAGATCACGCTTCGTCTTATTCTTCCTGATACCGCAGTGAATACCTGCCGCCTTAAATCCCTTTGCCTCTGTTACTGATCCCTCTATAAACTTATACTTCATTTTGTCCTCCTTAATTGGGGCTCTGATATTGGGGCTCTGATTCTCGGTTGTCACCTCGGTCGGCGCTTCTGTCTGCGCCAGAGGTGTCCACCGGACACCCGCACCCCCAAAC
>CACYDW010000140.1 GCA_902773325.1 uncultured Ruminococcus sp.
TGATTCCGACTGGGTAACCGCTCAGGACGGCACAACAGCCACAACAGCCACCTTTAAGCCCGGTAAGGTTGCTACCTACGATGTATGCTCCAAGGTCAAGGACAGCAAGGGCACAGTGGTTAAGAAGTATCTGACACTGAAAGTTACCTCCGCAGCGCTGACCAATAATACCAAGCTGGCAGCTACCTCCATTACCTATGGCAATAAGGCAACTGTCAAGAACGCAGCATCAGGCGGCAGCGGCTCTTACACCTATTATGTATACTACAAAAAGACCTCTGATTCCGACTGGGTAACTGCTCAGAACGGTACAACAGCTACATCAGCGACCTTCAAGCCCGGTAAGGTTGCTACCTACGATGTATGCTCCAAGGTCAAGGACAGCAAGGGCACGGTTGTCAAGAAGTATCTCACTCTGAAGGTCACCTCAGCGTGATGGTTCTGACAGCAGCAGGGTGCTTTTTCCCGAAGAAAACATAACAAAGCGCAGTACAGTCTGACTGTACGGCAAAAATCCCCCGCTCATCTCCGTGTATGCGTCAGATGAGCGGGGGATTGCATATACAAAGCAGCGGCAGAAGCTGTATGCTCCTGCCGCTGCTTTGTATATGTTTGCCCGATAAGGGAACAGTTCTTTAGTTGACTGTATTATTCATACATAGCGGAAAGACGCTTGTTGATTTCTACGAGGAAGGTTTCTGTGTCGACCTTTGTTTTGTTTTCAAGGGTTGAGAGTGCAGCAAGGTCACCTGTCATAATACCGTCCTCGATCGTAGCAATGGTTGCTTTTTCAAGGTTGCCTGCAAATTCGGCAAGCTCGGGAATGTTATCAAGCTCGCCTCTTTTCCGGAGTGCGCCTGTCCATGCAAAGAGGGTCGCAACGGAGTTGGTAGAGGTTGCTTCACCCTTGAGGTGCTTGTAATAATGACGCTGTACTGTGCCGTGAGCAGCTTCATACTCATAAATGCCGTCAGGAGAAACCAGCACAGAGGTCATCATGGCGAGAGAGCCGAAGGCAGTTGCAACCATGTCCGACATCACATCACCGTCATAGTTCTTGCAGGCCCAGATATAGCCGCCTTCGGAGCGGACAACTCTTGCAACGGCATCGTCAATGAGCGTATAGAAATAGGTGATGCCTGCCTGCTCGAATTTCTCCTTGTATTCACTCTCAAAGATCTCATTGAATATATCCTTGAAGCGATGGTCATATTTCTTGGAGATGGTATCCTTTGTAGCGAACCAGAGATCCTTCTTGCTGTCGAGGGCAAAGTTGAAGCAGGCACGTGCAAAGCTGCCGATACTCTTGTCGATGTTGTGCAGTCCCTGAATGATACCGGGGGTAGCAAAATCGTGAATAAGCTGCCTTGTTTCGTTGCCCTCACTGTCGGTAACGACCAGTTCTGCCTTGCAGCCGCCGTCTACAACCATTTCGGTGTTCTTGTATACATCGCCGTAAGCGTGACGTGCAATGGTAATGGGCTTTTTCCATGTAGGAATATAGGGGGTAATGCCCTTGACGAGGATCGGTGTTCTGAAAACCGTACCGTCAAGAATAGCTCTGATCGTGCCGTTGGGGGATTTCCACATCTGAGAGAGGTTATATTCCTTTACTCTTTCGGCATTGGGGGTAATGGTAGCGCATTTTACGGCAACACCGTATTTTTTGGTAGCCTCGGCAGAGTCGATCGTCACCTGATCCTTGGTTTTTTCTCTATTTTCCAGACCGAGGTCATAGTATTCTGTTTTCAGATCAACGTATGGGAGAATAAGAATATCCTTGATCATCTTCCAGATGATTCTCGTCATTTCATCTCCGTCCATCTCTACCAGAGGTGTTGACATTCTGATTTTTTCCATGGAATTCTTTCCTTTCATGCTTTTGTATTGGATAAAGATGCCGCAGTAATATCAGCCGTGATTTTTGGTATAGTCCAGCAGACCGCCTGCGAGAATAATATCTCTTGTTCTGCCGGAAAGCTCACACTGAACAGGAATCTCTTTGCCTGTGGTCTTGTTGATGAGCAAGAATTCTTCTTTGCCGTCTGCAATGCTTTTGCGGATATCGGGCAGAGCAAGCTCATCGCCCTCACTGATGGCATCATAATCCTCCGCGTTGACGAAGGTAAGCGGCAGGATACCGGCATTGATGAGGTTAGCGCGGTGGATTCTTGCGAAGGATTTTACAACCACAGCTTTAATGCCCAGATAGAGCGGTGCAAGAGCAGCATGTTCACGGGAAGAACCCTGACCGTAGTTGATGCCGCCAACAATAATGCTGCTGCCGAGCTGTTTGGCACGTGCGGGGAAGTCCTTATCGCAGACCGTGAAGCAGTGTTCGGAAATAGCGGGAATGTTGGAGCGCAGGGGCAGGATTTTCGCACCGGCTGGCATGATGTGGTCGGTTGTGATGTTGTCGCCGACCTTGAGCGAACAGGGAACATCAATGCTGTCCTGAAGCGGAGCAGTAGCGGGATAAGGCTTGATGTTAGGACCTCTCAGCACCTCAACGCTGTCCATATCCTCTTCTGCGACAGGAGCGATCACCATGTTGTCGTTATATTCAAATTTTTCGGGCAGAGGAATGTTGACCGCATCGCCGAGTGTTCTGGGGTCTGTAAATACACCCGTCAGAGCAGACGCGGCTGCTGTTTCGGGGCTGACGAGATAGATCTGACCGTCACGCGTACCGGAACGACCCTCAAAATTACGGTTAAAGGTACGCAGGGAGATACCCTTTGAGTTAGGTGACTGACCCATGCCGATACACGGACCGCAGGCACATTCGAGGATCCTTGCGCCGGCCTCGATGATATCAGCTAAAGCACCGTTTCTTGCCAGCATATTGTAAACCTGCTTGGAACCCGGAGCAATCGCCAGACTGACCTTAGGGTTAACGGTCTTGCCCTTGAGGATAGCGGCAACTCTCATCAGATCGAGGTAAGAAGAGTTGGTACAGGAACCGATACATACCTGATCAATAGGCTGAGGTCCGATTTCCTCAATTGTTTTGATATTGTCGGGGCTGTGGGGGCAGGCTGCCATCGGAACAAGCTCGGAGAGGTTGATGTTGATGACCTCATCATACACAGCATCGTCATCAGCAGCTAATGCGACCCAGTCCTCTTCACGCCCCTGAGCCGCCATAAAGGATTTCGTGATCTCGTCAGAGGGGAACACAGAGGTGGTAGCACCTAATTCCGCACCCATGTTGGTAATGGTTGCTCTTTCGGGAACCGTGAGGGTCTTGACACCCTCGCCGCCGTATTCGATAATTTTTCCGACACCGCCTTTAACAGACATAATGCGGAGTACCTCAAGGATAATATCCTTTGCCGATACCCAAGGCTGAAGCTTGCCGGAAAGATTGATCCTTACCATTTTGGGCATCTGAATATAGTATGCGCCGCCGCCCATTGCAACGGCAACATCAAGACCGCCCGCACCGATTGCCAGCATACCGATACCGCCGCCGGTAGGTGTATGGCTGTCTGATCCGATCAAGGTCTTGCCGGGTTTACCGAAGCGTTCAAGATGTACCTGATGGCAGATACCGTTGCCGGGTCTTGAAAAATAGATGCCGTGCTTGTTGCAGACGGACTGAATGTAACGGTGGTCGTCAGCGTTTTCAAATCCGGTCTGGAGTGTGTTGTGGTCGATGTATGCGACACTCTTTTCAGTTTTGACTCTCGGTACACCGATTGCCTCAAATTCGAGGTAAGCCATTGTACCTGTTGCGTCCTGCGTAAGCGTCTGGTCGATTTTCAGACCGACCTCACTGCCTACTGTCATATCACCGCTGAGAAGGTGAGCCTTGATAATTTTCTGAGCAATTGTATAGCCCATTTCCTGATCCCCCTTAATATCGGAAGTAAGGGCGCAGACCCGTTACAACCTTTAATGCTGTATTGGAAAATACATATATATTATCCTTCAAAACAGTCGTTTTGTCAATAAAAACCATAGATTTTTGTGTAAAAGACACTGCCGACGGCAGAATTGTTTGTATGGGAAGTGATTCCGGTTCAGAATGATAAATATTTTTGATGAATTTGTGAAAAATGCCGATTGAAATCAATGATGTGAAAATATATAATTTTTTACATTGTTTATATATATTACTCATTTTTGAGCTTCTTGAATTAGATGGAAGTCAGTATTATTGCCATAGCAGGCACTGCGAGGGGAAAGCAGACACGGAAATCAACTTTTAAAAAATCCACGGTATATAGACTCACTTTTGCTTTATTAGCTGTATCAGATATGGGCAAAAAGTCCGTTTTTTTAGGAAGGGGGTGCGGGTGTCCTGTGTACACCTCTGCACAGCAGAAGCACCGACCGAGGCGACAGACGAGAACTGGGAAAACTGCCCTTCAAAATTGATTTCCCTGGAAAGCGGATAAAAATACTTGCAATCACGGCGGATTTGGTGTAAGATGATATAGAGATGTATTGGCATATATACCTGCTGCCGATATAAAGTCTTTCGGACGTTTGATTCTGAAATGATAAGTGTAATAATGCAAACGGAGTGAGTAAAATGTTCAAGAAGCGCAAAATGATAGTCAGAATTGTTAGTATTATTCTCTGCGTTATGATCGTTCTCGGTGTTTTTTCTATTTTGCTGTCCACTATCGGTTGGTGATAAGATGCAAAACCGACTTTGATTATTCACAATAACAAGGTCGGTTTTATTATTGAATCGGACTGATTCCATCAGATATGCCTGATCAACAGAGATTTCTGAGCATTCGGAGGCTGAAACTTTCATGAGTAAAACAGAAGAGGTCAACAGATATACAAGACAAACTATTATGAAGGAGATCGGAGAAGAGGGTCAGCAAAAGCTTGCCGAAGCAAGTGTGCTGATCGTTGGCGCAGGAGGTCTTGGTTCCCCTGCGGCAATGTATCTGGCATCAGCGGGTGTGGGTACGATCGGAATCGCCGACTGTGACACAGTCGATATTACCAACCTCAACCGACAGCTCCTTCACTCTACCGCCGATATCGGTGATGATAAGGCGATTTCCGCCAAGCAGACGCTTGATATGATCAACCCGAATATCACGGTCAACGCTTATAATATGCGCCTGACTGCCGATAATATAGCCGATGTGATAAAGGACTATGATTTCATCATCGAAGCGACAGATAACTTCCCGTCCAAGTTTCTGATAAACGATGCCTGTGTGCTGATGGGTAAGCCGTTTGTACACGGCGGTGTATTGGGATTCAGCGGTCAGGTGATGACCTATGTACCCGATCAGGGAGTGTGCTATCGCTGTATCTTCAAGGAGATACCAAAAAAAGGGACAGTTCCTACGGCTAAACAGGTGGGAATTATCGGCGCGGCAGCAGGAGTTGTCGGCAGCCTTCAGGCACTGGAGGCAATCAAGTACATTACAGGTGCAGGCGAACTGCTCACAGGCTGTATGCTGACCATAGATACACTGACGATGGATATCAGACGAGTTCCATTTCCGAAAATAGTAGATGACTGTCCGGTATGCGGCGAGAACCAGACGATCATCTGCCTTGACGAGGAAAACTATAAATTCAAAAAATGATAAAGGAATCATTGAATCCATTATGCCCGCAGTTCAGTGCTTCCGGAACACCGGGCGGATTCATAGTTCCGATATTTGTATCGATCAGAACGGAGGATAACATAATGGTAGCGGTAGCGATAGACGGTCCTGCCGGAGCAGGAAAAAGTACAATTGCCAAAAATGCGGCGCATGAGCTCGGTTATATCTATGTGGATACAGGTGCCATTTACCGCACAGTGGCATTGGCATGCCTTGAAAATCATACGGATACATCAGACGAAGCAGCGGTAGAAACGCTTTTGACCACATTGGATATCAGTATCGTGTTTTTTAACGGCGAACAGCATTTGCTGTTGAATGACCGTGACGTTTCAGAACTGATCCGAACGGAAGAAGTATCCATGAAGTCATCGGTTGTGGCACAAATGCCTGCCGTGAGAAAATATCTTCTTGATCTGCAAAGAGGATTTGCAAAAACGGAAAATGTAATTATGGACGGCAGAGATATCGGTACAGTCGTTCTTCCCGATGCACAGGTCAAGATCTTTCTGACCGCGTCTGCCGAAACAAGGGCAAGGCGGAGGGTTTTGCAGCTTGCAGCACAGGGTATAAAAGAGGACTATAACAAGATCTTGAAGGATATCACCGAGCGTGATTATAATGATACACACCGTGAGATTGCTCCCCTGAAACAGGCAGAGGGCAGTATCATTGTCGATACCTCTGAGCTGACGCTTGAAGAGTCACAGCAAAAAATAATTGATATCATCAGGGAGTGTGTTGTATGAAAAGAAGTCCTCTGTATGTGATCGGCAGCTTGCTGCTGCTTCCGTTTTTCAAACTGCTGTATTTATACCGCATTAAGGGTAAGGAGAATCTTCCGAAGGACGGCGCATACATTGTCTGCTCCAATCACCTTTCCAATGCTGATCCGGTGTTGCTGGGACTGTCGCAAAGAAAGCGTCAGCTCAACTTTATGGCAAAGGTAGAGTTGTTCAAAAATCCGATAGCTTCATGGGTTATACGTCACTTGGGTGCTTTTCCTGTAACGAGAGGAGCAGGCGACGGTAAGGCAATCGGTACAGCCGAGGAAGTTGTCCATGGCGGTAATCTGCTGGCAATTTTTATTGAAGGTACACGGTCTAAAACCGGAGAGTTTCTCCGACCGAAGTCCGGTGCAGCAATCATCGCCTACCAGACCAATACACCGGTGATTCCTGTTTGTATTACTCCCAAAAACAAAAAAATCAAACCGTTTCAGCGCGTGACCATATCATGGGGCAAACCGATGACTCCACAGGAGCTGGGACTTGTAAACGGCTCTCCCGAGGAATACCGCAGTGCCTCCCGAAAAATCATGGATGAGATCAAAACACTCCGGGAAGAAGCCCTGAACGGCTGATTCCCCGCATACAGGAGGAATATGTGTGAAGATTACCGCAGCTAAGACGGCAGGCTTCTGCTTCGGCGTGAGCAGAGCTGTGAAAATCGTGGAGGATCTGCTTGATGAAGGCAAAAAGGTATACACCTTAGGACCGATCATTCATAATCCCCAGAAGGTCAGGGAGCTTTCGTCCAGAGGTGTTGTGATTGCCGAAAAGCCCGAGGATGTCCGTGAGGACGGCATACTCGTTATCCGCTCACATGGTGTTCCGAAATCTGTCAAGGAACGAATTGCAGAGCTTGGAGTTGCGTGTGAAGATGCCACCTGCCCGTTTGTACTGAAAATCCAGCGTATCGTGGCAGAACATTCCGCTTCCGGCGATATCATCATTATCGCAGGTGATGAAAATCACCCCGAGGTACAGGGGATTATCGGCTATTGTGTTTCGGAGTATCATACCTTTGCCAACTGCTCCGAATTGGAAAAAATAATCGAGGTTTTTCCTGATGTGAAGGAAAAACCGGTTTGCGTTGTTTCACAGACAACCTATGACGCGAACGAGTGGAAAAAAAGTTTAAAAATCTTAAAAAAACACTGTACAAATGCAAAAATATTTGGTACAATATGTAGTGCAACGAACGATCGCCAATCTGAGGCGGCAATTCTCGCCGCAGATTCCGACTTGATGCTTGTGATAGGGGGCAGACACAGCTCCAATACCAACAAGCTGTTTAAGATCTGCAAGGGTAAGTGCAGTGAAACATATCTGATCGAGTCAGCCGCTGAGCTTCCGGCAGCGGCGGTAAAAAGGGCGAACCGCATCGGCATTACCGCCGGGGCTTCCACTCCGGCAAGCATTATTGAGGAGGTATTGAATACCATGACAGAAGAAATCAAAAATACTTTAGAAAGCGAAGAGCCTAATTTTGAGGAGCTGCTCGAGGAGTCCTTCAAAAATTATAATACAGACGGCAGGATAAAGGGCGTTGTTGTAGGCATTACTCCGACCGAGGTCAGAGTGGATGTAGGCAGAAAACAGACCGGCATTATCCCTCTCAATGAGCTTTCAAATGACCCCTCCGCAAAGGCAGAGTATCTTGTAAAGATCGGCGATGAGCTTGATCTTATCATCATGAAAACCAACGATCAGGAGGGTACGATCCTTCTCTCCAAAAAGCGCTATGACGCTCAGAGGGGCTGGGACGAGATCGTTAAGGCTGAGGAAGAGAAATCCATCGTTACGGGCACCGTTGTGGAGCTTGTAAAGGGCGGTGTGATCGCTGTGACAAACGGTGTCAGAGTGTTCATTCCTGCGTCACTGGCTACTGCAACCAGAGGCGAGCCGCTTGAGAAACTTCTGAAGCAGGAGGTTTCTTTCCGCATTATCGAAACGACCAGACAGAGAAAGAGAGCAGTGGGTTCGATCCGCTCTGTACTCAGTGACGAGCGCAAGAAGCAGGCTGAGGAGTTCTGGGCTTCAGCAGAAGAGGGCAAAAAGTACACAGGTACCGTTAAGTCACTTACTTCTTACGGTGCATTTGTGGATATCGGCGGTATTGACGGTATGATACATATCTCCGAGCTTTCATGGGGCAGAATCAAGCACCCTTCAGAGGTTGTAAATGTAGGCGATACCGTAGAGGTATATATCAAGTCACTTGACAGAGAAAAGGGCAAGATTTCTCTGGGCTATCGCAAGACAGAGGACAATCCTTGGGAGATCCTCAAGAGAGATTATCCTGTTGGCACAGTGTGTGAGGTTGAGGTTGTCGGACTTACTCAGTTCGGTGCATTTGCAAGAATTATCCCCGGCATAGACGGTCTGATCCATGTGTCACAGATTTCTCTTGAAAGAGTAGAAAAGCCGCAGGATGTTCTTTCTGTCGGTCAGAAGGTTACAGCCAAGATCACTGCTATTGACTTTGACCAGAAGAGAATCAGCCTTTCTATCAAAGAGCTTCTGACTCCCGCTGCATCTGACGATGATGCCGCAGAGGAAGAGCAGGGCGCAGCAGAGGAATAATCACGCTTTGCTTTATAGTATGTTTGTATCAGGCATCTCAGGTTTGGGGTGCCTGATTATTTTTCAAAGCAATTGATGGAGATGAGCAAAATGTATGAAGAAATAACCGTACAGACGCGCAAAGCGGTAACTGAAATTCTGGAGCTGTCAAAAATCAAAGAGGGCAGTATATTTGTGGTGGGCTGTTCCTCCAGTACTATAGCCGGCAAGTCCTTTGGCAAGGCGTCAAGCATGGAACTTGCACAGGCGGTGTTTGACGGGATCTATCCGCTGCTGCATGAGCAAGGGATCTATCTTGCTGCGCAGTGCTGCGAGCATCTTAACCGGGCAATTGTGACCGAAGCCGCAGCCGCAGCTTTACAGAACAGGGAATGTGTAAATGTAGTGCCGCAGCCCAAGGCAGGCGGCTCGTTTGCCACCATTACCTACAATACGCTGCAATCACCGGTTGTAGTGGAGCATATCAAGGCAGATGCGGGAATCGATATCGGCGGTGTGTTGATCGGTATGCATCTCAGAGAGGTCGCTGTACCCCTCACACTGTCTGTAACCAGTATCGGCGAAGCACATGTTACCAGCGCACGGACAAGAGCAAAATTTATAGGCGGTGTCAGAGCACATTATAACGAAGAAATGATGTAATACAGGAAAAACTATGGGAGATCGAATATGGATTATAAGCAGGAATTTATAGACATCTATACGGCACATATCAAGCGTGAGGGTGCTGCACAGCTTCTTGAATGGATGCAGAAAACAGATTTTTTTACAGCACCCGCCAGTTCGCGGTTTCATTGTGCCTGTGAACAGGGTCTTGTAATGCACAGCATCAGTGTTTACAAAACGATGATGGAAAAGCATTTTGATCCGTCGAAAGGCAACGACGAGAGCTTTGCTGTCTGTGCGTTGCTCCATGACCTGTGCAAGGCGCAGTTTTATAAGGTATCTACACGCAATGTCAAGAATGAAGAAACCGGTCAGTGGGAGAAAAAGCCCTACTATGCGGTAGAGGATCAGTTTCCCTATGGGCACGGTGAAAAATCGGTGTATCTCATCGAACGTTTTATGCGCCTGAAAACCTCAGAGGCAGTCGCAATCAGATGGCACATGGGCGGTTTTGACGATGCAGCCAAAAGCGGAGGATTTTCCATCAGCGCAGCTTATGAGAAATATCCGCTTGCTGTCAAGCTTCACCTTGCCGACCTTGAATCGACCTATCTTCGTGAAAAAAAGACCTCCGATGTTCGTTAATCGAAAAATAACAGCCGCAGAAGCTATTTTGTAAGCTCCTGCGGCTGTTGTGTGCAAGAATTTCATAGCAGCCCCTTGTTTTTGGCGGCACTTAGCTCATAGGCATAGCCGCTGGTATCCCAGCGGTCAATGTGGTATGTGTCGTTATGATAAGAGAGGGAATTGTCCCTTCCGCCTATACACAGCTCCAGAACACTGTCGATCTTTTTGCGGGAGGGAATAAAGACCTTGTTGTTTTTCTGTTGAACCAGCTCTAATCTTACAAAGAATTCCTTTATGTCCTCTGCGGTAAAGTCGGTGATACCATAGTAGGCAAACAGCTCGATGACACTTTTGATGAGTGTATAGCTTTGTACCATCGAATAGTCAACGAGAGAATGCGGGGATTTGTAGAAAAAAGAGGCTTCATCGAAATTGATTTTGTCAATACACATTATCTCAGCTCCTTCATAGCTTGTTCGATCATGGATTTGTCGCCGATCACGGACGCAAGCACTACCGAATAGATTTTCTCGGGAAATTGGTGAAAATGCTGTTTAACGGCATTCGCTTCGGTAATATCCGGCATAAACAGCGTGAGTGCCATCAGGTCACGAATATTATCGGTGATTCTCAGAGTTACCTGATAGCCGCCGCCCTCTGCCTTTCGGATCTCCACAGGATTTTCCCGTTCGATTTTTCGTCTTGCGATCAGCTTGGTGGCAGCACTGACCGCCCTTTGCCGGACGATAGGGGAAAGCGAGGTGTGAAGCTGGGAGGAAATCAGCTTTCCGTTATCGGTGATCTGAATAGTTTTCTGCGCTTCGTCGGCAAAGCAGATGTTGCCGCACTTCTCCAGCTCTGTAATTGCCGAGTGTGTTTCAAAGTAGTTAGCCAGTCCGTTTTCCTGAATGACCTCTACCAGATCGTCCTTGGAGAAGGGCTTATTGATGTAATCCAGAATGTAGCAGATCAGAATGCCGATGTCGTTTTTGCTTCGCAGACCGCACGGCTCAATGCCTCCTGTAAATGCGTCGTTTTCCATGTCGCTGCCTCCCGAGTGAGTTTGTTATCATCATTATAACACATTCCGGATAAAATGAAAGCAGAAAAAACAAAAAACACGGAAATCAACATCTGTCAGTCTACCATGAAGCAGAAATTGATTTCCGTATTATAACAGGAATATATGAAGCTTATGTCTCTTTTTTGGTATCAACGGTTTTTTTACCGTCAGATTTCGCTTTTTTCCTGCCGCCGGAGCTGTTCAGGGATTGATTGAGTTTTACAAACACATTGGAGAGCGGCTTGTAGATCAGCATGGTAATAGCGGCATCGATCAGCCCCTTACCGATGGTGAAAGGTACGTTGAAGATGAGCAGTGCTTTGAGCAGAGAGTCGGCGGCGGGCAGCAGGGTTTTATACATACTGATGATCGCGTCCATATTGCCGTGCGTCCACAGTTCAGCGTATATAGGATAAACGAGGAAATAGTTGATGGGAACGCTGACAGCAGCCATGGCAATAGCGCCGGAAATGCAGGCAATGAGGGCGGTCTTTTTCGTTTTTTTATGCTTGTAGATAATGCCCGCCGTAAAGGCAAATGCAGCACCGAAGAGGAAGTTTGCAAGCTCGCCCACACCGTTGGAGCTTCCGAA
>CACYDW010000141.1 GCA_902773325.1 uncultured Ruminococcus sp.
TATTCTTACTTAGAGTGATGTCCGAAGGGGTGTGGGGGCGACCGGAAAGCCCCCACAGTCAGCCTATTATTTATGAAAGTATAAAAATAATGTCGTTTACTATAAAACCAAAAAACCGCAGCGAACGGAAAAAACCTTCGCTGCGGTTTTTATTTATGTTTCATGAATACTGTGCGCAGATCATTGTATATTGAATATCAGTTTCTTACCTGTCCGTCACCCTCGATGATGAATTTCACGGAGGTCAGCTCATTCAGACCCATAGGCCCTCTGGTATGGAGCTTCTGGGTAGAAATGCCGATCTCTGCGCCAAGACCGAACATTCCGCCGTCTGTAAAGCGGGTAGAAGCGTTGACATATACGGCGGCGGCATCTACCACGGCGGTAAAGCGTTTTGCGTTTTTATAGTCGCTTGTTACGATACACTCGCTGTGACCGGTAGAGTATTTGGCAATGTGTGCGACTGCCTCATCGAATGAGGATACCACCTTGACAGCGAGGATATAATCGCCGTATTCGGTTTCCCAGTCAGATTCGCAGGCGGGCTTGACACTGCTGCCGAGAATGGCAATGGTTTTTTCGCAGCCCCGCAGCTCGACGTTCTTTTCATCAAGCCTTGCTTTGATGACCGGCAGAGCCTTGTCCGCGATGTCCTCGTGAACAAGAATGGTTTCGATCGCGTTGCATACGGAAGGACGCGAGGTTTTGGCATTATAGATGATCTCAGCAGCCATATTGATGTCGGCACTTGCATCTACATAGGTATGGCAGTTGCCCGCACCGGTTTCGATAACGGGGACCTTGGCATTTTCAACCACTGCGCGGATCAGTCCCTTGCCGCCTCGGGGAATCAGCACGTCAAGGTATTCGGTAAGCTCCATCAGTTCAATAGATGACTGACGGGAGGTATCTTCAATAAGCTGAACGGAGTTGCGGTCAAGTCCGGCACTTTCGATAGCGTCCTGCATAACGGCAGTGATACATTTGTTGGAGTTGATAGCCTCCTTGCCCCCTCTGAGAATCACGGCATTGCCGCTTTTCAGACAGAGTACAGCGGCATCGGCTGTAACGTTGGGGCGGGATTCAAAGATAATGCCGATCACACCGAGCGGTACGCGGACTTTAGTGATCCGGAGTCCGTTGGGACGTGTTCCGCCCGAAATTACAGTTCCGATAGGGTCAGGCAGAGCCATGACCTCCAGCACACCGTCTGCAATACCCTTGATTCGTGCTTCGGTGAGGGTCAGTCTGTCGATCAGAGCGGCGGAAAGACCGTTTTTCTCACCGTTATCGAGGTCGATACGGTTAGCGGCGATAATGTTGTCTGTGTTGTCGATAAGTGCCTGAGCGATTGCGGCAAGAGCCGCGTTTTTCTTTTCTCCGGCAATAGCAAGTGACTGAGAAGCCGCTTTTGCCTTTGCACCCATTTGTTCAATGACTGTCATAGTAGTTCCTCCTGTATTGTATGGTTTTGGGAAAGATGCACATTGCGGGGATTATTTTGTACCCTCAACGGCAAGAAAGAGTGTACCTGTCGGCTTACCCTCCATCAGGTCATAGAGCCGTTCGGGGGTTTCACCGCTCATCACACAGCAGTCGATACCTGCTTCGGTCGCGGCGGTTGCGGCGGTGATTTTGGTTGCCATACCGCCCGTGCCGCGGTTCGAGCCGGAGCCGCCCGCAATCTCGCGGATATGGTCGTCAATATGTTCTACCACATCAAGACGGACAGCATCGGGATTTTGGCGGGGGTCTGAGCTGTAGAGTCCGTCTATATCGGTCAGAATTACAAGCAGATCAGCACCCACGAGGTCGGCAACGATAGCGGAGAGGTTATCGTTATCGCCGAAATTGCTGCCGACAAGCTCATCAATGGCGACAGTATCGTTTTCATTGACGATCGGGATAATCCCCATTTCGAGCAGTGTTTCAAAGGTATTCATGACATTCTGACGGGAATGTTCATTGGTGACAACGCTTTTGGTAAGCAAAATTTGTGCAACGGAATTGTTGTATTCGCCGAAGAGCTTATCATAAAGGAACATCAGCTCACACTGTCCGACAGCGGCGAGAGCCTGTTTATAGCGTGTTTCGGAGGGACGTTCCTTTAATTTGAGCTTTCCCACTCCGATCCCGATCGCGCCCGAGCTGACAAGGATGACCTGTTTACCGCTGTTATGAAGGTCGCTGAGCACTTTACAGAGCTGTTCCACACGGCGCAGGTTGACCCTGCCGTTATCGTATGTCAGCGTGGAAGTACCCACTTTTACAACGATTCTTCTTGTTCGTATCTGATTCATTTTATACTACACCAGCTTTTTTCTAATCTTACCCACCCATCATATCACATCTCTCCATTATTTTCAAGTAGGCAGCGTCGACGCTGCACCCGTGTTCGCATTTTCGCTCAGGCAGCGTCGGCGCTGCACCCGTGTTCGCGTTTTCGCTCAGGCAGCGCAACGGCGCTGCACCCGTGTTCGCGTTTTCGCTCAGGCAGCGTCGGCGCTGCACCCGTATTCGCGTTTTCGCTCAGCAACAGAGGGAACTCCCCTCTGCTGATAAGTCGGATAGCTTCATCTGCCCTATGCTTCTATCCAACCGAGCTATCGCTCTGAGTATGGGAGATTGGTGCTGTTCCGCGCCGCTGACAACAGCGGTCTGTTGTTCATAAGCATTGGGAGCATATAGGGTTCTTTCGTATTTTTCCTGAATTATCGGCATATTTTCACGACACTTTACTACATTTATCTTTCATAATACAAAATATACAGAAAAGAAAATCCGGACAGTTCGCTGTGAATTGTCCGGATTTTTGGAGCGTTATGAGTTGTTTTGCCCGCTGTCATTCTGCGAGGGAGTGTCTTGTGCGGGTATTTCCTGTGCGGGTGTGTTATTTTCCGGCTGAGTATCTGTATTTTGTGGGGACTTTTTTATGATTATAATCACAATTATAACAACAACAGCGGCAATGAGCAGTGTTGTTAAAACGGATATAACCACAATAAGCCCGGCAGGTACGGTGTCATCAAATACTGCACTGCTGTCGGCAGCTGCGGTAGATGAGGCGTGTTCTTCTGTCATTTCTTCGCTCACAGCAGCAGGGCTTTCGGTTGAATTGTCTGTTGAGATATACTCCCGCTCCCGGTATTGTATATGTGCAGAGAGAATGTTTCTGGTATCATCGTCCATTTCAATTGCGTTAAAGCTTTCTCTCGTGCCGATAAAAATTACATCTTCGAGATTGTCGCATCTATCAAATGCGTTCGGTTCGATATCTGCCACACTTTCCGGAATGGTAATACTTTTCAGTGCCGTACACATAGCAAAAGAGCT
The DNA here is from genome assembly GCA_902773325.1 of uncultured Ruminococcus sp. Taxonomy (GTDB): domain Bacteria; phylum Bacillota; class Clostridia; order Oscillospirales; family Acutalibacteraceae; genus UBA1213. The sequence goes on from CACYDW010000141.1 coordinate 3,334, forward strand.
CTTTCCGATCATTGTCACACCGTCGGGAACAATAATACTTGTCAGACTTTCGCAGCCATAAAACGTCCGGTCTCTGATTTTCTTGATTTCACTCGGAAGAATAATATCATGCAGGCTGGTGCAGCCGGAAAATGCCCCCGCTCCTATCCAACCGACATTGTCCGGAATGGCAATGCTTGGCAGCCGTGTACATTCTGCGAATACATCATCTTCAATAATGTTGACACTATCCGGAACGGTTATACTTGACAGGCTTTTACATTTACTGAACGCACCCTTTTCAATACATGTTACGCTGTCAGGTATAGTAATGCTTGTCAGACCTTCACAACAGGAAAAAGTATACTGTTTGATACGATTTATTCGGCTTGGTATTGTAACAGTCGTCAGAAATCGACAATAATAAAAGGCTCCTGTTCCGATTTCTGTTACACTGTCGGAAATTGTAACTTCATTCATAAATGAACATCCGGAAAATGCATATTGACCAATTTGCGTCACACTGTCAGGAATGATCATTGAATCCATGCGGCATCCTGCAAATGCACCGGTGCCGATACTTGTGACACCGTCAGGAATCGTAATCTCCTCCAACATGTCACATGAATTAAAAGTACCGGGTTCAATACACGTCAGGTGAGCTGGCATCCTGACACTTTTCAGGTATCTAAAGTAACCGAATGCACCATTGCTGATGCTTGTTACACTGTCGGGAATTACAATACTGGTTATTATTCTTCTGCTTGATTCTGAAAAATAACCATCAATTTTTGTTACAGGAATGCCGTCTATCTGCGAAGGAATAACCACGTCACTGTCTGAGCCACAATAGTCATGAATTGTTATGGTATTTTCATCCGTTATTGTGTAATGTAAATCGTTGTAAATTCCGGCACTTTTTGCATTGACAGCCGTCCCTGCCCTTGACGGTACAACAAGTGCCATACAAACTGCCAATAGGGCTGTAAGGATAGATATAGCTTTTTTGATACTGCTTTTTAGCATTTAACTCACCTTACCTTTCTCTCAGTTATCAAGCAATTCAGTCATCTTTCATTATATTATATAAATTTTATTATCAATTGTCAAGTATTTTTACATATTTTGCTTTAGCTCTGTCAATCTCTGCCAATCAACTTTCTCACACAGTGTTCTGTGAAGCTGAATATTTGTATTTTTTCCGTTACTTTTCAGAAAACGGGTCATACTATAACAAAAGAAAAATTCAAACAGGAGGCGGCGGCATGAAAAACGTGATTATATGCGGTGACGGCGGTTCAAAGGTGCTGACAAGGACAGTGGTAAGAGCGTGTGAAGCCTACGGCGGTGCGTTCGTATATGACGGCGCAAAAATATACGAAACCAATGATGACCCGTCCTATATGGTGCTGGGGGTTGGCGGTATATCGGAGGTGACGTGCGGGGGCATTATCGTATTCGGACGTTCACCCGTCAGAGGAGCGGCAAACTTTGATACCGGCAGTCTGATCGCCGTGGTGGACGGTGAAAATACCCGCGCCCTTTCTGTTCTGCTCAACAGCGGTAAGCCTGCCATAGGCTGCTCTATGTCGGCACATGATACGCTGAGTATTTCGGGCGGTGAGGGAAATGTGCGGCAGCTTTGCCTGAGCCGTTCGGTCACGACCCTTGACGGTCATATCATAGAGCCGTGTGAATTTCCTGTTACCATACAGGCAGGCACACCCATTTACCCTATACTTGCCGCCGCTTGTATACTCCTGCTCAGCGGCATTGACTGCTCAGAGGGCTACTGCTTTTAGCGGTCAGCCTGCTGTGTCGTTCATATTATGTTAGTGTATAGTAAACGGCATTTTTTATACTTTGATAAATCATAGGCTGACTGTGGGGTCTTTCCGGTCGCCACCACACCCCTTCGGGTATCACTCTGGTGCCGTAAGAGGTTGCGCTGCCTGCTCTTTTATGCTATCATAGGAAAAAACAAAAAGGACACATCGTTATGAGTACTTCTCCCCTTTATACTGCGCTGACCAATTACAGTAAAAAACAATATTCCTCCTTCCATACGCCCGGACACAAGTGCGCTCGTTTCTTTCCCGATGATCTGCTTTCACTCGACCTGACCGAGCTGCCCGATACCGATGCACTCTTTGAAGCTGACGGTATCCTTGCAGATGCCGAACACCGTCTTGCAGAGCTTTTCGGCACAAAACGCAGTCTGATCTCTGCGGGCGGCTGTTCTTTAGCTATTCAGGCAATGCTGCGCATTGCTTCACGCTCCGGCAACAGAATCCTTATGGCACGTAATGCACACCGCTCCGCCGTCAATGCCTGTGCCCTGCTCGGGCTCGAACCGTTCTGGCTGCTCCCCCACAGCGACTCTCCCCTCTTTACAGGTGTCATCCGACCGCAGGACGTGTATGATGCGCTTCAACACCATGACAATATCACTGCCTGCTATATCACCTCCCCCGATTATTACGGGGAGCTTTCTGACATTGCCGCTATCGCCGATATCTGCCACAAGCACAATGTTCTCCTGCTCACAGACAATGCTCACGGCTCTCATCTCGCTTTTCTACGTCAAAAGCTTCACCCCATTGCACTCGGCGCGGACATGAGTGCTTGTTCTCTGCATAAAACATTGCCCGTACTAACCGGCGGTGCAGTCCTGAACATCGGCAATGCACGGCTTGCTGACAATGCTAAAGATGCTATGGCTCTCTTTGGCTCTACCAGTCCGTCTTATCCCATCATGGCCAGCATTGACCTCTGCACCGCCTATATGAATGACATCGGCAAAGCACAATACGCTGACCTTGCTGACAGAATCAACCGTATCAAAGCTCTTGCCGCGCAGTGCGGGCTGACAATGCCCTCTGCCCCATGTGACCCGCTGCGGGTTTGTATCAACACCTCGCACCACGGGATCTCCGGCAATGCCCAGACCGGATTCTTCCATGACCATCAGATCGAACCGGAGTTCTGTGACGGCGACAATGCTGTTTTTATCTGTACACCGTTCAACAGTGAAACGGATTTTCTCCGGCTGGAGCAGGCGATCCGTGATACCGGCAAAAATACCGCTTCTTCTGATGCGCCGCACCTCTGTCATACACCCTCTCTCCCCCATCGGCACTGTTCCGTTCGTGAAGCGGTAATGGCTGATTCGGAGTGTGTGCCGATCGGGCAGACGATCGGACGCATTGCCGCCGACAGTGCGTGTCCCTGTCCGCCGGGTGTACCTGTTGTGATGCCCGGAGAACGGGTCGATGCAGCCGTCACAGAGCAGCTCAAAGCATTCGGATTCAAAACACTTCAATGTGTAAAATAACCCATCAACCGCACAGTCGCAGGACTGTGCTTTTTTTTGGAAAAAAATCGGAAATCTTCTATTGACAAAACGATATCAATTTGATATCATACAGACATAGAAACCAATCAATTTTCAATCAGAAAAACGGAGGTCATCATTATGGAAGAAAAAATCTATACCACAAAGAAACTCGGTCTGCCCATGCTGTTGGTACTGATCCTTTTATGGGCTGCCACCATTTTCGGCTTCATTTTCAGCGCGATTCAGTTAACTATTGCTGATGAGGCAGGTCAGGCTTCTCCGCCCCTCTATATCGCAATACTTTTGGCAAGCATTGTGATGGTCGTTGTTGCAAGCTTTCTGACTGCCGGCTTCAAGCTCATCAATCCCAACGAAGCCATCGTTCTGACACTGTTCGGCAAGTATAAAGGCTCTCTCAAAGAAGCAGGCTTCTATTATGTCAACCCCTTCTGCACAAAGTTCAACCCCGCAGCAGGTACTCGTCTGGGACAAAGCGGCGATGTCGGCGATGAAAAGAAGGTCTTTGCAGCTTCTAAAAACACCGATTCTGTCAAAGCCCTTGAAGCTTCACAAAACAAAAAGATCTCCCTCAAGATCATGACCCTCAACAACAACAAGCAGAAGATCAACGACTGTCTGGGCAATCCCATCGAGATCGGCATTGCCGTCATCTGGAAGGTCGTAGACACCGCAAAGGCTGTATTTGATGTTGACAACTACATGGAATACCTCTCCTTACAGTGTGATGCGGCACTGCGTGAGATCGTAAGACTGTATCCTTATGATGTTGCACCGAATATTGACACCACGGGTGACGGTGTTGCCGATGAGGGCAGTCTGAGAGGTTCGAGTGAGATCGTTGCCGCACGTATCAAGGAAGAAATTCAGAAGCGCGTTACAGATGCCGGTCTGGAAATCATTGAAGCCCGTATCACCCACCTTGCCTATGCGCCCGAAATCGCTGCCGCTATGCTGCAAAGACAGCAGGCTTCTGCCGTAGTTGACGCAAGAAAGCTGATCGTTGACGGTGCGGTAGGCATGGTCGAAATGGCTCTTGACAGCCTCAGCAAAAACAACATCGTCGAGCTTGATGACGAACGCAAGGCTGCTATGGTATCCAATCTGCTGGTTGTACTCTGCGGCAACCACGATGCACAGCCGGTAGTCAATTCCGGTTCGCTGTATTGATGAACAGCTTCTGAGCAGTCACTGACAAAGGGTGATGGTATGAGCGAAAAAAAGCAAGTGCCTTTAAGGCTCAAAAAGGAGTTATACGATGCACTTTGTGCGTGGGCAGAGGACGATTTCCGCTCTGTCAACGGACAAATCGAATACCTGCTCACCGAGTGCGTCCGTCAGCGGAAAAAGAACGGCAAGTATGTTTCGGAGCATCTCGACGACCCCCTTGACGTTGTGATCCCCTCAAAGAAATCGTCTGATGACTGACCGTCATCGGGCGATTTCGCCGTTTTCCTGCAGTTTCGGCTAATACTAATATCAAATAGACCTGACGACAATCTTTGGCGTTAAATTCCGCATAGCATCGTTGTCATCCTTGCCTGGCGCCAGCCA
>CACYDW010000142.1 GCA_902773325.1 uncultured Ruminococcus sp.
GCGACAGCTTTGTTATAATACCACCTTTCCCACCTTTTGTCAACACCTTTTTTCAAAATTTTTTTCCTCTCTACAAATTGTATAGTTCAGCTGCCCCTTCTGCCTTCTGTTCCTCTTTTTCCTGCCGTAAAAATATACATTCTGTATTTTCCTTTATACCGGTAGGTTTCTGCTCGCTGAGTGACCTGCCAATCAAAGCTTGTCGGAATCTTTTCCGATCAATTTTTATCAGGATAGTAATCGTGTGTTCTTGCTGTTTTGATAAAAGCGGATAGTCTGCCGTCTGCAATGATCGCTTCGCGTGCGTCCCTGTTAAACCGTTCCGCGATTTCCTCCACACTCTGCGTTTTATAAAAATCACGGGTCAAGGAATGTGTAAAGCTGCCGCCGAAGGTGTTTCCGGAATTTGAGCCGGGGGAGGAGGAAGTTTCTTTGATCTCCACATTGCCGTTACGCTTGAAGATCAGCTTCATCGTTGTGCTTTCGTGCCATCGGGTGTCTTCAAAGTCTGCGAAAATAAAATCGGCTGGTCGGAAGTGCAGACCGTGTTCCTTTGCAAATCCCTCTGCGAATGAATCCAACGAACCGCGTATAAGCGTATCGTTATCCTTGAAGATCTTTTCAAGCTTCGGCGTGAGATCGATATGTGTGACCGTATCCGGCAAAATCAGTTCCTTCAGCGTTTCAAGCTTTTCAAGAAACGCTGTATCGATTCCGGTATAGCCGGTTTCACTGCCGTAACCGCGTGAATCCTTTATCAGAAGGGAGATGCTCTTCGGATAGCGGTGTCGCTTCTTTTTGTATTCTCCTATGATCGCGTCCGGCTTCTGAAAATCAAGCAGTTCCCTTTCTGCAAGTGTACCATCTCCCCATGCTGAAAGGGACAGATCATATTCCGTATCAAAATCATAATCAAGTAAGCTGCACATATTCTACCTCTTTCTTGTGTCGGTGTTCTGCTCGCCCAATTGCGAAGCTGAACTTTTAAGCACGATATTTTTACTTACGCAAATCTCGATCTCTATTTCCTGACACTGTATGATAATATCATTCTATCAGTAATGCCTTGCCGCTGTCAACATTGTATATCGTACCTATGAGCAGACTGTCCCTGCTGTTTTCTTCACACGGATTTATTCTGCCTGAGCGAACGCGCATCTTTTAATATACTATTTGTATTTTTTAGTTTATCAATACAATTTGTATATCCGTTTGCCTGTTATTTATAAATTTGTTATTGATATTCAGATAAATTTGTTATATAATTTTTTCAAAGAAAACTCAATAATTAGGAAAGGTGGAGATTTTTGTGAATAACACTACCCCTACTGCAAGTCAGAAAGCATCAAAGTTTATTTTTACCCGGGTTTCTTTTTTGACGCTTTCATGGACGATGGGCATACTTACCGCCTTGATTGCGCTCCGGACATTTGTTACCACGCTCACATCTGTAAAGCTCGACAATTTACTGGCGATTTATGTGTCGAATCCCCTTTTTATTTCACTGACGAACCTCGGCTTCGGTGTAATCGCGTTCCTGATTTTGCTGGCATGTACATTGGGCATTACGTCAACAGCCCGCAATGCCGGACGCTCCAATTTTGCTGCGGTTGAAAAAAATCTGGGACTGCTGAAAGCGGGATTGATCGCTTCCATTTTTTTCTCGGTTATTGTTATCACCATTTCGTTTGCTTCTGCTGCCGTACTGAACATTACAACTGCAAAGGAATCCGCAGACTCCGCTTATTATTCTGCGACGACCTCTGCGGTCGGACTGTTTTACGGTACATTGACCTTTGGTGCGATTGCTATCACCCTTGAGGTTTCCATGCTGCGTTTTGTCATGGCACTTCGCAGGGATATCTCAGATGCCTCCATGGGCAAGCAGGGCACAGGACTGGGCTTTGTTTCCTCGCTCGTCAGCTCCTTTATCATGATTATTGCTTTTTGCGTGGTGCTGTTCAACCTTGTTTTTTCAGACGGCTCACTGGCAAAGCTCAGCGACAAGGAGATCGCATCGTTCATCCTGCAGCAGTCGGTTGATGTTCTGATTTGCGCTTGTCTTGCTGTACTGATGATTACAATATGCTTCATCGTATCCAAATATACCGTATACGTTGACAATCTCAGAAGAAAAGTAAACAATGCCGCTTATAACGCATACTACGGCAATCCTAACGCGGCTGCCTACAGGAGCTATGCTACTCCCTATAACAGCAATCCCTCAAACCAGCCTCCCACTTATCCGCCCTATAACGCTGCAAACCGTTCATACAGCGCGGTTCATGCTACAATTTATGAGGGTGCGCCCGTTCCCCCTGCTTCTGAGCTTCGCAGCAGAACCTACGCTGCCGCGAAAACTACCTATCCTGCATCGGCAGCAGCTTCCGATCAGCAGCAAACCGATGCCGATACGGCAAAAGCACCTTCGGAAGCCACCCCGACAGAAAACACCTCTGCGAATCCTCCCGCCGAGGGTACAGAAAATTAAACGAAAAATACAAGCGTCTGTAATGAGCTATAAGCTGTTACAGACGCTTTTTTTAGTGCTTCTTTGCATAGGGATTATAGAACGGACTGTTCGGGTCATTTTCCGGAGGAACAGCATCTCCCCGGAACGTTGGCTGAACCAACGGAAACGGATTATTCAGATCGTTTTGCTGCGGCATCTGTGAAAAACCGTCCCCGTTATACGGTGACTGTACCGGCGGAAACGGGTTGTTCAGATCATTTTGCTGCGGCATCTGTGAAAATCTGCCCGGAGCATCTGCAAGACCTGCCCCCCCACTGTAGCTGACATTCGGATTATAGCTTGTGTTGGGAGTTGCATTACGGGTTTCGACAAAAGGAAAATGATTCTTCTTGCTGCCCATGTAATTTGCGTAATGTGCAGCATACAGTGCCGTTACCAGAAAGCCCAGAATGACAGCCGCAACAAAAACCATAGAAACGATCGATGAAACGGTCAGGTCTGCTTTGGTTTTTTCGAGATTCTGCATATACCGTACAATGCTGACAATATTGACCGCAAGTAAATAAATAAAGATAATTAACGACCACTGCCGGAGCTTCATGGCTTTTTTGATCTCGATAGTTCCTCCATACAGAACCGATTTGACACTGCTGCAAAGCCGAAACAGGCTCACCGACCAAAAAACACCCGCTATACCCGCAAGAATCCCCGGAACGTAATACAGAAGATACACATTGACCACGGCTTTTTCGCGCGTGTCATCTGCTGCCCTCTGTGCTATCAGCAGTATGCCGAAGAAAAACAGCATTACACCAAAAAACGCGATCCAGCCGATCATCGTGAGAATCGCTTCGATCTTAAAAATAATCATTGCCCGTGCACAGACCCTGTGAGGTTTTTCCCGCGCGGAAGAAAAATACATCACAATACCGCCCAGCGCAGGCAGGAACAGTATCGCCGCAAAGTAACACAGCAACACCATGATCACCGAAAAAAATCCGGACAAAATAGCGGCATAGTTTCTGATACCCGCATTGATAAACTCACGCGATATATCAGGCGAGTTGATAAAGCCATCCCGGACTGAAAGCAGTGCAATGATCACATACCCTACCACTCCCGTACAAAACAGGCTCAGAAGTATCATGCCTGCATTCAGCGGGTTGCGGGTCATTGTCCGGATAATGGATTTATCAAGATAGACCTCGGGTTCATAGGACGAAACGGGCTTTTTGTACGACTGATCGTACCCATTCATTTCAAATCCCTCCGTTTTTGATATCCCTTACAACTAACGGCAACCGGAAAAATTATTCCTCACCATCGTCTGTATCGTCTGAAGCTGAATCAGATTCCTCTGTGTCGGAGTTTTCCTCGGAGTTATCGGAAGATTCCCCTGTATCGGAGGTTTCCTCAGAAGTATCGGAAGATTCCTCTGTATCGGAGGTTTCCTCGGAATTATCGGAAGATTCCTCTGTATCGGAGGTTTCCTCGGAATGATCGGAAGATTCCTCTGTATCGGAGGTTTGTTCGGAATGATCGGAAGATTCCTCTGTATCGGAGGTTACTTTGGAATTATCGGAAGATTCTTTTGTATCGGAGGACTGAGAGGTCTGCTTTGATGTTTCGTCAGGCTTTGACGTCTGTGATGTCCCCGAATTACCGTTAAAGCTCTTGAGTGCAGCTTCAACCTCACTCTTTCTGCTCTGGTTTGCACCTGCCGAAGAATTATCGGTATAGATCATAAGGAATTGATCGTCGTCAGAAAGAACGGCACTGACCTTTGCCGAATCCTCTGTATCGCTTTCCAGCACATAGAAGCTGCCGTCCTTTTTGACCTCACTGATCACGCGCTTTGCTTCCTTCGGCAATTTTTTGGTATTATACTCATACAGCTCTACCGTCACCGCCGAGCCATTGACCGAGAACGTATATCTGTCACCCGCGATTGCACCGATCACTTTATACATCATGGTGGTAGGCTCTGCATTTTCGGGCAGATAATTCATTGCAGCAAAATATTTTTCGAGTCCGCTGAGATTATCCGGATAATCCTCCGGCCTTACCATACTTGTATCGGGAACATTGCTGGTATCAATATTCTGAACCGTTGTACCCGAGTTTTGTGAGCAGCCTGCCAATAAAATAATAGCTGCCGAGCAAACGATTGCCAAAAAACCTTTTTTCATAGCTTCTTTTCCTCCGTTGTCATCCTGCAAAGCTGCTTAATACTAATATCAAATAGACCTGACGACAATCTTTGGCGTTAAATTCCGCATAGCATCGTTGTCATCCTTGCTTGGCGCCAGCCA
>CACYDW010000143.1 GCA_902773325.1 uncultured Ruminococcus sp.
ACAAGGCGCACGACCGCAGGAATACTGCCGTATTTCAAGGGAGTGCAACGCAGTACAGGGCAAATCAGACAAGCAGAAATGAAAAGTTATTGCTGAACAGTTCCATATTATTACTGTTTCTCAATCAACCTGAAATATTCTCCTATGTCATCAGAATCAAAATCATCTGCCTCGATCAAAAAGGAACCGCATTGCAAATACCATTCAGGAACTCCATCAATAAAACGTATATGTTCTGTTCCTTTCAATTCAAAAACCGTACCTTCAAAAAGTCTATATGAACCGTTTTTATATAACACTCCTGAGGATACGTACAACGAAGGTAGTGTTTTGGTTACGATTATGGAAAACTATCTCAAAAGAACCGGGCATGATCCGTAACGATGTGAAACAGGCCTGCATCTGACGAAAGGAATTGCTTTGCGGGAGGTCGTTCCGCCTGTCTGCCGGAGATTTATCGGCTGATGTATTTTCTGATTATATCGAAGTGGCTGTAATGCTCGTCCGTCTTTATTTCTTTGTCCTCTTCAAAGCGGCTGAGCATATCCCTGAGCATTTGTTTGTCCGCAATGCCCTTATAATCGGAATTCTTCAGGAGCATACCAAACGCGGCAAGCATGGCAGCAGCCGGAATATTGTCCGCCTTTGCAGATCGCAGCTCTTCTGTGGTTATGACCTTTGTCATGACAAGGTTTTCGTCGTCGGGAGATTTGTAATGAATTTCTATGAAAGCAAATTCACTGCTGTGCTGCGTTACCGTGGTACTTGTGTATCTGGTTGAGTACTGTTGGGAAGCAGTTCCTCTTTTCAGTTGTATAAGTGCCGCCACATTATGCTGTGAACCGATACCGTCAACGGCTTTTTCCGTATCGTGGAATTCCTGCTGTGTGAGGATCCTTGCGTCATATCCTATCAGTCTGTATTCCTTGACGACAGCAGGGTTCAGCTCTACGGATATTTTTACATCCTTTGCTACTGTTACAAGATTGGAAACAAGCTTCTTCCACAGATTGTCAAGAATATCCATCGGATTGGAAACAAAGGTGTAATTTCCGTTGCCGTTTCGTGCAAGAGTTTCCATTTTGTCGTCCTTGAAGTTGCGTTCACCGTATCCGACTATGGAAAGATAGATTCCTGTTTCGCGCTTTTTATATATGAAATCCCGCAGGCTGCCCTCGCTTGTGAGCCCGAAGTTGAAATCTCCGTCCGTAAAAATGAATACTCTGTTGTTGGCTTCCTCGTCAAAGGTTTCCCCGAGGAATTTGTAGGCATTTTCCAGACCGTCACTTCCGTTTGTACAGCCGCCGATCCCGTCTATGGACATAATCGCCTTCACACACTCGTCCATATCCTTGCAGTCAAGCTGCTTTGCCACCGTGACGGTATTGTCGCTGTAGGCAATGATGGACATGGTATCGCCTTTTCCGAGCTTGCTTACCACAGCGGCAAGTGACATCTGTACGAGAATCCACTCGTCCTCCATGCTGCCGGATACATCAACGAGAAAGGCAAGGTTCTGACGTACTCTTTTATCAGCCTTTTTGCCTTTCAGCCCCACAAAGAGCAGTTCGCTCCCGTCCTCCCACGGACATTCCGCTAACTCTGCACTTACCGAAAAAAGCTCCTCTCCCTTTGCTTTTTTCAGCTTATACGGATAGGAGTTGATGATCTCCTCTATTCGTATGAAGCTTTTGTCTATGGGCTTGCTCCGGCAGATCCTGCTGCGTATATAGCTCCATGACGCGGTATTGACATTGGCGGAGAATATAAGCTGCGGCTGATCTATGGGACTGTGACATTCATTTTCCGGCGTATCATGAGCCGAGGCTGTATTGAATTCGGGTGCTTCTGCCGGTTCTGCCGCAGGCATCGGAGCTGCCATAGGAACACAGCCCTCTGCCAGCACATCTTCAACAGGAGCAGAAACGCATGCCCTTGCCATGAGGGGTGCACCGCCCATGAATCCGGGGGCGGATAACTTTCTGTGGATTCCAAAATTTCCTTCCGAAGGACGAAAGGAGCGATAAAAGCTCCAGTCCTGAGCATAAGCGCAGTTTTTTGCTACCTTGATTTCTGCTCCGAAGCAGGTGGAGCAGAGCTTTTTCACCTGTTTTTCGGAATATCCGAGCTTTTCATAGAACGCCTTCATGTCGTCAAATTGTTCCTGCGACATTTCGTAATAGCTTTTGGATCGCAAAAGATTCATAACCATACCTCCGTGTTATATATTGTAGAGTTCCGTTGGCAGCTATAAGCTTTATATGATTGTAACACAATTTTCTTTGAAAATAAATACTTTTTGAACTAAATGCTAAAATTTATAGTCAACGGCAAAAAAAATCCCGAAGCGTCATAAACACATAAAATATTACAATAGTAAGCTAAAGAGACTTGCTTATGGTGGAAAATGTATAAAAATCGGTAAGAGTATTGAAAAATCAGGAACATACTGCTATAATGGGAGTATTCGTAAAAAACTGCCGCTTAAACGGCAAATAAGACAGGAGCGTTAAAAATGGAAAAAAGAGGACAGTGGAGCTCGCGCTTCACATTTATTCTTGCTGCCATCGGCTCGGCAGTAGGACTTGGCAATGCCTGGAGATTCCCGGGACTTGCCGCAAAGCACGGAGGCGGAACATTTCTGATCGTCTATCTCATCGCCATGGTCGTCATGGGTATTCCGCTTCTTATGATGGAGATCTCGATCTCCAGAAAATTCCGCAAGGGTGCAATTGAATCCATGCGCGGTATCGGCAAGAAATTCGAGCCTGTGGGCTGGGCAGCTACCTCCAATGCATTCGTCATTGTATGCTACTATTCGGTGGTTTTTGCATGGGTCATACTGATGTTTGTGAATTCATGGCGATTTGCCGGTATGACCGAAAACAACGAAGCGGCATCGGGGCTTTTCTTTGAACTGACCAAAACGACAGGTCTGATCGAAGGAACGGATATTCCCGGAGAGGTTCTGCTTTGTCTGCTTGTTGCGTGGGGACTGATTTTCTACTGTATACGCAACGGTGCACAGTCGGTGGGCAAGGTGGTCAAATTTACCGTATTTGTTCCGGTTTTACTCCTTGTGATCATGGCTGTGAAGGGCTGTACCATGAGCGGTGCTGCCGACGGTCTTAAAATGCTGTTTGTTCCGGATTTCGGCGCACTTTCAGACCCCTCCCTCTGGGTAGATGCCATTGGTCAGGTATTCTACAGCCTTTCCATTATGATGGCAATTATGTTTGCATACGGTTCTTATCTCGGTGATGATGCGGATATCGCAGCCGATGCCATGATCATTGCTTTTTCGGATATGGCGGTGAGCGTGCTCTCCGGTATTGTCATGTTCGCGACCATGGGCGGTACAGGAATGCTCGACAAGATCACTGCAAGCGGTATAGGAACAGCATTTATCGTTTATCCGCAGGCGATCGTCAACCTTACGGATATCGGCTGGGTCAATGCTACATTCGGCGCGATTTTCTATCTGATGCTCATTACTCTTGCGATAGACTCCGCATTCTCTATTGTGGAAGGTGTTTCCGCGGCGGTATCGGACAAATTCCATCTGAAGCCCAAGAAGGTCACGATTGCCGTATGTGCGGTAAGCGGATTGATCTCCATATTGTTTGTGACACAGGCGGGTCTTGCATGGCTGGATATCGTTGACAACTGGACAAACCAGATCAACCTTATTATTATCGGTATTCTTGAGTGTATTGCAGTAGGCTGGTTCTTTGACCTTAGAAAGGTTCACAAGGAAGTAAACCGCAATGCCCAAAAATTCCAGGCACCCTATTGGTGGCTGGCAGCTTCTATCAAGGTTGTTTCTCCGCTGCTGCTTGCAGGGCTGTTTGTATGGAACCTGTATGTGCTTTTCCACGACAAGGGCGGCTCCTATGACCAGAACTATCCCATGTGGGCGCAGATCGCCGCAGGCTGGGTCGTTTCCGGTCTGGTATTTATCAGCGGCTTTGTTGCAGGGGGCATTATCAACCATAAGAAAAAGAAGGAACACTTCGTTGAGGACGAGGTGCTCTGGGACGCTCCGGTTGTTTCTGAAACCTCACCGGAGGCAGCCGCCGCAAGAAATGCTGCTGCTGCAAGGAAAACAAAATCCAGAAAACGCAGAAAGAAGTAATCCGTTCAGAACCGGTCACGGCCGCACCTGTTGTGCGGCTGTGACCGGTTTTCTGAAAAAATCGCCGTAAATCCCTGAAAAAAATCTTTAAAAAGGCTTGCTTTTTTATAATAGATGTGTTATTATATTTAGGCAGTCTGATGAATCGGACTTTGCCGTAAAAAGTGCGCCGGTAGCTCAGCCGGATAGAGTGACTGGCTACGAACCAGTAGGTCGGGGGTTCGAGTCCCTCCCGGCGCGCTGAAAGGATCCGAATTTCGTGTGGAATTCGGGTCTTTTTGTTTTTGACGTTTTTTTGTGACTATACGCGCCGGTGCGGGATAGAGAGGTCGGGTGCGCTCATACCCCAAGGGCTCTTCCTGCGGGGCGCGCACTAAGGCTTTGCTGTGATATATCTGGATCGTACCATCGGAAGAATCGAAAATATGTGCAGAGGAGGAAACATAATGAAAGAACTGTTTGCCATAGACCTTAGGGATTACGAAGAAAACGGCAATGTCTACAGGCGGCCCTCCGCAAGAGGCATCATAATAGAAGACGGAAGGATCGCTCTTGTGTACAGCAATACCGGTAAATACTATAAATTTCCCGGGGGCGGCATAAACGAAAACGAAGATATGAGAGCGGCTCTTGTCAGAGAGGTAAGGGAAGAGGTCGGACTGACAGTGATCCCTGAAAGTATCAGGGAATTCGGAAGTGTAATGCGCCGCCAGAAAAGCAATTATATGCCCGATACCATATTTGAACAGGAGAATTTCTATTTCTTCTGTCAGACTGAGAACCGTGTGCTTGAACAGAAACTGGATGACTATGAAAAAGAGTTGGAGTTTTCGCTGAGATATGCGGATATAGACGAAGCGATAAAGGTCAATCGTGACTATCATAGCGAGGATCTTTTCGACGAGATCATGATAAAACGGGAAATGAAGGTCATGCAGCTTGTGAAGGAGTATATGCTGAATAACGAAATATAACAAACATTGATGTCCCCCTCATTGAAATGCGGATAGTATTGTGTTTCCGGCTCCCGCAACCTTCCGGAGGGGAAC
>CACYDW010000144.1 GCA_902773325.1 uncultured Ruminococcus sp.
CTGCGGCAAGATCATGCCGAACTATGTCGGCACTTGCGGCTGCGGCGAACCCAAGCCCTTTGAATTCGCTCCGCCTACTCCGAGCGAACCGACATCGGGCGGCAGTGCCAATACTGACGGCGGTATGTTCGGTTTTTCCGGCAATGTGCCTCCCCCTGCGCCGATGACAGCCGCCTCGATCGCTGCATCTTCTTTCAACAAACCATCACAAAATACAACCAATGTTCCTCTGGAGAAGCTGATCGTCAATTCCAATCCGAATCCCAACCTTCCCGGTATACAGCCCTCCGATGAGCCGAAAAAAATGTCCTACGAGGAAATGCAGCAGTTCAATGACGTTCAGCCCTCACTCAGCAGCTACAACCCCCAGCAGCCGCCTGCCGCAGACTACGGTGCACCGAAGTTTGGCTATATTCAGACACAGAACAATAACTTCGGAGCAAATCCCGATGATATTCAGGCAGCCAATCTGGGGCCGGCCGCTCAGCAAGACTACGAAGCACCTCTGACACCGATCGACTTTTCCAACGCACCCCCGCCGGCACCTATGAGATTCAGTGATGATCCGCCCGCATTCACGGGAGCCGGTTCTTCGCCCGCTTTCCAGCCCGCAACTCCGCCGGAGCCGGGCTATAGCAGACCCTCCTTCGGTGCACCTCCCGCAGGGTTCAACAACGGCAGCACTTACTCGCCGCCGCCCACACCCGTTCCCTCCACTCCCTCACCTGCGGATTCCGATATTCCGCAGCCGATGAGATACAGTGATGATCCTTCGGTTTATTCTTCCGGTTCACCCATGCGCTCCACTCCTTCCAAATACAGCGGAGCTTCTGCATACGAATCGACCGCGCAGAACAATAAGCCTGAGAAAAAGCGCATTTTCGGCAGAAGAGCACAGGCAGAAGCGGTTATGAAGCAAGCAGAAGAAAACGTCCGTAACCGCAAGGACGTGCCCAATGACGGAACATGGACGTGCCCCAACTGCGGAAAGGTCATGCCGAAATACGTCGGCACCTGCGGCTGCGGTGAAAGCCAGCCCTTTGATTTCTGATGTACGGCACATCAGACAGCATCATGTAATACAGCAAAACCCTCCCGCAGCAGACGTTCCTGACTGCGGGAGGGTTTTGCATAGCATGACAATTCACTTGCCTATACGCGGATATCCGACGGCGCGGGCGCGCATCTTACAAAAAACCTGTCCGACAAATCCACCGGACAGGTTTTTGCTTAAATGATAGAATAACCAAAGCTGTTGACAAGGGCTTCAATT
This sequence comes from uncultured Ruminococcus sp., assembly GCA_902773325.1. Taxonomy (GTDB): domain Bacteria; phylum Bacillota; class Clostridia; order Oscillospirales; family Acutalibacteraceae; genus UBA1213. The sequence goes on from CACYDW010000144.1 coordinate 1,274, forward strand.
TTTTCTCCCTGCGCGCAGTAGGGGCATTCAGAGGGCTTAAAGCTCTGGTAATCATCAAGGTCGTTAGGATTGAATACCGAACGCACGGGGCGACCGTCACAGATATCAGTCGTAGCAAAGATGGAAGCAATGCCTACCACCTCGCCGCCATAGTATTTTACGGCATCAATGGCTGCCAGCGCACTTTTTGCCGTGGTAACAGATGCCGCCAGCACCAGAACGTGTTTGCCGGCAATCATGGGAACAAGATTGTCGCGGAAAATCATCTGACCGCCCGAAACAAACTCGGGAGAAACAATATAAATGGTCTGATGGGCATTCATATTGACGTAATCGTCCTTGGTCAGCTCGTCTGCAATACAGGTTCCGACGACCTCCATACCGTCAATACAGAGAATGGTATCGACAATGGTATGGATACGATAGTATTCCACCAGCTCCTGCGCTACCGCTTTTGCTTCTGACAAACGCATTTTTTGTGTGGTAACATCAATAAAGTAGTTTGTGTGACTGTGCATCGTAGCAAAATGTCCCTTAGCAACACGCAGGAACACATTCGGGTTTTTGGTTCTGATCTTGAATTCTTTGAACATAGTGTCACCTCATATTACAAAAATTTATCCTTCATGGAATAATTTTACTACAATACCACCAATAAATCAAGCGTTATTTTGCAGCGTCGACGCTGCACCCGTGTTCGCGTTTTCGCTCAGCACCATAGAGAAATTCCCTCTGCTGACAGGTCGAACAACGTTGTCTGACCTGCGTTTCTAATCCACCGAGCTATCGCTCTTAAAACGAAAGATTAGTGCTATGCCGCGCCGGAAACAACAGTGGTCTGTTGATATTGAGCGTTGGGAGCACAAAAAGTGCTTTTGTATCCTGCCTGTGCTCAATCGACAGATTATCCCAGAATTTAAATGTTTATTCAAGACTTCATTACGGCGCGCTGTTCTGTTCTGCTGTATTGGATTCAGCGGACGGAACGCTCACTTCTGCCATTTCGGATTCAGCGGACGGCGCGCTGTTTTCTGACGTTTCGGATTCAGCGAACGGTGCGCTGTTTTCTGCCGCTTCGGATTCGGCGGGCGGTGCAGCATCTTCTGCCGCTTCGGATTCGGCGGGCGGTGCAGCATCTTCTGACGTTTCGGATTCGGCGGACGGTGCGCTGTTTTCTGATGTTTCGGATTCGGCGGAGATACGGCTTGTTTCGTTTTTGCTTGCTTCGTTCTTCCCTGATACCTCTGCAATGACCGATACTGCTCCGCTGCTGTCATCTGACGGCTCTGATTCCGCAGTGGACGATTCTTCACCCAGTCGGGATATTTCCCCCGCCACATCGGTCTGAAACGTGTCGATCCGCTGATTGATTCCGCTGACAACCGTATGATACGTACCCGTAATCGTTTCCTGATAGCGCAGGGTAGTATAGTAGCCTACTATCCATGCTCCGATAACAGACACCACCGAAACGCATATAAAAATGATTCTGAGCTTATATTTTTGAAGCAGCTTTTTCACTTGATCATCTCCGCGCCAAACACTTTTCCGACTGCCTTTATTATAACCTATTTTTCTGTATGATGCAACGTATCAACGCTTTTTGATTCGCATGGCGATGACGGTAATATCATCGTCATGTCCGTCACTGCGCCGTGCCGTGGCTTCATCATTGATGAGATCGGCAAGCTGCTGCATACTTTTATCCTCCCATGACGCTATAATGCGCTCTATCCATTCCTCTCCGGCTGTGATCGCTCCGTCCGATACCATTACGATCAGATCATTGGGGCTGAGTGTATCCTCCGTATAGGTGAAATCCACATCGGGCAGAATCCCCACCGGCAGCGATGGGGTATCTACCCGATACATCGTCTGCTCCTTGCGGATAAACGATACCGCTGCTCCCGCCTTCATAAAGTCTACATCGCCTGTAAACAGATCGACCGATACAATATCCAGCGTGGCAAGTGATTCGTCCTCAGACTTGACCATCAATGCCGAATTGACCACCTTCAGCGAACAGTCAAACCCCAATCCGGCTTTGATGAGTTCTGAAATAATACTCACTGCCATGCCGCCGTCTACTGCCGCTCTGCCGCCTGTTCCCATGCCGTCACTCAGCACCGCGATCATTCTGCCGCAGCCGTCGGCAAAATACCTCAGATTGTCGCCGCAGAGCGTTCCGCCGCCGCAGACGTGCTGACTGGACGCGATCTCTACATCCAACCCTGCCCGTTCGGTCATCACGATCCGGCATTTTCCGAAAGCGGCGGTGACCACCGGCGTATCAAACCTTCTGCCGCAGATACCCGACATTTCGTGAATCAGCAGTGCGCGCTTGATTTTCTTCCGGTCGCCGTCCTGAATCTCCGCTTCGATCATCATTCTCCCCATATAGTCAATGCGGCAGCTTGTATGGATCGGAATCATACCCAATTCCTTGAACTTCATAAAGATACGGTCGGCGAGGTCATTATCAAATTCCTCATAGTTTTCAAACTCGTCCGCCATTTCTCCGAGAATATCCCCCAGACCGCAGAACTGTCCCGCAACAACGGCGCGTACCTCATCGACCCGCTTGGCTGCCGCCTCTGATGCAAGGTAGCTTTTGTAACATTTATTGACAGACAATGCCATTTCTTCCGTGCGGCAGCATTTGCGTCTGAAATCATCGCGGAAATCCTCCGCATGGATTGCCCCATCACGGCGCAGCTTTTCACTGACATGGTCAAAGGACTCCAGACTCACACCGTCGCGGTGTTCCCAGCAGAATACACGCATTCCGCAGCGGCTGCACGTCTGGTCTGTCGCGTTTTTATAGACGGTTTCCACCGTTGGTGTGACGATATGGGATAGCTTTTCGGCGACCTGTTCCACATTGCCGGAAACGTCCGAGAGTGCTTTTGATGCAAAATCCAGCCGCATAATGATCGATTGCCTTAATCCCTGACAGTTAATGTCATTATCCTTCGGTGCAAATACAGCCGAAATAAAATTCAGCGTATTCTTCGGAAGTATCGAAAAGATCAGACCCGAAGCAAAGGCTTCATACAGAATACGAAGTACGGTTTCGCTGTCACCGGACATCAGTGACACCGTACCGCAGCAAAGAAAAAATGTCACCGCTGCCGCAATTTTCACGGCTGATGCAAATAATCCTGCGATCAGACCGCCGAACGCATACGCTGCACCTAAAAAAAAGTATTCGCTCGAAAAAATACTCAGTACCACACCTACCGATATTCCCGCGATCGCTCCTCCCGCTACACCGCCGTATCTTGCGGCAAACAGGATACACAGACCTCCTATGATCCTGCCCACCGAAAGCGTTCCGACCGTCAGGTCTGCCAGCGACAGCAGCAGAATACACCCGCTCATTGCCAGACAGGCGACCTCCTGCGTCACCAGCATACCAAGACTTTTTGTACCGTTGATAATGATGTGTGCCTTAGAAAAGAAATAGGCTGCCGCACCTCCGATCAGTGCCTCCAGTACATACATCATCGCCCCTTTTGCTTCAAATCCGCTGATGCTCATCATGGCAAGACCCGTTGCCAGCGTAGGAACAAAACAAACTCCTGCCGCATAAAACGAATGACGGTTCAGTGCCCGGATATCATTCAGCGTCCAGCGAATGGCAAGCACCGCCGCCATCGCAGCAATATACCGGAAACCGCCTGTACCTCCCGCAAATACAAAATATCCCGCCGATGCCCCCATCACCGACAGCACAACACCCGGAAACGGTGCAGCCGCCGCAGCGGCGATACCAAACGGTGCATAAGTACCGAACACCTTTCCGTTTGCCAGCAAAATCCCCCCTCCGAAATACAATAGCTGAATCAATGCCTTTGCAAAACCGCTGTCGGCACTAAATCTGACCGCAGCACCTTCTCTGACCTTCACGGATAGCCCTCCTTACTCTGGTCGGGGCTTTGCCCCGGAAAAATAAATTACGGACTGTGGAATGCCAAGAACCTATTCGCCGTCAATATCATTCATTATACATCGACAGCAGTGATATCTTTGTCACAAACAGGAGGAAACCGTATCGCATACGGAAAGTTTTAAAAAAATCCGCCGCAGACGGATATCCTGCACCGTCTGCGGCAGATTTTTATACATTATTTCATAGCAGGCTAAGCTGATAAGCAGGCTTACTGCTGCTGGTTCTTTTTCTTTTGATTCAGTATTACAAGTGCGACTGCCACACCTGCCACAAGCACTACGATAACAGCGACGATCACAATGACACCAACGATACCGGAATTATTGGAAGAAACGGCTGTGGTTGTCGGGGCAGGTGCCTTGGAAGCAGCAGTTGCGGGAGCCTGCGTAGCAGGAGCACGCTGCGGTTCATCGGCGGCGGGGGTAACGGTTGCCGGAGTACCGCCCTCCTTACCGTAGGTCAGAAGGGGAACCAGCAGATTCATTGTTTGCGATTCCATGGTAATAGCTTTGAACTGGTCAGGTGAACCGCCGTATCTGACCTCCCTGAGCTTTTCGCAGTTACTGAATACACCGGAACCAATTACCGTCAGACTTTCGGGCAGTACAACGGACTCAAGGTTATAGCAGCCATTGAATGCGTCATTTCTGATTTCCTTCACACCCTCGGGAATCGTCACAGAACGGATACCCGAATAGTTCAGGAACTGGCTGTCGATAACGGTAACGCCTTCGGGGATCACGATATCCTCGTCCGGGTGTTCCTCGTTGCCGTCATCGCCCACGGTGTTAAACAGTATGTTTTTAACGATAATGAAGCCGTTTGCATCTGCAAGACCCGAGCAGCAATGAAATGCCCAATGCTCGATATCGTTTTCGGTCAATGACTCGGGAATCGTCACGGAGGTAAGATTCGTGCAGGAGGTGAAGGCATCTGTGCCGATATGCTTCACGCTGTCGGGAATGGTAACGGAGGTAACATCTTCGTTGTATTGGAACGCATAATCGCCGATATAGGTCGCACCATCGGGCAGCACTACGTTTCCGTTTTTGCCGCAGTAATAGTGTACAACGGTTCCGATATAAACCAGTCCGTTTGCATCAGCAAGGCCGCCGCAGTGCAGGAAAGCCTTATTGCCGACACTGGTAACGCTCTCGGGAATATTGATACTCTTCAAAGAATCACAATGAGAGAAAGCACCCTCCTCAATAGAGAGCAAGCTATCGGGAAGCTTTACGGACTGCAAGCCCTCGCAGCTCATAAAGGTACATTTATGAATAGTAGTAACACCATCGGGAATTTCAATGGACGTCAGTTTTTCGCAGCCGTAAAACGCATACTCACCTATAAATCTCACGCTGTCGGGAAGCTTTATGGAGGTCAGGGCAGTACACTTATAAAAAGCCGTATTTCCGATATCTGTTACGAGATCGGGAAACTCCACAGACGTAATATCGGCATTCTCATAAAAAGCCTGATCGCCGATCACGTTGACAATTTTGCCGCCGATCCGATCCGGAATCGTGACCGTTTTAGCACTGCCCGTATACTTTGTGATCGTCACAGTACCCGCATCGTTGAACTCATACTCAAAGCTTCCGTCTGCGGTTGTTTCTGCCGCGCATACAGACGGCTCCAAATTCATCATCGGAGCGACACCCGCTGCACCTACCATCACCAATGCCGCAAGCGACACGGCACACAGTTTTTTTACAAATACACTTTTCAACTGAAAATCCTCCTTCATTTTCATTTTATACTGCCATTATACAACAACCATCAAACGATGTCAATGTCATCGTGTCGGTAGCAGCGTCGACGCTGCACCCGTGTTCGCGTTTTCGCTCAGCACCAAAGGGGAGTTCCCTCTGCTGATAAGTTGAACGGCATAATCCGCCCTATGCTTCTATCCGACCGAGCTATCGCTCTGAGTATGGGAGATTGGTGCTGTTCCGCGGCACCGACAACAGTGGTCTTTTGATATTGAGCGTTGGGAGCGCATGGAGTGCTTTTGTATCCTGTCTGATCAACCGGCATATTCTCCCAAAATTATTTTACACCAACGTGTCAGGACACGGAAATAAATTTTACCGGGCAGTTTCCCCGGGGGAAACCCTTGGTTTGAAAACAAAGGGTTCTCCCCCGTTCTCGTCTGTCGCCTCGGTCGGTGCTTCTGCCTGCGGCAGAGGTGTCCAC
>CACYDW010000145.1 GCA_902773325.1 uncultured Ruminococcus sp.
ACAGTGATCAGGCAAGGGTTCTGCATCTGACCTATGAATCCTTCCGGGGAGATTTGCGGCTGGGCAAGCTGAAAAAATATACGGACGATATCGGCAGCACCATTTTATGTGACAAGGAGCTTTCACTGAAGAATACTCCCTACCGCCGTTTTGAAAGCTATGAATACAATATTATCATGATGAGAAGGCTGCTTCTGTCTGTACTCGGCAAAGCAGGTGACGTTTCTCAGAAGCTCAAAATTGCTTTTTTCGACCCGAAGGCAGAGTATCCCGAAATAGCCGAAGAACTGCTTCGCTGTACCTCCCGGCTGACGGTGGTGAGCAATATGCCGCGGTTTTATGAAAATGAATCCGACAGACTGCTGCAGGAATACGGCGCACCGCTGATCGTAAGCAATTCACTGTCCAAATTAGAGGGTGCAAACATACTGGTATGTCCCGCTAAAATAAAGATTCCGCTGCCAACAGACAGCAGAACTCTTGTTTTTACATCACAGCGTCCGATCATTCCGGTAAAGGGAACCGTCCTCACGGAGTATCCTCCCGAAATACCGCAGGAATACCGACAGCTTTGTCCGGAAGAGTGCGACAGGCTGTATTTTCTTTCGGCACTTTATTCGCTTTGTCATATCGAAGCACTTGCCGCACTGAATCCCGTTTGCTGCGGCGACCATATATCGTCACTCACCGAAGAACAACTGATCAGACGAATCCGGAATCTTACCGCACCGGCAATGGATTCCGGATCAAGGCATTATACTCCGGATTCATGATCTGTTCAAACAAATTACCGAAACAGCTTTATTCCGCGCTTCCTTCTCCGTGCTTCTCTTTGATGATCTGCTCTAACTGGAGCTTCGAGAAGCGGTGCTTTTTCTTGCAGAAATGACACATGGCTTCTGCATATCCCTTTTCATCGGCAAGCGAACGGATCTCATCATCGCTCAGCGTGATAAACGCTTTGATAACCTTTTCTCTGGTACATGAGCAGGCATAGCGAACCGGCATTTCATCAAGCACCTCTACCTCAAATCCCTTGAGGGCTGCTTCACAGATCTCCTTTATGCTCATACCTTTTGCAAGCATGGTTGTCATAGGCTCCAGCTCGCTCACATTGTTTTCGATCCGATCAATAGTACTGTCATCTGCGCCCGGTAAAAGCTGGATCAGCAGTCCGCCTGCCAACAGAACCTCATGACTTTCTTTATCAAGCAGTACACCCAGTGCACAAACCGTTGGTATCTGCTCACTGGTCGCATAATAATTGGTGATATCCTCGGCAATTTCTCCCGAAACAAGCTGTACCTGTCCCACATAAGGCTCTCCTGTGCCATAATCACGCATAACATTGAGAATACCCGTTCTGCCTACTGCCTTGCCTACATTCAGCTTGCCGCTGCTGTAGTATTCGGTCGGGCAGTCCGGATTCTGTACATATCCCCGCACATTGCCGCTGCTGTCAGCCACCGCGATAACTGCGCCTGTTTCGCTGTTATCACCCTTTATACGCAGCGTCACAGAGGCATCGTCCTGTTTGAGCTGTGCACCCATAATGGACGCTGCTGTGAGCAATCTGCCGAGAGCAGCAGTTGCTGCGGGTGACGTCAGGTGTATTTTTGCACTTTTATAGACCAGATCGGAGGTATCTGCGGCAGAAACCATGACCGCTCCGTCTGATGTAATACATCTCATGATCTTATCGCTCATTTAAATCTTCCTCACTACATATATTTCTCTCTGAGAACACGTATCCGGCTCATCAAAGCTCATATCATCATAGACAGCTTCCACGGAAAGTCCTGCTTCTGTCAGCATTCCGGTAAGCTCTTCTCTCGTATAGGCACGTTCCGAAAACTGTTCGGAGCTTCTGATATACTGTGTGGCTCCCGGCTCTGTCGGCTCAAAGAAATCAAGCGTTATAATGACCTTATGGTTCTTGGGGTTATAATTATTCTGCCACGCACAAAACACATTTTCTTTGTCATAAATATAGCAGTTATCACCGAGAATATGCTCGTGCTTATAAACAGTGTTGGCATCAAACACAAACAGACCGTCCGGATTCAGATACTTCCCGACCCGCTGAAAGACTGCGGCAACATCCGATTTTGATGTCAGGTGATTGATGCTGTCTAAGGTGCAGATACAGGTATCTATTCCCCCATAAAGCTCCAGCCGCTGCATTTTCTGGCAAAGCAGCAGCAGCTCCACACCTGCTTCATCTGCCTTTTGCCGTGCCATACTGAGCATATCGGCCGAATCGTCCACACCGAAAATATCGATCCCGCGCTTAGCCAGCTCGATAGTCAGTGTACCTGTACCGCAGGCAAGATCGAGCGTCAGTCCCGCGGAATGATGATGCTTTTCAAACAGCTTCAAAAGGTAATCCGCTTTTTGATCATAGCCGACATTATCGGTCAGTACATCATAAAAATCCGCAAAACAGGTATAGGCACTCACGTTGCTTCTCCCTCTTCCTCTTTTTTAGCGATTCGCTGAATGGCAAGGGCATAGCCGTCACTGCCGTAATTCAGCGCACGATTGACACGGCTGATGGTTGCGGTACTTGCGCCTGTTTCGCTGACGATCTCATTATACTTTTCGTTCCGGTCAAGCAGTCTTGCCACAGCAAAGCGCTGTGCCATTGCCTTGATTTCAGGCACGGTACATAGATCGTCAAAAAAATTATAACACTCCTCAATATTCTGGAGTGTAAGAATAGCCTCAAATAATCTGTCGGTATCGCTGTTCCTTATCTTTTTGTTCACAGAAAAGCCTCCTCACTGTAAACCCTGTGTTAATTCATTATAATAACATTTTATCATATAAAAGCGTAAAAGTAAATAGCTTTTTACCTTACATTTTACATTTTACGCAACTGAAAATAACCGTTTGATATTGATTTTATGCATGGGTTTCAGTATAATGGAGATGTTGTTCATCAATCATTCCACTTTCAAAATGAGAGGATATCATAATATGCCTAAACTGCACCGCATGATCATTGTCATAGTTCCTCTGCTGCTCTTGGCAGGCTTATTCGGCAGCGTTACCGGAAATGACGAAAATGTTTCTTTGTCTGATTCCCCGACTGCTGACACGACATCTTCCGAACTGCAAAATGGAAGCAGTATCCCGAACAAGGCTTATGAAGGTCAATCCTCATCCGCTCTGACAACGGAATCCGAATGCTCCGACATTTCCGCGCAGGAAAGCTCCGGAGCAGTATCCGGACACACCTCTGATGCTCCGGAAAGTAAGCGTTCCGCCGCACAAAGCTGCATGGAAGATAACGCAGACAACGGTTCAGATACCTCCGGCGAAGAAACCGCAGAACAGGAGATTATTATTGAGATTCCACACGATGACAATGCCTATAAGGCAGTCGGGGAAATCCTCAGCAGACCGCTGCAAAACAGCAGCGGATATGTAGATGTTACGACCCTCTATCAATACCCGGAACTGCCTACGGGCTGCGAATCAGTTTCTCTGACCATGGTGCTGAATTATTTCGGCGAAGCTCTCCCGCTCACAAAGATAGCCTCCGACTATCTGATCTACGGCGATGATATGGCAATTTCTTACGTCGGCGACCCCTTTTCAAACTATGGTGCGGGAACATATCCGCCGGGACTGATCCGTACAGCACAGAATTATATTGATGCGAACCAACGCAAGCTTGCCCCTGTCGATACCACCGGCACCGGTCTGAGCGATTTATATAAAATCATCGACAGCGGCTATCCCGTCATACTCTGGAGCACGATTCACCTGAACGACCCTTATAACAACGATGACGAAGCATACGTGTCATTCAACGGTGTGGAATATTGGTGGTATACCAACGAACACTGCATTGTATTGAGCGGATATGACCTTGACAACGGTACGGTCACGGTCAACGACCCTGTGAGCGGCTACATGACCTACTACACCGACCGTTTTGAATCTATTTTTGATGAAATCGGCAGGCTTTCGATCGTACTTGTTCCAACCGATATATCACTTTCAGACAACACGACCGATCCAGACAGTACAACTGATTCAAACAGCACGTCTGATTCAGACGGTACGACCGATTCAGACAACACGACTGATTCAAACGGTACGACTGATTCAGACAACACGACTGATTCAGACGACACAACGATTTCAGACGATACGACCGATTCAGATGAATAAACAACTCAAGAACTGCTTTTCATTTTCTTCGCTCAAAGATGTGCGGATATGGAAAGCAGTTTTCTGCATGATTCTTCAATATCCGGCTGTGCAAAAATCGCCGATATGACTGCAATACCGTCAATCCCCGTTCCGGCAAGCAAAGAAGCGTTATCAAGTGTAATACCTCCGATGGCTACCACCGGCACAGACACCGTCCGGCAGATCTCCCGCAGTACCGCGTGGTCTAAAGTATTCGCATCTGTTTTGGTGCTGCTGCCGAATACTGCGCCCGCACCCAGATAATCAGCACCGTTACGTTCAGCGGCTATTGCCTCCTCTGCGTTATGAGCAGAAGCACCGATTATAAAATTGTCCCCCAGATATGCCCGTGCACTGGCAATGTCGGTATCATTCAGTCCGATATGTACTCCATCCGCTCCGCAGGCTTTGGCAACTCTGATGTTATCATTGATGATCAGCGGCACATGATATTCCCCGCAAAGTTTCTTCACCTGTATTGCTTCTGCGAGAAAGGCTTCATCATCAAGCTTTTTTTCCCGAAGCTGCAAACAGGTAATCCCGCCTGCCAGTGCTCGTTTGATCTGACTAAGCAGTCCGCTTTCACCCGACCAGCGGGAATCCGTTACGGCATAAAGCCGCATTATTTCTTTTCTGCACTTCATAAATATACCTCCCTTTTTTGGCCGGCTTGTTGCTGACCCACTGACGTTATTATAGCATAACCAGATTATATCATAATCAACGCATATATACAAATTGCCCGTATACATATTTGTTCTGCGGGAAGCCGCTCCTGCTCCCTTGTGCGTATGATTCCTTAAGAGCGATTTTCTTCATGTATCGGCAGATAGATTATTGACAGCCATTGGATTTAGTGCTATTATTTTTTTATCAGATCCATTGATATTTATGATACTGAAAGGAAGTCCTTAAAATGGAAAAGAAAAACATTGATTGGGAAAACCTCGGCTTCGGCTATATAAAAACCGACAAAAGATATGTTTCAAAATATGTCGACGGCAAATGGAGCGATGGTGTCCTTACAGAAGATGACACGATTACCATGAGTGAGTGCGCCTGTGTTTTGCAGTATGCGCAGACCATTTTCGAGGGTCTGAAAGCGTATACCACGCAGGACGGTAAAATCGTTGTTTTCCGTCCCGATCTCAATGCACAGCGTCTTGCAAACTCTGCCAGAAGAATGGAAATGCCTGTATTTCCTGAGGAGAAATTCGTCGAGGCTGTTGAGCAGGTCGTAAAGGCAAATGCCGCTTTCGTACCGCCCTACGGTACAGGTGCTACCCTGTATCTGCGCCCGTATATGTTCGGAAGCAACCCCGTTATCGGCGTTAAACCCGCAGATGAATTTGAATTCAGAGTATTCTGCACACCGGTCGGCCCCTACTTCAAGGGCGGCGCAAAGCCCCTCACCATCAAGGTCAGCGATTTTGACAGAGCTGCTCCCCATGGAACAGGCTTTATCAAGGCAGGTCTGAACTATGCTATGAGCCTGCACGCTATTGTTACCGCTCACAAGGAAGGCTTTGACGAGAATATGTACCTTGATGCCGCTACAAGAACCAAGGTTGAAGAAACAGGCGGCGCAAACTTCCTCTTTGTTACCAAGGACAACAAGGTCGTAACACCGAAATCAGACAGTATCCTGCCCTCTATCACCAGACGTTCACTCATGACCGTTGCAAAGGATTATCTCGGTCTTGAGGTTGAAGAACGCGAGGTATATTTCAGCGAGCTGAAGGATTTCGCCGAGTGCGGTCTTTGCGGTACAGCAGCCGTTATTTCACCCGTAGGCAAGATCTATGACCACGGCAATGAGATCTGCTTCCCCAGCGGCATGGAAAAGATGGGTCCTGTTACCCAGAAGCTTTATGACACACTTACCGGTATTCAGATGGGCAGACTGGAAGCTCCCGAGGGCTGGATCAAAGTGATCGAATGATCCCCGGTATCATCTGACAGATAACGGAATGCTGCAAAATACAAACACCTGAACAAACAGACCGATACGGTTTTTCTCCGTATCGGTCTGTTTTTCTTTATGTCGGCGCAAACTGAGAATTGTAGAGCTTGCAATAGAAGCCGTTGCGGCTGATGAGTTCGTCATGACTGCCCTGTTCTATAATGTTTCCGTCTTTCATGACAAGAATGATATCCGCTTCTTTGATGGTGGACAAGCGGTGTGCAACAATAAAGCTGGTTCTGCCCTGCATCATTTTATTGAAGGCACGCTGAACCTTTAATTCGGTTCTGGTATCAATACTGCCCGTGGCTTCATCAAGGATCAGCATCGGCGGGTCACAAAGCATCACACGGGCAATGCAGAGAAGCTGCCGCTGTCCTGCCGAAAGATTTGTTCCGCCCTCAGAGATGATCGTGTCATAGCCATCGGGCAGACGCTGGATAAACCGGTCAATATATGCTTCCTTACAGGCCTGTCTGACTTCTTCAAGGGTAGCATCGGGCTTGCCATAGGCTACATTATCACGAATACTCGCGTGATACAGCCAGCTCTCCTGCAAAACCATTCCGAACATGGAACGCAGGGAATCACGTTTGATATGATAAATACTGCTGCCGTCGATCTGAATGTCGCCGCTGTCAACATCATAAAAACGCATAAGCAGATTGATAAGCGTTGTTTTTCCGCAGCCGGTAGGACCTACAATGGCAATGCACTGTCCTGCTTTGACGTTCAGGTGAAAGTCCTCTATGAGCTTCTTTTCGGGCGTATAGGAAAAATACACATTCTCGGCAGAGATCTGTCCTGCACAGGATACCGGAACAAGCGCATCTGCGTCATCGGGTGTCTGATCCGGTTCATCAAGCAATTCAAACACTCTGCCCGCACCTGCCAGTGCCGCCTGAAGCTGCGGAATAACGCCCGTTACCTCATTGAAAGGCTTTGTATATTGATTGGCATAGGTAATAAAAGCTGAGATCTGACCGACCGTGATACCGCCGCTGACGGCACTTACCGCACCGACAATGGTAACAGCCACCGTAACAATGCTGTTGACAAAACGTGTTCCGGGGTTTGCAAGTGAGGAATAAAACTGCGATTTCTGACCGCACTCTTTCAGACGCTGATTGATCTCGTCAAAGCCCTCGCAGGCTTCTTCTTCATAGCCGAACGCCTTGACAAGCTTCTGCTGACCGATATATTCCTCTGCAAAGGAACTGAGTTCTCCCTGTGTTCCGGACTGCTTTTTGAACTGCTTCTGGGAAATACGACTGACAAACGCTGCAAAAAACAGCGACAGCGGCGTAAGGATCACAACGATCAGCGCGATATAAACGTTCATCATCACCATAAATCCCAGCGTACAGATGATCATGACAAGTCCCGAAAAAAGCTGTGTAATGCCTTGCAGCAACCCGTCGCCTACGGCATCCGAATCATTGACAATACGGCTGATCAGGTCGCCGTGAGGGTGAGAGTCTATATAGCTCAGAGGCACACGGTTCAGCTTTTCAAATGCTTCCCGCCGGATATCCCTGACGGTAAAGTAGCTGACCTTGTTAATACACAGTCCCATCAGCCATTGAAAAACCGAACAGGCAGCCACCGTAACAGCGATCATCAGCAGAAACTGCCCTATGGCGGCAAAATCCACATTGCCCCGTTCTATGGCATGGTCGATCGCCTTTCCGATCAGAACCGGAACAGTCAGCGTCAGCACCACATACAGCAGCGCATAGATCATAGCCATCATCAGACTGCCCTTATAGGGAGAAGCATATTTCAGGATTCTTTTGACGGTCTGTTTATTCATGCCCTCACCTCCTGAGCAGAAACGCCCTGTGACATACAGATTTCGGAGTAAACAGGGCAGCTTTCCAGAAGCTCTTCATGTGTGCCGAAGCCGACGGCTTCACCGTGCTCAAGAACAAGTATTTTATCGGCATATCGAACCGATGCGATACGCTGCGACACGATGATCAGGGTCGTGCCCTGTGTTTCTTCCTTTAATGCACGGCGCAGCTTTGCATCAGTCGCATAATCCAGTGCGCTGGCGCTGTCATCAAGAATCAGCACAGAGGGATTGGCTGCAATGGCTCTGGCGATCGTCAGTCTTTGCCGCTGTCCGCCGGAGAAATTCTTTCCGCCTGCGGAAACGGCTGTTTCCACCTTATCGGGCAGCTTTTCCACGAATTCGGCACTCTGGGAGATGCGCAGCGCACGGGCAACTGTTTCATCATCGGCACCGCGGTTGCCAAGGCAGATATTATCGCGAATAGTACCCGAAAACAGCGAGGCGGTCTGAGGGACAGTCCCCACCAGCTTTCTGAGCTGTGAAAACGGATAATCGGCCGCATTGGCGCCAAACACCCTTACACTGCCCTCTGTCGGGTCATAGAATCGCGGTATCAGATTGATAAGCGTACTTTTTCCCGAGCCTGTACCGCCGATAATACCAAGCGTTTCACCGCGTTTCAGTGTAAAGCTGATATCCTTCAGTGCATCGCCGCTGTCCGGATACGAAAATGAAACATGATCGAACTCTACGGCGGGGGCGGCTTCATCAGGGACGAGCGGTTCGGTATTGGTTTCCACCACAGAGGGCTTCGTGTCAAATACTTCATTGACTCTTGCGGCAGACGCTGCCGTCCGCGTAAAAATCACCACAAGATTGGATACAACTATCATAGCCAGCAATATCTGTGTCATATAGTTTACCAGAGCGATGATTTGTCCGGGTGTCAATTCCCCGTCATAGACCATGTTTGAACCGAACCAGATGATCGCAATGATTGCCGCCTGTACGATCACATAGGTAAGCGGATTGAGCAATGCTGATATTCTGCCCGCTGTGAGAGCGGTATCCGCAAGGCTGCTGTTGGCGGCATTAAAGCGTTCCTGTTCGCTTTTTTCTCTGCCGAAGGCTCTGATCACCCTGTTTCCGGAAAGATTTTCACCGGAGATCAGCGAAACGGTATCAAGCGTTTTCTGCTGCTTCTTAAAAAACGGTACAGAACGGTTCATGATCAGAAACAGCACCATAGCGATCAGCGGAGAAGCAACCAGAAATATCACAGACAGTTCCATGTTGATCGACATAGCCATGATCAGAGCACCGACCACTAAAAACGGTGCACGTGTAACCAACCGGATCGACATAGCGACCGAAAGCTGGAGTTGATTGACATCGTATGTAAGGCGGGTAATGAGTGACGGTGTTCCGAGTTTATCAAGTTCAGTATGTGAAAGCGAATTGATATGACGGAACAATGCCTTTCTCACCTGCGTACCAAAGCCCTGTGAGGCGATCGATGCGACCTTCTGACACACAAGTGCAAAGCACAATCCAAGCACACCCAAAAGCAGCATCAGTCCTCCGTGTGTCATAACATATCCTGCGTCGTGATTTTTCACGCCCGTATCGATGATATCTGCTGTGATCAGCGGAATAAACAATTCAAAGATTGCCTCGATCAGCTTACAGATCGGTCCGATTACAAATTGAAGAATATATTTCTTCAAAAAACGTCTTAATCTGAACACGTCACCACTCCTTCACTTATTTTTTGTTTTATAGTAAACGACATTATTTTTTATACGTTGATCAATCATAGGCTGACTGTGGGTGCTTTCCGGTCGCCCCCACCCCTTCGGGCATCACTCTGAGTAAGAATATTTTTATCGCTTACTATATACGCAGCAACACCATTCTATACCATTTCCCCCTTCTCGTCAAGCCGCGGCAGCGTGACGCTGCACCCTATTTCACGTTGTCGCTCAGCACCAGAGATAAGTCCCCTCTGCTATACAGGTCGGACAGCATAATCTGACCTACGCTTTTATCCAACCGAGCTATCGCTCTTAAAACGGAAGATCGGTGCTATGCCGCGCCGCTGACAACAGTGGTCTGATGATAATGAGCGTTGGCCTGAGTACACTCCGGAGGTGGTCATGATACAAAAGAGGTTATTTCTCAAAAACGGCATCATTATGGTATGCTCAGCACTGCTGATCAGGATTGCCGGTATGATATTCACGGTATTTCTGAGCGGGAGGATAGGCGCAGAAGGACTGGGACTTTACAGACTGATCGTCAGTGTATATTTCTTCTTTGCTTCGGCTGCATCTGCCGGAATTTCACTGACAATGACACGTCTGTTCGGCGACTATTTATCAAAAGGTGAATCGGGCAAGGCGCGTTTCTGCGCCCGCAAATGCATGGTGATCTCCTTTATGATCGGTGCTGTCTTATGCGGTGTCATGCTTGCGTCATCAGGCTTTATTTCAGAGCATTTGCTGAAAGACAGCCGCACCGCACCGGCACTTCTGCTGCTTGCGCCTTCTCTGCCGTTTATGGCTGTTTCGGCTTGTGTGAGAGGGTACTTTGCCGCAAGACGGAAAACACTCCAGACCTCGGGCGAACAGCTTTTGGAACAGGTTATTGAAATGGGTGTTTTCGCCGCTGCCTATACGCTTGCCGCCCCGCAGAATATCGGTGATGCCTGTGTCACCGCTGTGGCAGGAACGACTGCTGCCGAAATCATTTCTTTCTTTTACTCCTTGGTCTGTTATGCGCTGGATATCAGAAAGCTGCGCTGTAAGCCGGAAAAGGTTTCCGGTATCGGTCGGGTCATCCTCCCGATCGCGCTGCCGGTCAGTGCCAATTCCTTTCTGAGAAGCGGACTTTCTGCCATAGAAAACATTCTGATTCCGTTCGGATTAAAGCGCAGCGGCAGCAGCAGCTCCATGGCACTGTCACAATACGGCATACTCAGCGGTATGGCCATGCCAGTACTGATCTTTCCATCCGTTCTGATTCTGCCGTTCGCTTCATTGATCATTCCCGAAATGGCAGAGCTGAATATCGGCAAAAGGAAGAAAGGCATCAGACATATTGCAGAAAAAATGTTTTCCCTTACAGTCTGCTATTCTATCCTGATCACAGCAATTTTTCTTTTCTTTGCACAGGATATTTCCGAGCTGCTGTATCATAACACCGATGCAGGATATTTCATTTCACTGCTTGCGCCCGTTGTACCGTTTATGTATCTCGATTCTGTCGCAGACGGTATGCTCAAGGGTTTGAATGAGCAAACCAGCTATTTTGTATCGAATCTGATCGACTCTGTCATACGGGTCATACTCACCTATCTCCTGCTTCCGGAATATGGCATTATGGGAATGGCAGCTGTTATTATTATCAGCGAATTGTTGAATACGCTGATGAGCCTTGCACGATTGATTCAAGTAACAGAACTGAATGTTGCAGTCGGTAAGAATATTATACGTCCTGCCCTATGTGCACTGCTCCCCTGCCTGACAGTATCCGCTTTACCGCGTACACTGCCACTGCCTGCCGACACCGCCATAAAGCTTTTATTCTGCTGCGTCACGTACTGCGCCGCATTGTATCTCACACAAAAAATCCCGCGCCGGAAAATATAACGGCACGGGATTTTTGATTGTTATACGGATGATCAGACTTTGATCAGAATGATCTGACCGGGATAAATGAGATCGGGGTTGGTCAGCCGGTTCCGATTGATCAGCTCCGACAGACTGACATGATACCGTTTGGCGATCTTCCACAAGGTATCACCGCTTTGTACGGTGTATTCTACGATCGCATGATCCTCAGTAGGGATTCTGAGCACCCTGCCCGTTTCTATCACATCAGGATCGGTAATGCCGTTGGCGCGGGAAATTGCCTGTACGGTCGTGTGATGCATTTCCGCAATAGTTGCCAGTGTATCGCCGCTTTGTACGGTATGAGTTATCTGCCGTGATGATGGGCTTTCCGAGGACTGGGGTTCCTTTGTTTCCCTCAGAATCATCAGCACCCTGCCCGCTTCGATCATATCAGGTTCCTCAACAGCGTTGTAACGTGCTATTGCCTGTACGGTCGTATGAAACCTTGCTGCAACAGACGCCAGTGTATCGCCGCTTTGTACGGTATAGGTGATCGGCATTCCCTTCATATTTTTTGGTATGGAAGAAACCGGAATCCGCAAAACCTGATTCTCATATATTCTGTCAGGGTCAGGAATATTGTTATAATGTGCGATCATGCTTACGGTCGTGCCGAATTTCCCGGCAATGCTGCTGAGCGTATCGCCCTTTTCTACGGTATAGGTGATTGTATCCATATTATCCCTCCGATAGTCATAATATGCGGCAAAGATACAACCTGACACCGTAGGACTTTCAATTCACCATTTTTTCGGAATGACAACATTGGTATCGGCTCGATATTCGTCAACTATGGCGACCTTCATATCAGCTCGATTCTCCCGAGCAGCCTGCGCAGACCCGGTGAAAGGGAATGTTCTGCTTGCTATGAGGATTATTTTGTGGTATGATTTAGGCGGTGATCAAAATGGCATTGGAACGAATTGATAAGATCCTGACCAATCAGAATATTGCTACGCGCAGTCAGGCAAAGGCACTTATAAAAGCAGGAAAAGTATACGCAAACGGAAAACAGGTCAAAAAGCCTGAAGAAAAATATGACCCCGATACCGCTGAAATTATTGCTGACGGGAAAAGCCTTACCGTCAAAAAGCATCTCTACATCATGATGAATAAACCCTCAGGTGTCCTCTCGGCAAGCCGCGACAAATACGCTGAAACCGTCATCGACCTGCTCCCGCCCGAGCTGCAAAGAAAAGGCCTTTTCCCCGCAGGCAGGCTCGACAAGGATACCGAAGGTCTGCTCATTATTACGGATGACGGTGAGCTTGCTCATAAAATGCTTGCTCCCAAAAGCCACGTTTATAAGCTCTATGAAGCAGTGATTGACAGACCTCTTACCGATGACGACTGCACACAGTTCAAAAACGGTCTGTCATTTGGTGAAATTCAGTTTCTTCCTGCTGTATTGCAGATCAAAGACTCTCATACCGCACTGGTAGAAATCTGTGAAGGAAAATTTCATCAGGTCAAGAAGATGTTCAATGCCGTTGGTGCAAATGTGACCCATCTCAAGCGGCTCAGAATCGGCGGCGTCTATCTCGACAACAACCTGAAATCCGGTGAATGCCGGGAATTGACCGACCGTGAAATCTTGGATCTGCTCGATAAATCGCAAGATTTCCCTTGACGGAATATACAACTTACACAAAATAATAGAGAGATTTTTGTATCCTGTGAATTATATATAAACCAGAGCATTAGATTTTAGTAAAAAAAAGTATTTCATTTTCGGGAAATTTCTGCTATAGTATTGTTATTGAATATTGAATTTCAAATCCGCTTTTTATATAGCGAATCTCAGGAGGCAGATTATGGCAAGTGTATCATTAAAAAACGTTTACAAAATCTATGACGGCAACGTTGTTGCAGTTAGTGACTTCAACCTCGAGATCGAGGATAAGGAGTTCATTATCTTCGTTGGTCCTTCAGGCTGCGGTAAGTCAACAACGCTTCGTATGATCGCCGGACTGGAGGATATCTCAAAGGGTGAGCTTTACATCGGCGATACC
>CACYDW010000146.1 GCA_902773325.1 uncultured Ruminococcus sp.
AATACGGCAGTATTCCTGCGGTCGTGCGCCTTGTACAGTGCAAATCATCCTAAGCATCAATTGAAAATTTATTTCTTCACAGTTCCTTAGTGGATTTCGGGGTTTTATGGTAAACGACATTTTTTATACTTTGATAAATCATAGGCTGATTGTGGGGGCTTTCCGGTCGCCCCCACACCCCTTCGGACATCACTCTGAGTAAGAATATTTTTGTTGCCTGCTATAAAAGAAAAAAGGAGCTGCCGCAAAAAATCTGCGGCAGCTCCTGTAAATGTAATCAAGCACTGCGTAATATGGATTACCAGATGTTAACGAACTTGCCTTCTCCCTTGCCGTTTACAACGTAGTAAGCAACATCGTTTTCGGGCTGTACATAAACCTCAAGAGTTTCGATAGCGTCTGTATTGCCCTCAGCCTTATAAGCCTCCTGAGCAGCATCTACAACGGAACGCATAGCAACGTTCTTGCCCTGGAACTCAAGAGTAACCTTGATAACCGGCTCTTTAGCCTTTGCGGGAGCAACCTTCTTGGTGGTTTTAACAGCCTTTGTTTCTGACTTTACTTCGGTCTTTTCAGCAGCCTTAGATGTTTTTGTTTCCTTTTCTGCGGTAGCCTTCTTGGTGTTTGCCATAATAAAAAACCCTCTTTCATAATTCGGAATTACAACATATACCCTGCGTTCACAGATACATTATCGTGTACCATACCTTGATTATAACCGCAGATTTTCGTTTTGTCAAACAAAACAGGCAATATTTTGGGGGTAGAAATTAAAAAACAGTTACTTATACAAATCAAACAATAAATTTGTTGGATATTTATTGAACATTACTATATCACAAAACCGATTTCAGAGCTCCTACGATCCATTATGGTTCTCTGAACTGTATAGTCAAAGGTTCAGTCCACTTTGCGCCAATATGTTCTGAGATGTATAATTCACACAGGTCAGGAAATAATAACAGCATGGATATTTTATTGATTCTGATAAATGTATGGAGGTTATTGATCATGGCAAGAAACACGATGAATGTAGTGAAGGGTGTAGGTGCAGGACTTGCCGCAGGAATGCTTTTCGGCGCAGTCGGTTCAGTCATGCTGAAGGACAGCAAAAAGAACAAGCGCAAGGTCGCAAAAGCGATCGATGCGGTAGAGGGAATCCTTGACGGTATTCAGGATATTTTCAGATAAACAGTAAGACGCAGAAAACGGAGCTGCTGAAACGTCAAGAAGGCTTTATTGAATTTCTCCGCGATTTTTTTGAGGATAGTGTCTTGTGTTTTTTTGTAATTGATGTTATGATGAATGAGCCGGACGTGTATGGTACACCGTGCCCGACGGCATCACAGGAAAGAAACGTGTGACGGTTTGGAGAGATGAATCATGGAAATCACAAAGGCATTTGACATTATATGCTCAAAAACAGAGAAGGTTCTGGTAGCAAAAGGGTATACCCGACAGGAGGTTGTCGGTTCGGACAATGAGCTGATGGTGCTGTATATAGGAGAACCAGCCTACAGCATCATTTATTACGTTGATAAGCAGAGAGTACAGCTTCGCTGCTGCGGTATGGATGACGGCGAACCCGACAACGACTGGAAAACCATTGCAACGTGGCTGTTTGACCCTCAGGCTGACACGGAGGGCGATGCCGAGAATATCGGCAATGACTTCGCCGAAACCATATCCGGCCCAAGACCGGCAGCCGCCGCGAAAACCCGCAAAAAAAGCAAAAAGGACGAAGAAAGCACCTCAGACCCGCTGTTTTTTGCAAACAGAATGATCAATTATTTCCCGCAGCTCAGAGATGATATTGCCTATGAAAAGGCACACTATGAGAGCTTCAGGGGAACGATCTTCGCGGACGAAAAGATCATGCCGCTGTTCCGGGATTATGTAAATTCGGCAAGTCCGAGTCAGTTGGGCAAGCTGTCAAAGACATTGAGCGACCTCTATGATTCGGGTGATCTTGATGTGAAGGGCATTATCACCTATGTCTTGTTCAATTCGATCGATGACGACCGGAAATTCGAGAGCCTGATCGAAGAATTCCCGCCCGAAAACCGCAAGATCGCCATGGAAGCCCGCAAACTGCGCGGAAAGAAGATCAAGCCCGAAAAAATAACGCGCCGGTCGAAGTTTATCGCCGATACTCTCAACGCGCAACAATAAAAAATGGAAAACGGAAAGTGGAAAATGGAAAGTGACAGCGGCGGCGGAGTGCCTCCGCTGTCGACTTTGCATTCCGGTTTCAAAGAACCAACGCTTATAATCAACAGACCACTGTTGTCAGCGGCGCGGCATAGCACTGATCTCTCGTTTTAAGAGCGATAGCTCGGTTGGATAAAAGTATAGGACGGATTATGCTATCTAAGCTTATTAGCAGAGGGTGCTTTTCTCTGGTGCTGAGCGACAACGCGAACAAGGGTGCAGCGTCACGCTGCCTGAGCGACAATGCGAACAAGGGTGCAGCGTCACGCTGCCTGAGCGACAACGCGAACAAGGGTGCAGCGTCGATGCTGCAAAAATGTTGTTGACAAATAAACCGAGGTGTGGTATAGTAAGAGTACCTCATCAGAGGTTTATTTTTTTGTGCCTTTTTTTGAGGGAGGCTAAATTATTCCGAAATACCGGGAGGTGCCGTTAAATGAGAGTCAAAGTTACATTAGCCTGCACAGAGTGCAAACAGCGCAACTACAACACAATGAAAAACAAGAAAAACGATCCGGACAGGCTGGAAATGAACAAGTATTGCAGATTCTGCAAAAAGCATACTCTGCATAAGGAAACCAAGTGATCGAACGGAGGAGCATTATGGCTAAGAATAAGAAGGATGAAAGTAAGCCTGAAAAAAAGGCAGAGCCTAAGGCTGAAAAGAAATCTGAGAAAAAGTCAGAGAAGAAGCCGAATGTCTTTGCGAGAGCAGGCAAGGCGATAGCCACATTCTTCCGCGAGATCGTCAGCGAGAACAAAAAGATCGTTTGGCCGACTCCTAAAGCAACGTTCAGAAATATGGGCATTGTGCTTGTCATCATGCTCATCGCCGGACTGGTTATTTTTGGCGTTGATTCGGGTCTGCACGCCCTGTTCGGACTTGTCATGGAAGTGGCAGGGGGCTGAGCTGACTGAAACGTCAGATACAACCGACCGCCGGACAATGGAACTGTTGACCGATAGCTTTTCCTTTGTGCTTGTCTGATTTGCCCGCTATGGTATCACACTTCTGTGGAATACATCAGTATTCCTGCGAACGTGCGCGCTGTGAAGGCAAATGATCCGGAGCATCTGCCGAAAAGTTATTTCTTCATAGTTCCGCAGAGGAATATGCCAAGGAGGATGAGCTTATGCCGGAGAATGAGGAACTTCTCTCAGAAGAAGCTAAATGGTATGTTATTCATACATATTCGGGTTATGAGAATAAGGTTATGACGGATCTTGAAACAACAGTCAAAAACCGGGATCTCGGTAAGCTGATTCAAGAGGTAAGAATTCCGACCGAAACCGTCGTTGAATCATCAGACAGCGATGATTCAGACGCTGCCGACCATTTTGATCCGGCAGAAAACGGTAAATCGAAAAGTAAAAAAGAGAAAAAGACCAAGGAAGTAAAAAGAAAAATCTATCCCGGCTATGTTTTTGTCAAGATGATCAAAACAGATGAAACATGGTATGTTGTGCGTAATATCCGCGGCTGTACCGGCTTCGTCGGCTCAACGACCGAGCCCTTCCCCCTCACCGAGGAAGAAGTTGAACGTCTAGGCGTTGAAACAAGAACCGTTGAGATCGATTTTGCTGTGGGTGATACCGTTCGCATCTATGGTGTCGGATTTGAAAACGCTACGGGCGTTGTTAAGAAAATCGATACCGAAAACGAACGTGCGGTGGTAACTATCCACTTTCTTGGACGAGAAACCTCGGCTGAGGTCAGCTTTGACCAGATCGAGCCGATGGATTGACAATGACCTTGCGCTGTTCCGGTTCTGTATTACAAATTTTTACGCTTCCGGAAGCAAACGCACAAGGCAAAACAAATCAGCCGATAACGGAGTGATCCGTTGTTTTTGAGGGACACAGTCCCTTGTGGGAGGAAGCGAAAATCAAGATATCGCTCCGCAATCAACCACGAATTTTGGAGGTGCAATTAAAAATGGCTCAGAAGGTAACAGGTTTTATCAAGCTTCAGATACCTGCCGGAAAGGCTACCCCGGCACCGCCTGTTGGTCCTGCACTCGGACAGCACGGTGTCAACATTATGGCGTTTACAAAGGAATTCAACGAGCGTACAAAGAATGACATCGGTCTTATTATCCCTGTAGTAATTACAGTATATTCTGACCGTACATTCACATTCGTAACCAAGACCCCGCCTGCCGCTGTTCTTATCAAGAAGGCTTGCGGAATTGACACAGCTTCCGGCGAACCGAACAAGAAAAAGGTCGCCAAGATCACCCGTGAACAGATTCAGAAGATCGCCGAGCAGAAAATGCCCGACCTCAACGCTTCCAGCATTGAATCTGCGTGCAGCATGATCGCCGGCACAGCAAGAAGCATGGGTATCGAAGTAGTAGACTAAAATCCCCGAGTGGGAGGAAAAAATCCGATTTTACCACTGATTTAGGGAGGAAAACCAATGAAACACGGTAAAAAATATGTTGATGCAGCGAAGCTCATCGACAAAACAAAAACTTATGATTCTAAGGAAGCAATCGAAACCTGCCTTAAAACCGCAACAGCAAAGTTTGATGAAACAGTCGAGCTTCATGTAAAGCTTGGTGTTGACTCCAGACACGCTGACCAGCAGGTAAGAGGCGCTATCGTTCTTCCTAACGGAACAGGTAAGCAGGTCAGAGTACTTGCGATCTGCAAGGGCGACAACGTAGAAAAGGCTCAGGCAGCAGGCGCAGAGTATGTTGGTGCAGAAGAGTTTACACAGAAGATCCAGGGCGAAGGCTGGCTGGATTTCGATGTGCTCATCACAACACCCGACATGATGGGTCTTGTCGGCCGTCTTGGTAAGATCCTCGGCCCGAGAGGTCTTATGCCTAACCCCAAAGCCGGTACTGTAACACCCGATATCGCTAAGGCTATCAAAGAGGCTAAAGCGGGTAAGATCGAGTACCGTCTTGACAAAACCAACATCATTCATTGCCCCATCGGCAAGGTATCCTTCGGTACAGATAAGATCGCAGAGAACTTCGATGCACTTATCAACGCAATTATCAAGGCAAAGCCCGCTGCTGCAAAGGGTCAGTATATCAAGTCCTGCGCTGTGACCACAACTATGGGTCCCTCCGTCAGAATCAATCCTGCAAAAATTAACGGTGCAGTCTGATTATTTTTTCTTGACATACACGCTTCGGTGTGGTATAATACCAATGTTGTCAACTAAAGACAGCAGGTGCTGTAAAACAGCATAAAGGGTGTTCCCGCCTGCCGAGGTTGTACGTTGCGGAATAGTGTCGTCTGTTCATACAGAATGACTTCTTCTTTACGTCCTCCTCGCAAAACGGGAGGGCGTAAATTTATTTTCGCCAAAATTCAAGGAGGTGAAATGTTTTGCCGAGTCAGAAGGTTTTAGAGCAGAAGCAGCAGGCTGTTGCTGAGCTCGCCGACAGAATCAATAATTCTGTTGCCGGTGTGATCGTAGACTATAAGGGTATTACCGTTGAGGACGATACAAAGCTCAGAAAGGAGCTTCGTGAAAACGGTGTGAAATACACAGTCGTAAAGAATACGCTGATCAAGCGCGCAGCAGAACAGGCAGGACTTAACGGTATCGATGACGTACTTAACGGTACATCCGCTATCGCAACAAGCGCAGAGGATTATGTAGCAGCAGCTCGTATTCTCCAGAAGTTCGCAGATTCTCACGATAACTTCACAGTAAAGACAGGATATCTTGACGGTGAGGTCATCAGTCTTGAGAAAATCCAGAGCCTTGCAAAGCTTCCGTCCAGAGAAGTATTGCTTGCTAATGTACTTGGAGCATTCCAGGCACCGATTGCATCGTTTGCAAGAGCCGTACAGGCTATTGTTGACAAGAATGGTGAAGAGGCAGCTCCCGCAGAGGCTTAATTAACAAAAAATTGTAAATTTGGAGGTCAATTAAAATGGCATCAGAGAAAGTAACAGCGATTGTTGAAGAATTAAAGGGTCTTACAGTTCTCGAGCTTTCAGAGCTTGTACACGCTGTAGAAGATGAGTTTGGTGTATCCGCAGCAGCAGCAGTTGCAGTAGCAGCTCCCACAGACGGCGGTGCAGCAGCAGCAGCAGAGCAGACCGAGTTTGACGTAATTCTTAAGTCAGCAGGTGCTGAGAAGATCAAGGTTATCAAGGTTGTTCGTGAGATCACCGGTCTTGGTCTGAAGGAAGCAAAGGCTCTCGTTGACGAAGCTCCCAAGCCGGTCAAGGAAGCAGTAAGCAAGGACGACGCTGAAGCAATCAAGGCAAAGCTTGCTGAGGTTGGTGCAGAGGTAGAGATTAAGTAATTCTGCCCTCATTCATTTTGAAATCACCATAGGAGGTGCAAATTATGGCAAAATGTGAAATCTGCGGAAAGGGAGTAACCTTTGGTATCAAGGTATCTCACTCACACAGACGTTCAAACAGAACATGGAAGCCTAATGTCGTTAAGGTCAAGGCAGTTGTAAACGGCACTCCCAAGCGTGTTAATGTATGCACCCGTTGCCTTCGTTCAGGTAAGGTTACAAGAGCAGTTTAATATTGATTCGGAATTTGTCCGTCTTACTCAGATATGACATTCGTAGAAAAAGCACCCGATATCATTTCGGGTGCTTTTTAATGTGCAGTTTTCGCGCAGATATAATAAGAAGAGCATGACACCCTTTGAAAGGCAGTGCCATGCTCTGTTCTTTTATGTGTATGGGGGAAGGAATGTGCGCAGGTGGGATTTGCAGCGGGGGATAAGGACGGGTCCAGGGGCTTTAGTCCCTGGTCGGGGGGTTAGGGGGCAGACAGCCCCCGGACGGACTACGCAGCCGCACCTATCTGTTACGCTTAATACGCAGCCGCACCTATCTGTTACGCTTCATTACTCGCCCTTGCTCTTGATGTACTCATCGATCGCTTTGGCAGCAGCCTTGCCTGCGCCCATAGCGAGGATAACTGTCGCAGCACCGGTTACGGCATCGCCGCCGGCATATACACCTTCGCGGCTGGTAAGACCGTTGTCACCGTCGGTAACAATACAGCCGTGCTTGTTGGTTTCAAGACCGGGAGTTGTGGAGCGGATCAGCGGGTTGGGGCTTGTACCAATCGACATGATCATGGTGTCGATGTCCAGAACAAACTCGCTGTCTGCTTTCGGAACAGGACGGCGTCTGCCGCTTGCGTCAGGCTCGCCAAGCTCCATTTCAATGCACTTCATACCCTTTACTTCGCCGTTTTCATCGCCGAGTACCTCAATCGGGTTAGTAAGTGTCTTGAAGATAATGCCCTCTTCCTGAGCGTGTTCGACTTCTTCCTTACGGGCAGGAAGCTCCTCCATGCCGCGGCGGTATACGATATAAACTTCCTCCGCACCCATTCTTTTCGCTGAACGGGCAGCGTCCATGGCAACGTTGCCGCCGCCGACAACAGCTACTCTCTTGCTGTGCCTGATTGGTGTTTTGGAGCCTTTCTTGTAGGCCTTCATCAGGTTGATTCTTGTCAGATACTCATTTGCCGAGTAAACACCCTTGAGGCTTTCACCGGGAATGTTCATAAAGCGGGGCAGACCGGCACCACTGCCGATGTAGACGGCTTCGTTGCCCATTTCAAACAGCTCATCGACCGTCAGAACCTTGCCGATAACCATGTTGGTTTCAATGTCTACACCGAGGGCTTTGAGATTGTCAATTTCTTTCTGTACGATCACCTTTGGCAGACGGAATTCCGGAATACCGTAGACCAATACGCCGCCTGCAAGATGCAGTGCTTCGTAGATGGTGACCTTATATCCGAGCTTCGCCAGATCTCCTGCGGCAGTCAGACCGCTCGGACCTGCACCGATAATAGCAACCTTATGACCGTTCGGTGCGGGAACAGCAGGCTTTTCTGTGCAGTGCTCCCTGTGATAGTCGGCGACAAAACGCTCCAGTCTGCCGATACCGACGCTCTCGCCCTTGATACCGCGCACACACTTGCCTTCACACTGGTTTTCCTGCGGACATACTCTGCCGCATACAGCGGGCAGGGAGCTTGAACGGGAGATGATCTCATACGCGCCCTCCATGTCCTCGTTGGCAACACGCTCAATAAACGCGGGAATATCGATCGATACGGGACAGGCGGTCGTGCAGGGCTTGTTCTTGCAGTTCAGACATCTCTGAGCTTCTTTGACAGCGGTTTCGTAGCTGTATCCGAGAGCAACCTCGTCAAAATTATTTCTTCTTACCATGGGGTCCTGAACGGGCATGGGTGATTTTTTAGGATCCATATTTTTAGGCATATCGGTTTTCCTCCTGCATTATTGCTGTTTCAAAAGGTTACATGATGCTTCACGGGCGTGTGTTTCAAACTCCCTGTACATAGTACCTCTGTGCATTGCTTCATCAAAGTCTACAAGATGACCGTCAAAATCGGGACCGTCAACACAGGCAAATTTTGTTTCGCCGCCGACCGTCAGACGACAGCCGCCGCACATACCTGTGCCGTCGATCATAATAGGATTCATGCTTACAACGGTCTTGATATCGTATTTTTTAGTGAGCTGACAAACAAACTTCATCATGATCAGGGGACCGATCGCAATGACCTCGTCATATTGGTTGCCTTCCTTGATCAGTTCCTCCAGCGCATTGGTAACAAGACCCTTTGTGCCGTAGCTTCCGTCGTCGGTCATCATACGCAGCTCTTTGCTTGCAGCCTTGAACTCGTCCTCAAGAATGACCAGGTCCTTGTTTCTGAAGCCGACAACGCTGTGAACCTCACAGCCGAGTGCGGAAAGCTTCTTTGCGATGGGATATGCGATCGCACAGCCGACACCGCCGCCGACAACGGCAACCTTTTTCAGACCCTCTGTTTCACTGGGCTGACCGAGGGGTCCGACAAAGTCGTGGATATATTCACCCTCGTTCAGGGTATCAAGCTCCATCGTAGAGCCGCCGACAATCTGGTATATAATCGTGACAGTACCCTTCTCGCGGTCAAAATCCGCGATGGTGAGAGGAACACGTTCGCTGTCCTCTTTCGCTCTGAAAATAATGAACTGTCCCGGCTCTGCCTTTCTGGCGATCAGCGGAGCCTCGATTTCCATAAGAGAAACCGTAGGATTAAGACTCTTCTTTCTGATAATCTTATTCATCAATACACATTCCTTTCTTGTGTGAGGCTGAATGAGGTTTTCCGTTCAGGCTGTCTATGCAGGAAACGTAACGGAATCATTCAAAATCTGAATCACGCTGTCGATTCAATGCGAACCGACGCAACTATTATACCATACATAATTATTTGATACAAGAGAAAATGCAATTTTACTCCCGCCGAACTGTCAAAATATGCTGTATTCTGTTCATGCGGAGGAAGAGCCCGATGCATGGTGTCCTGCACAGCGTTCTGTTTCGGCCTGTATATCATTTATCACAATACATCACATTTGCCTGAACCATCCGCACTCATAGCGTCCAATGAAATGAAAAAAGTACAATCTGATGGTGCAACAGAAGCACGCTTGTTTCGCTATTGCTCTGAACAGCGGGAGATAATGAGTCTGTATTGCCATAATCATTAAAAAATAGTTATTATTATGGCAATATACGCAACATTTTAGTATTGCCACAACTATGATAAAAGTGCTATAATAAAGGAGCTGGCAATAGTATTAACTAAAGATATTGTGTAAAATCCTATCACGAAAGGAAAGAGGTGTCACAATGCTGGAGCATGAGCTTGCCGGATTGAGAGAAACCGGACGAAAAGGGGATTTTCTGCTGCCGCTTGATGTCTGCAATACCATTATGCCGGATTTCTATACCGCTTATCCCACCCATTGGCATGATGAAATGGAAATAGTCCTGATAGAAAACGGTGAAATGGAAGAAACAATTGATACAGAAGTATATACCGTAAAAACCGGCGATATCATTATCGTCTGTCCTCGTGCGCTCCACTCCTTCCGACAGCTTGATGAGAGCCGCGTGAAGTTCAGAACACTCATGTTTGATATAGGCTTTCTTACAGCAAATAACAGTGACGCCTGTTCCATCAGATACCTGAATCCGTTTCTGGAGGGCTGTTACCTTTCTCCTGTGGTGATCTCACCCGATATGCCTCACTATGAAGAACTGAAAGTTGTTCTTGAAAATCTGATACATAGCTTCGACAAAAAAGAGAAGTTCTTTGAATTACAGCTTCGCTCTTACCTTTATAGTTTGTTTTTCATTCTGTTCTCCTTCTTTTTTGAACGTGAGGTGTATGAATCCGGCTTGAAGGAAGCGACTGTACGCAATATCCGCATTATTATCGAATATATCCAGACGAACTATCGCAAGCAGATGACCGTTGAAGAGCTTGCAGAACGTATCGACCTGAGCAAGCATTACTTCATGCGCTTTTTCAAAAAATATATGGGTATGACCTGTATTGAATATATCAATGATTACCGTCTGAATCTTGCTGCCAAACAGCTTTCTACGACCAATCTTCAGGTTACGGAAATTGCCAATAGTGTCGGAATTTTTAATCTTTCCTATTTTAACCGTATTTTCAAGAAAAAGTATCACATGACACCCAAAGAATACCGCGCAAACATTGACAAAAAATTCTGATTTCGCTCCGGCTGCTGCGTATGCACCCAAATAAGATTTTAAGTAAACGACATTATTTTTATACTTTGATAAATCATCGGCTGACTGTGGGGGCTTTCCGGTCGCTCCCACACCCCTTCGGATATCACTCTTAGTAAGAATATTTTTGTCGCTCACTATAAGCAGGCTCTTAAAACATCGCGGGAACACAGACACTGCGCCTGACCCGCGATATTTTTTGTAAATTTTGTATTTTTTTATAGGATATTTACATTTTGCACTTTACACAACGCTAAAAAAATGTTAAAATTATTGTTGAACCAGTGCATTGTCTGATTGTACTGTTCTGATTGCAATCCTAATATAAGGAGGACAAACAAATGGCAAGAAAAATGAAAACGATGGATGGTAATAATGCTGCCGCTCATGTAGCCTATGCGTTTACAGAAGTAGCAGGTATTTACCCCATCACCCCTTCAAGCCCGATGGCAGACTATGTTGATCAGTGGTCAGCTCAGGGATTGAAAAACATCTTCGGCACAACTGTAAAGGTGTCTGAGATGCAGTCTGAGGCAGGTGCTGCCGGTACCGTTCACGGTTCACTCAATGCCGGTGCACTTACAACGACCTTTACCGCTTCACAGGGTCTTCTGCTCATGATCCCCAATATGTACAAGATCGCAGGTGAGCTGCTCCCCGGCGTATTCCATGTTTCGGCACGCTGCGTTGCATCTCATGCGCTCAACATCTTCGGCGATCATTCGGACGTTTATGCCTGCCGTCAGACCGGTTTCGCTATGCTGGCTGAAACCAACACGCAGGAGGTTATGGATCTCGCTCCCGTTGCTCACCTTGCAGCGATCGAGGGCAGAGTACCCTTTATTAACTTCTTCGACGGCTTCAGAACCTCACACGAGATCCAGAAGATCCAGATCTGGGATTACAAAGACCTCGCAGAAATGTGCGATATGGACGCTGTTAAGGCTTTCAGAAAGAGAGCACTCAACCCTGAACGCCCCGTAATGCGCGGTTCTCATGAAAACGGCGATATCTTCTTCCAGCACAGAGAGGCCTGCAATAAATATTATGAAGCTGTTCCCGAGATCGTTGAGAAGTATATGGGCAAGATCAACGAAAAGCTCGGCACAGATTATAAGCTCTTCAACTATTACGGTGCAGAGGATGCTGAGCGTGTTATTATCGCTATGGGTTCGATCTGTGACGTTGCAGAAGAGGTTATTGACTATATGAACGCTAACGGCGAAAAGGTCGGCCTTGTCAAGGTAAGACTTTACCGTCCGTTCAGAGCAGATAAGTTAGTAGAAGCTATTCCCGCAACCTGTAAGAAGATTGCTGTTCTTGACAGAACAAAGGAACCCGGTGCTCTTGGCGAACCTCTCTTCCTTGATGTTATCGCCGCTCTTGCCGCTCAGGGCAGAACAGGCATGAAGGTTGTCGGCGGACGTTATGGTCTTGGCTCTAAGGATACTCCTCCTTCAAGCGTATTCGCAGTATATGATGAACTCGCTAAGGACGAGCCGAAGGCACAGTTCACACTCGGCATCAACGATGACGTTACTTATCTCTCACTCGAAGAGAAGCCTGCTCCCAATACCGCAGCAGAGGGCACTATCGAATGTAAGTTCTGGGGTCTCGGCGGTGACGGTACAGTCGGCGCTAACAAGAACTCCATCAAGATCATCGGTGACTATACTCAGAAATATGTTCAGGCATACTTCCAGTATTACTCCAAGAAAACCGGCGGTGTAACAATTTCTCACCTCCGCTTCGGCGACAAGCCGATCAAGAGCCCCTACTACATCAATAAGGCAGACTTTGTTGCCTGCCACAACCCGTCCTATATCCTCAAGGGCTATAAGATGGTCAACGATGTAAAGCCCGGCGGTGTATTCCTCATCAACTGCCAGTGGACTCCCGAGGAGCTGGACAAGCACCTCAACGCTGAAACCAAGCAGTATATCGCTAAAAACAATATTCAGCTCTATACCGTTAACGCTATTGACCTTGCTGAGCAGATCGGCATGGGCAAGCGTACAAACACCATTCTTCAGGCTGCTTTCTTTGCACTCGCAAAGGTTATGCCCATCGAAGAGGCTGTTCAGCACATGAAGGACGCTGCAACAAAGTCTTACCTCAAGAAGGGTCAGGACGTTGTTGACATGAACCACAAGGCTATCGACGCAGGTGTTACCGCATTCGTGAAGGTCGATGTTCCCGCTGCATGGGCAGATGCTGCTGACGAAGCTGCTGAAAACACCCTCACAGGCAATGCCAAGACCGTTAAGATGGTGGAAACTATTCTTGAGCCTGTTGACAAGATGGACGGAGATGCACTTCCCGTATCTGCATTTACCGAGCATGTTGACGGTACCTTCGAACTGGGCGCATCTGCTTATGAGAAGCGCGGCGTTGCAGTAATGGTTCCTGAGTGGAACGAAGCTACCTGTGCGAAGTGTAACAAGTGCTCCTTTGTATGTCCTCACGCTACCATCAGACCCTTCGCAATGTCTGAGGAAGAGGCTGCCAATGCACCCGAAAACACCAAGATCGCTCCCAAGCCTGTTGTAAAGACAGATTATAAGTATACACTTGCAATTTCTCCCATGGATTGTATGGGCTGTGGTGTCTGCGTAGGCGTATGTCCCACCAGCTCACTCAAAATGGTTGCCCGCGAAACACAGGAGGATCAGCAGAAGGTATTCGACTACTGCGTTGCAAACGTTACAGAGAAGCCCGAAACAACGGCAAACCTCAACGTGATCGGCAGCCAGTTCAAGCAGCCGCTTCTTGAGTTCTCCGGCTCATGCGCAGGCTGTGCAGAAACCTCTTATGCACGTCTTGTAACACAGCTCTTCGGCGACAGAATGTACATTTCCAACGCAACAGGCTGTTCGTCCATCTGGGGCGGCCCTGCTGCAACATCTCCCTATACCGTCAACAAGGACGGCCACGGTCCTGCATGGGCTAACTCCCTCTTTGAGGATAACGCTGAGCACGGCTATGGTATGTATCTCGGTCAGAAGGCTATCAGAGAGCGTCTGATCGCAGACCTCGAGCAGATCGCTGCCGGTGAGAAGGCTCCCGAGAGCGTAAAGGCTGCTATCGCTGAATTCATGGCTACCAAGAATGACGGCGAAAAGAACGGCGCGGCTGCAAAGGCAGTGATCGCAGAGCTTGAAAAGCTTGACTGCGACTGCCCGACAAGAAAAGATGTTCTTGAAAACAGCGAATACCTCGCTAAGAAGTCCGTATGGATCTTCGGCGGTGACGGCTGGGCTTATGATATCGGCTTCGGCGGTGTTGACCATGT